>NZ_CP030117.1:4877500-5177500 GCF_001039275.2 Brevibacillus brevis
CATCTGGATTGCGGTTCGTCTTTTTCGTGCCACATGGTTCCACTCCTGACATTATCACGTAAGCAAAATCCGCACATACACTACCATGTTTTGGTCGAAAAGAAAACCCCTATTTCATTATCCCTCTTATGTAAGATTTACGCTTCCCCCAGAAACATGCACACGCAAACCCTGAGCTGGATAAGATATAGAAAGAAAAAGTTGACTACACACAAAATAAAAAGGATAATTATAATATAGTAATTATTATAATCTAAGAACGAGGTGACCTGTAATGGACCATCATATTGTCAGCGTCACACAACAAGTAAAGCATCTAGGAAAAAGATTAACCATCCAAAGAAGAGCCGTACTCCTTTTTATGCTTACCACTCGGAAATACTATACAGCCAAAGACGTATACCATGCTTTGAAAAACGAGATGCCAAACATCACACTCTCAACCGTCTACACCAGCTTGCGCTTTTTCGTGAAAATGGGGATTCTCAAGGAGCATGTTCACCACGACTCCCCCAATCAATTTGAATGTGTGGTTGCGATGGACGACATTCAGTTGCCAGAAGTCATTTGATTCCTTTTCCTCAACGCAAAAAACTCCTGATGATTTCAGGAGTTTTTTGTATGCGGTCAGCTATTAAAAATCAAAGTTATCCGGGTCTGGACCAACTCGGTGATTTTGGTTCAACGCATGAATCGTTTCCATGTCTTCTTTCGACAGTTCGAAATCAAATACAGATGCATTCTCAACGATTCGATGCTCTTTTGTCGACTTTGGAATGGTCACGACGCCATTTTGCAAATCCCAGCGTATAATGACTTGGGCAATGGACTTCCCGTATTTTTCTGCAATTCCTTTTAGTTCTGGATTGTCCAATAGCTGTCCTTGCATAAGCGGAGACCAAGCTTCAAATTGAATCCCTTGCTCCTGGCAATAGGCACGCAGTTCATCCTGGGACAGGCGCGGATGGAATTCCACTTGGTTTACCATCGGCTTAATCTCAGCGTCTTTAAGCAGTTCCTCTAAATGATGAACATGGAAATTGCTTACCCCGATAGCTTTTACCAACCCTTTTTTGTACAGCGTCTCCAATGCTCTCCATGCTTCTTTGAACTTTCCTTCTACCGGCCAGTGAATGAGGTACAAGTCCAGGTATTCCAGCCCAAGTTTTTTCAGGCTCGTCTCATATGCATTCAATGTGGACTCGTATCCCAAATCCGCATTCCATACTTTCGAGGTAACAAAAAGATCTTCTCGCGTGATACCCGCTTCCTGCAAACCTGCACGAATTCCACGGCCAACGCCTTCCTCGTTGTTATAAATAGCGGCTGTGTCGATACTGCGGTAGCCGTGCTTGATTGCTGTTTTTACAGCTAGCTCGAGCTCCTGACCTTCCTCTACTTTAAAAACACCCAGACCCACCCACGGCATTTTTACCCCGTTGTACAGCGTAGTCGTATCTTGCAAATGTTTTGGCATAACTTGTCTCCTCCATCCTTGTTCTCTATGTTAGTATGACTGTTTTCAGCCACCTAATGTGCTTCATGTCGTTTGACAAGTGTTATTATGAGATAGACTAACGAAAAGTAAAAGTACGCACTTTTTTGTGTGATAGGCACCAAAAAGTACCTATCATTCAGGAGGAAATCAACAATGAAGAAGAAGTATAACATTTCAGTGGAAGCTACACTTGAGGTCATCGGCGGTAAGTGGAAATGCGTTATTTTGTGTCACCTGACTCACGGAAAAAAACGTACAAGTGAGTTGAAACGACTAATGCCCGGCATTACACAGAAAATGCTGACACAGCAACTCAGAGAGCTTGAAGACGATGGCATCATCAACCGGATTATTTACAATCAGGTTCCGCCAAAAGTAGAGTATGAGCTCAGCGAGTACGGCTGGAGCTTGAAAAGTATTCTCGATTCACTCTGCTTATGGGGCGAAAAGCATATCATTAAGGAATACGGTGACAAGTATGCTGTATTGGAAGAAAGTATCTTAAATCAATAATTAGAACGGGAGTAGGCAAATAAGGCAAAAGAGTTGGGCATTGCAATTATCGCCTATTCTCTACTTGAGCAAGGGATTCCAAGCAAGTTTTAGCCATAAACAAATGAAAAAGCTGCCGATCTAATCGACAGCCAGAATGGCGAAGTCATACACAGCTCTTCCCAGTAATCCTAGTGTGTTCAGAGCGGATTGAGCGGTTACCTCTTTGGATAAGGCCGTAATGGAAAAGCAGCGATTGTTCGTATACAGCAAGCCTACATCATGCTGTCTGCCGGTATCCCAGCCCGATTTACACGGCAGCTCCCATGCAGGATAATTGGATTCTTCCTCATTTGGCAATTGGGACGGCAGACCATTACGGACTTGCTGCTTTTTCATAATAGCGATCATCTCTTTGCAGGCATGCTCAGACAGATAACTGCCCGTTGCCAAATGACCCAGCATACTCGCAACATTCCCAGCGGTTATCGTATTGTTTTCTGTGACATCGAGTGGATAAATCATGAGTTTGCGTGAATAACAGCTTTGGCGCATTCCCAAATCAATCATGGTCTGATCAATCTGCGCTTTTCCTACCAAATCAATCAGCATATTGGTCGCCGTATTGTCGCTCTGAATAATCATGAGGGTCACCAAGTCGCGAATCGTTAGCTTCAAGCCTGGAGATAGCGCGTGCAAAATCCCAGATCCCCCCACCAGTTCCTCTTGGCGTAGAACAAGCTGATCATCCAATCGAAAATGCCCCTGCTCACTTGCCGCGAAAACGGCTGCCATGATCGGCACTTTGATTACACTCTCCGCAATAAACCGCTCGTTCGGTACATGTTCAAAACGGATTCCTTTAGCTACGCCTTGTTCCTCTACAACGACGCCCCAAGTCCCCTCCGCTTGTCCGATAATGGTCGACAACCTTTTTTCCAGCTCCACAGCTTTTCTTCCCTTCTCCTGTTGGCTCATCGTTTCTTGTCGCTTCCTTTTTATCATACTATTCCGAAAACGAATCAGACAAGAGACCGCACCTTCTTACTTTTCGTTTATCCATCCTGAACTTGGAAATAATACGTAAGATAAACCTACGGACAAGGTGAGGCATCATGCAGAACTCCGATAAGATTGGCAGCCGTCAATTCGTCATCCTCGTAACATTCATCACCATAGGAGATTCCATCCTGATCTTACCTACCGTACCTGCGACTGAAGCAAGTCACGATGGGTGGCTATCAGGATTGATCGGCATGGTACTGGGACTAGCCATCGTATACTTGTTTTGTGTAGTCGGTCGTATCTACCCCGAACAAACGCTGATTGAAAAGAACAAGCTCATATTTGGACGTTGGCTCGGCACGTTCTTTTCACTCTTCTTTTTGGGAGCTATATTACTCAACGGCGCTGTCTATATACGGACGATTGGGGATTTCATGACCACGCACATTATGAAGCAAACACCCATCCATGCTGTCATGTTTTTATTCGTTGCCTGTGCAATATTCGCTGTTCGATTAGGACTTGAAGCTTTTGCACGGACCAGCGAAATTTTTTTCCTCTGGTTTGTCTTTACATTCGTTATGTTTTTTCTTTTGTTAAGCCCTCAGTTCGAATTCAAAAACCTTCTCCCCTTCTTGGAAAATGGCATAAAGCCCGTCATAAGAGGAGTATTTGCAGTCACGGCTTTTCCCTTTTCTGAGCTGGTTATTTTTCTCATGATTACTCCACTCCTCGATGCAAAACATAAACTCACATCTGCTTTTTTGCGTGGAGCCATTTACGGTAGTGTCTGTCTGCTTGCCGTCATTTTCTTATCGCTTTTGGTGCTCGGCCCGGAATTGGTTTCCCGTGAGACCTTTCCGAGCTACTCCCTCGCCAAACGAATCCATGTAGGGGAGTTCTTTCAAAGGCAGGAAGCGATGATGGCTCTCATGTGGTTTGTCTCCATTTATTTCAAAGTTGTACTGTATATGTATGGTTTCTGCGTGGGGATCAAGCAGCTTTTCCATTTACAGGAGCATCAGTCACTCACCTTACCCATTTGCGTCTTATATGTCGCCATTGCGATTATCATCGTTCCAAACGGAGCTTTCTTATACGAAACGTATACGTACTGGCCATTTTTTGATTTAACAAAAGGGTTCTTGTATCCGATGATTCTCATCGTCGGTTACTGGATACGGAAGCGAATGAACAACAAGCCGGCTACCCTGACGAAGTAAGGTATCGGCTTGTTCTATGCTTATAGTAGTCGTTTGATGGCTGCCACACGCTCTGCATCGACGTATCGAAGAGCCTGTCCTTCTTCTCGTACTGCCGATCCAAAATGAACTTCTTTGACACCCGTACGTTTCACGAGGTCTCCCACGTTAGCCAGCGACAATCCGCTTCCTGCCAAAATCGTGAGCTGCGTGTTCTCTGTCAGCTTGACGAGCTGCTCGATGCAAGCAGCTCCCTCGATGGCGGTTTTTTGCCCCCCAGAAGTAAGAATGGTGCGCACTTGGGGATATTCCAGGAGAATACGCGCTGCTTCGATTTGATCCACAGCATCATCAAAAGCCCGATGGAATGTCACATTTAAAGCACCTGACTCACCAAGTAATAGCTCCAATCCCCGCTGATCGAGCGTATTTTCTGGAGTCAGCATGCCAAAAACGACACCTGCTGCCCCAAGCTCACGGATGACACGTACATCCTGCCGCATGACCGCCAGTTCTTCTGCTGTATAGGAGAATGATTGGCTATGCGGTCGCACCATGACGTTTACCGGGATGGAAACCGCCTTGACCACTGCCTCAATCAATCCCCAGCTCGGGGTAATGCCTCCCTCCAAAATTCCCGAGATGAGCTCCAGCCTGTCAGCTCCGCCCTGCTCTGCACGTTTTGCATCCTCAACTGAAGTCGCAATCACTTCCACTAGCATGATGCTTCCCCTCCGTTTTTAGCATTTGTTCAAAACAAAAACTGGTCGTTTCTCCCCTACCACCAACTGATTGTCGTTTTTAATAGCTTTTGGTGCCAGTGCATGCAGTCGGTCGATGGTTTCCTGATTATCATACTGAATCTGCTCCAAGATCGATGCGATAATAAGCGGCCATACTAATTCCGAACCATTCAGTACCTTAAGCGCGAAGCTGAGTCTCTCCTTTTTCAAAGCAAAGCCATATACGCCCATCGCCCCGCCTTTAGCAATTATATTTTCGTCCATTAAAAGTGCTGTGCAGATGAAGTTGTGGCTGGCAATGATCTCGGGACTACTCGTCATCCACCCTGTCACACTCTCTACTGCCTCACGCGTCGTGCGATCCTCGATCAGGTCCGGGCAAGCGAGCTTTAGATAGGCGATCGCCAGGTTCTTGAGTGGCAACGCAAAAACCGGGAAGCCACAGCCGTCGACACTTAGCTGAACCTGCTCTTTTGGATAGTCAGCCAGGTTGGCAAACACCTCCAATGCCTCCTGTTGCGCTGGATGCTCTGCCTTGTAGTAATCATGAGTGGAATATCCTTGATCCTTTGACAGCGCCAAGTATCCCAAATGCTTTCCCGCACAGTTATGAAAGAGTCTGCGTTTTTCTATGCCTTGGGACAGGCAAGCGAACTTCGGCTCCTCGTTGAGCGGATAAGTCGGGCAAGTAAGCAATTCGTCCTCCCGAATGCCGGTCTTTCGTAAAATCGACTCCAAGCCTTCCATATGATAGACTTCACCACGATGTGAGGCCGCAAAAAGTGCTGCTTCGCTGCTGTTCAGTCCGAATTTTTCATCAATTTTACGCTTGGCGATGGGAATGGCTTGAAAGGGCTTAGCTGCGGAGCGCAATAAGGTGATATGGTTCTCATCACCTGCCTGATAAGCCACCTCTCCTTTTTCATTCACGCCGCACACGATGCCGTTATGTACGTTCTCCAGAATGCCGCCGCGATATTCTTCCACGAAAGGGACATCTCTCATCAAAATCACCCGCTCCACTCCATGTTGATCGATTATGAAAAAAACACTAGCAGTAGCACCTCCATCCGTCAATCTTTTTCCAAGTGATAATCCCCCCACTTTGGCGCTGATTGTTGTATAATGTCTCAAGGTGCCCATTTGGGTTCCACAAATAAGAAATCCGTGCATCTGCACGGGAGAGGTTCGCGAACTCCCTCTATAAAAAACTAAGCCGGATAACAGTACCTTTCTTTGGTATTGTTATTGTTTTTTTGCAGGAAAGTTCAAGAACTCTCTTTCTTCGATACTTCAAAAGGAGATGGAGAGCAATGAAAAAGGAAAAAGCCGTTGTCGTCTTTAGCGGAGGTCAGGACAGCACTACCTGCCTGTTTTGGGCGAAAGAACAATTCGGCGAAGTAGAAACCCTCACGTTTGATTACGGGCAGCGACACAAGCTGGAGATCGAGTGCGCCCAGCAAATTGCCGCAGAACTCGGCGTAAAAAACTCCGTATTGGACATGAGCCTGTTAAACCAGCTCGCGCCCAATGCACTCACCCGCACAGATATTGATATTACCCAGGAAGAAGGCCAATTGCCATCCACGTTCGTCGACGGACGCAACTTGTTGTTCCTTTCCTTTGCGGGCGTCTTCGCCAAGCAACGAGGAGCACGTCACTTGGTTACCGGTGTATGCGAAACGGATTTTAGCGGATATCCCGACTGCCGTGACGCCTTTATCAAATCACTCAATGTGACATTGAATTTGTCGATGGACTACCCGTTTGTGATTCACACGCCGCTTATGTGGCTGAACAAAGCACAAACGTGGAAGCTGGCGGACGATCTGGGTGCCTTCACCTATATTCGCGAAAATACCCTCACCTGCTATAACGGCATCAAAGGGGACGGCTGTGGCGAATGCCCTGCCTGCCACCTGCGAAAAGCCGGACTGGACACGTATCTTTCCGAGAAAAATCAACCTGGAGAAAAAGCCTGATGAGTGCGAACTTTGATTTTCGTATCGTCGACCGCATGCAGGCACTGGGTACCCATATTCAAAAATCACAGCTTCGCTACCATAACAAACGCGTTTTGGTAAGCAAGGAATTTACTTTTGACGCTGCACATCATCTGCACGCCTATGAAGGAAAGTGCAAAAACCTGCACGGCCATACGTACACGGTCGTATTTGGCATCAGTGGCTTTCCAGACGAGATCGGACTCGTGATCGATTTCGGTGACATCAAGCAAATCTGGAAAGAGCACATCGAAATTTATTTGGATCATCGCTATCTGAATGAAATGCTCCCTCCGATGAATACCACCGCCGAAAACATGGTCGTGTGGATTTTCGAAGAGATGGAAAAACAATTGCAGTCAGATGCCTACCGTGACCGCTACGACGGCGCTCGGGTGGAGTTCGTTCGCCTGTTCGAGACACCGACCAGCTATGCAGAGGCAAGACGGGAGTGGATGATGGAATGATCCCGGTCTTGGAAATATTCGGTCCTACGATTCAAGGCGAAGGAATGGTTATCGGACAAAAAACGATGTTTGTTCGAACTGCTGGCTGTGACTATCGTTGCAGTTGGTGTGACTCCGCTTTTACATGGGATGGATCTGCCCGTGATGAAATCCGGCAAATGTCGCCCGAGGCGATCTGGGAGGAGCTCACTCGCTTAGGCGGGGACCGTTTTTCCCATGTCACAATCTCCGGGGGAAATCCTGCGCTTTTGGCTGGCATCGGTGACTTAATCGCCCTTTTAAAGGAACATGGCATTCGCACAGCAGTCGAAACACAAGGCAGCAAGTGGCAAGCGTGGCTTCCACTCATTGACGACATTACAATTTCACCAAAGCCACCTAGTTCCGGGATGGAAACAGATTTTCTAGCGCTTGATCGAATTGTGCACGAGCTGTTGGAACAAAAACATCCAGGACTTAGCCTGAAAGTGGTTGTTTTCGACGAAGCCGACTTTGCCTATGCACAGACGATTCATCAGCGCTATCCAGATATTCCTTTCTACTTGCAGCCAGGAAACAGTGATCTGACGGACGCTGATACGTCTCGGCTTCGGGAAAAGCTTTTGGAGAGCTTTGAATGGCTGATCGATCAGGCGATGGCGACACCTGACATGAATGACGCGAAGGTTCTTCCCCAACTACATGCGCTTGTTTGGGGCAATAAACGAGGCGTTTAAACGATATTTTACTCTCATGGAAGAAAAGAGGACTGTATTCATATGGCACATCAACAAGAACGCGATTTATCCTCCCTCACTCTTTTGGGGAATCAAGGCACAACGTACAACTACTCCTATGACCCTAGCGTACTGGAGTCTTTTGACAACAAGCATCCGTACCGCGATTATTTCGTAAAATTCAACTGCCCTGAATTCACCAGCCTGTGCCCGATTACCGGCCAACCAGACTTTGCGACGATCTATATCAGCTACATTCCTGACATCAAAATGGTAGAGAGCAAATCGCTCAAGCTGTACTTGTTCAGCTTCCGCAATCACGGCGATTTCCACGAGGATTGCGTGAACGTCATCATGAACGATTTAATCAAGCTGATGGACCCACGCTACATCGAGGTATGGGGCAAGTTCACTCCGCGCGGCGGCATCTCGATCGATCCGTATTGCAACTACGGGAAGCCGGGGACGAAATACGAGGAGATGGCAAGCCATCGGATGATGAATCATGATATGTATCCGGAAAAAGTGGACAATCGGTAGAGCGAGCAGGTTATGAGAAAAGGAAAACCCTTATTATTTTTTAAGGGTTTTTCTTATTTTTCTTCGGCTTCAAAGTAATTACTTCATCTCAAGAATGGTCCCTCCGTGATATGTTTTACATATAATCCCATACACTTTAGGAGGGATGCTCTTGTGGATATTTCCCTTTACCTATTTGTTTCCTTCGCTCTGGCTCAACTTGCGAATAGAATCTACACATACAGACTCACTCGGTACAACCTGGATAGCTTTGGAATATCCAGTATCGGTATGATCATGAGTTTTCTGTATGGTTATTTTCATAGCCGCAAATATACATAATCCATACAGGTAAATGTCGGTCTGCCCCACGTTGTTGCGGAATCATGATTACGTGGATTTCCTCGGAGAATCGTTCGTTCTGGGCACGAAAAACCCTTATTTACAATAAGGTTTTTTTTCCTTTTCCAATTGGAAATCAAGGTAGTGATCGTTGGTGTGATTCTACTCCTTCTGCTACGGTTTACTGCGGAAGGAGGTGATATTATGACCAAGCATCTGTATTTTTACGCAAGTTTCGAAGATGCAGCGCGACTCAATCGGGAGTTGATTCAGCTAGGCTACAGGAATTACTATTTGGAGCCGCACGAACACCTGGTTGCTTTTGTTTTCGCGCCTGTGACCGAGGTGAGCCACGCCATCTTGAAACACTTGTTTGATGCAGATGATCTGTCACAACTAGAAAACTAACTCTGCAGGGCTGGTGCTCCTCGAAAGGGGCATCAGTTCCTATTCCATGTATTCCTTTAAAATGGGCCTTTATTATGTATATTTCTCACCTGAAAATATTGCTAATTTTTGGATGCAAAGGTAATGTATTATTAAATACCAATAAATTGGAGGTGGTAATATTGAAAAAATTTATTCAAACCACACTTCTCGCATTATCTGCCATGCTTGTTATTCCGACAAGCACAATAGCTAGCAGTCCCCAACCACAGTCTACAGAAGCGGTTGCTCCTGTTTCGAAAACCACAGAAGTTTTGCGTTACACTAAATTAGGGAGTAGAAGCTCTGTTGACTCTAAATTGTTCGATATTCAGTCACCTGGAAAGATTACTGTTCATGTAACGCAGAAAAGCAGGCTTTCCTCCATTAAACCCAACTTGACCTATCGAATCTTGAGTTTTGGTCCAGATGGATCTAGTGGAACATTGGGTACTGGACGCTTTGAGGGTAGCGGATCCTTTACTTTTACAAGCTCCGAAGAATTACCCGCAGGAAAATACTATATATTGGTAAGGAACACTGGAATCGGGAGAGCAGTTGGAACCGTATCGGTGACAATTCCTTAAATGTTTGGATTATTCATGGAGGCTTTCGCATATGAAAGCCTCTTTTTTCTACGCAGCTAGTTGCTGACGAATACTTACTCTAGACACTTAACGATTGTGTTCATCTCTCGTTCATATTCAACGATTACACTTACAAGCGTAGTCAAAAGAAATGATACAGGAGATGATCTAACATGTTAACAGCAGCTGTCATTTTTATAAATCTCGCTCTACTTGCCTATACGATTGGCGTATGGAGCGAAAGACGTTCTGGAGAACTAAAGCTGACCCATCTTATCTTTTTTGGTTTCGGTTTAGTATTCGATACCATTGGAACTACCTTTATGAAATTGCTCGCTGAGAGCTCCAGCTTAAATTTGCATGGCATTACTGGGTTGATCGCTCTGATCTTGATGTTTTTCCATACAGTGTGGGCGTGTGTCGTACTGTGGAAAAAGAAAGAAAATCAGATCAAGCAATTCCATAAATTTAGCCTGATCGTATGGATTTTATGGCTTGTGCCTTATTCCATTGGTGTGGCTCTAAGCTTTATGAAATAGGAATACTCTCTATTACGCACCGCGCGCGGACAATCTACCCTTACCTCAACCCTCTCAACTGATGAGAGGGTCATTTGCTTTTCTCACGCCTGTTCAACATATTGTCAACTTTGCGTGCCATTCGACAATATCTCCTAAAGTAATCAGAACGATAATCGTATAAAATGTAATAAATTGGTATTTTTAGAAATATACAACTTTTTAACTGCGACTCGATGATCGTTTTCTAAACAACATTCACCATTTCAGAAAGGTTGATGCTCATGTTTAAAAAAGCACTTATTATCCTGTCATTAAGTTCAGTCGTCGTAGTACCCTCTCTAGCCACACAAGTCCAAGGGGCAGCGCTCCCTACACAGGAAAAAGCAACCACCTACGCTTCCAATAAAAACATCAGAAACGCCACGTATGGTGAAGAAATCTGGGTGTCGCTTACCTCACCTATTCCAGCCGGATGGGTTATCGTTAGAACTGTAGGAACGCAAAACCTGATCAGGAATGTGAACGGTGCTTCTTATAGCACGGAGGTAGAGGTGCTGCTCGCTTCGCCTATCCCAATCGGATGGGTCATGGTTCGAGCCTTTAGAGGATCGAATGTAATCAAAAATATGAACGGTGCTTCTTATGGTACGGAGATAGAGGTGATGCTCGCCTCCCCTATTCCTGAAGGATGGGTCATGGTGCGAGCCTTTGGAGGATCGAATGTAATCAGGAATGTGAACGGTGCTTCGTACGGCACGGAGGTAGAAGTGATGCTCGCTTCGCCTATCCCAAAAGGATGGATCATGGTTCGAACCTATGGAGGATCGAATGTGATCAGAAATGTCAATGGGGCTCCTTACGGAACACAGATTGAGATACTGCAAGCCTCGCCTGTTCCTGAAGGATGGATCATTATCAGTTCAGGTGGAAATTCGAAAGTGATCAGGAAAGTTGGCTAAAGCAAAGCCCACATAGCATGCATCTAGTCCGCAAGCTGACGTCGAAACGCAATCAGCATCAGCTTGCGGGCTTTTCTTTAATAGGTTTCCAACAATGGTGGAATATATAAGGGAAGCAAACGTCCTAAGGAGGCCAATAATGAGCACGTTTTACCAGAAATATGGTGGCGAAGATACGGTCGCAAAAGTAGTGGACTACTTTTATGATTTAGTTTTAGCTGATGACAACGTGAACCACTTTTTCAATAACACCGATATGGAAAAACAGCGTAAACACCAAACAAAGTTCATCAGCTATGCCCTTGGTGGTCCGAATCAATATTCTGGCCAGTCCATGGCAAAAGCTCACGAAGGAATGAATCTGCAACCCATTCATTTTGATGCTATCGTTAAGCATCTGCGTGATGCCTTGACTCACTTTGGTGTCAGCGAAGAAGATATTGCCGATGCTCTCGGCAAAGTTGGATCACTACGGGATGATATTTTGTATAAATAACCGAGCATCAAAACGCCTGATGCAATGGTTCAGGGAACCACTCGACCAAGTGAATTATGCTCCTCTCAGTGGCCCTTCGTTTTCGATTGGCCATTTTTAGTTTGTTCATACACATTTTGTAAAACTCTTAGCAACTCTATTCACTTTATTACGTATATGATAGGAGCAACATATCAACAATGGAGGCAGATTCTCAAATGGAAGATCAATATTATGTTGGTTGGGGTACATTGGCCCTCATCAACGCTGGACTAGCTCAAGGAAAAAATCGTAGCGGTCTTAATTGGTTTTTTCTCTCTTTAATCCTCGGTCCTATCGCAACGCTAATCATAGTAGTCTGGGAAAAACTGCCGGAGCAGAAAGACTTGTCACAGTGAGTATATTGATAAGGAGACACGCATGATGAAAATCCGAAATGTAGAAGAGCAAGACTACCTCAAAGTTATTACGGTTCTCAACGATTGGTGGGGTGGGCGACAAATGTCTGATATGTTACCCAAGCTGTTTTTTATCCATTTCCAGCCAACGAGCTTTATTGTTGAAGAGGATGGAGAAGTTATCGCTTTCCTCATCGGCTTCTTGTCCCAGACGTTCCCCGGAGAAGCTTACATTCACTTCGTTGGGGTACATCCAGACAAGCGAAAAGATGGATGGGGCCGCGAATTATACCATCATTTCTTTCAAACCGTAAAACAAAAAGGATGCGATACGATTCGATGCATTACCTCCCCTGTTAATAAAGGCTCAATCTCCTTCCACACGAAGCTAGGTTTTGCCGTTGAAAAAGGAGATCAAATGGTGGATGGAATCGATGTGACTTCTAATTATGATGGAAAAGGGAACGACCGGGTTACTTTTATAAAAAAGATCTAATCTTATGACCACTCGTCATTATCGTTTACACTATCCAAAAAAGTAGGTCGTTCACATGCTGAAAGCACTTGGTTTTGGCGCTATTTTGCAGATTCTCTGTATGATCATAGCGATGACGACAGGGAACATCGATCAGGCTGGCAATTATGCTGAGTATCTTGCGTTTGGTCTCCTTACACTAGCTGGATTAATGGTCTATAACGCCCTTAGCACTCCCTCAGCTTATTACCAAGAACATGAAGTGCAAGATTATAAAAGCAGATGGAAATGGACCTTAATTTCGTTTGCTTCACAAGCTTCTCTTCTCATTTCCGTAACCAAGAAGCACCATTTCACGTACTAATCAATAGCCACACCAAGTAATTTTTCACGTGGAAGGATGCGGTCTGAATTGAAAAGTGTAAAAGAAATATGGGGCTGGACCAAAACGTTGGGCATCTCCCTTTCACTTGCGTTGCTGGTTAACATATTTGTTCTCCAACCTTTTAAAGTAAATGGACAATCGATGGAGCCCACATTGCAAAACGCCGAACGCATCTATGTGTCGAAATTGTCCCACACATTCTCTTATCTCCCTGAGTACAACGATATTGTCGTGATCGACAGCCGTGTAGACCGGGATCGTACGTTAAAAGATGACATCCTTGAAAATCCTCTGCTCATGCTCGCCATGGGGAATAGCGATGCCAAAACATTCTGGGTAAAACGAGTCATTGGCAAACCTGGCGATACTTTGGAGTTTAAGAACGAGAACCTGTATCGGAATGGGCAGCCGTTAAACGAGCCGTACATAAAAGAAAAGATGGTCGACGTACCTGATTCCAAAATCGTCATACCGGAAAACCATGTGTTTGTGATGGGAGATAATCGTAACAATAGCGATGATAGTAGAGTCATTGGCGTGATTCCACTCGATCATATCATGGGGAAAAAACTGTTTTAATCAGACGAGAGCCTTCTCCAATGAGGAAGGCTCTTTTGCTTTTCGTGTTCTGCATTTGCAAGTTATGAAACGGCATAGACGAATGTCCGTTTCGAAACGCCTGACGAACGCATTTATTAGTGATAAATGATTGTAAAGGGGCGTTTCTTAATGAGCTCTCAGCACTCTCATTCATTACGCTTTATACGATTTGCTGATCGACCTGGGCATTTTCATGGGTATGATACACTAACAAGCATTTCGGATCGTCATCGTCATCGAATACGTGGCAGAACGTCGCCCCCAGAAGGAATGAGAGATCGGCACGTCCATTACTACGAAGGCACGACCACGTTTGATGATGGACATGTGCATCACTACAGGGGATGGACGAGTCCGCCTATTCCGTTGCCAGACGGAAGTCATTACCACGAGTTTTCAGGGCAAACCACTTATGATGACGGGCACACTCATTACTACCGGGGTGTAACCAGCGCGGCCTTATCTTAAGCGAAAAAGGCTGTCCCTCTTTGGAACAGCCTCTCTTCCTCTTCTTATTTTTCCAACACTGGCGCCAATGGACAGTCCAATGTATACAGGTTGCGATACCTTGGATTGTCCTGATACAACTGCTCATGTGTCCCTCGCATTGAGATGAATCCCTGCTCCATAAAAATGATCTCGTCCATTTGCTCTACTCCGCTCAAGTGGTGAGTCACCCAAATCAATGTTTTCCCTTGCAAGACACGGAAGATCGTTGCTATCAGATCGCTTTCAGTCAACGGATCTAATCCCACCGTGGGCTCGTCAAGGAGAACAATTGGCTTGTTTTGCAGCAAAATCCGGGCAAGGGCTATACGCTGCCTTTCTCCGCCAGAGAAGCGCAGACCGGTCTCCTGCATCCGTGTTTGATAACCGTCCGGTAGGGATTCAATCAGTTGATCCAGACCGACTTGAGCTGTCACAGCACGCACTTCTTCATCGGAGGCATCGGGTCGACCCAGCCTGATGTTGTTGGCTACGGTTGTGTCAAACAAATACGGCTGCTGATTCAACACGGAAAACAAACAAGCAGAAGTCTCCTCTGACTGGACAGGCTGCCCATTTACGGTCACCTGACCTGCTTGTGGCTGTATGGCACCTCGAATCAAGTTTAGTATCGTCGATTTACCCGCTCCGCTGCGACCGAGCAACGCGACTTTCCCCCCTTGAGGCACCTCAAACGACACATCCTGCACACTCCAACTGCTGGCATGTGGGTAGCGAAAATGAACATGATCGAGCTTCAAACTACCTCCGGCTTGATTAGCCAGCTTTTCCTTCTGCGCTTCCGCAATGGTTGGACGACTGCCCTCGATCTCCCGAAGCCGCTCCAGAGACTCCTTGTATTCTGGCATTCGCACAACAGCGTCAGAAATACGGGCAAACGCATCCATCAACGGAAAGGCGACCAGTCCAATCGCAGCAACCAACGTAGCAGGAATCTGATCCTCAGCGGCAAGTCCGCCCGCCCAGATGACCAATAAGACAATAGCCCCACCGATTGCACACTGCGACATCCACTGGACGCGCCATTCTCCGCGTCGAATGGCGTTTTCGATTTGGGCAGCTGTCTTTTGCCGTCTTGTAAACAACTGGAGAAACTGCTGCGTACGACCACTGAGAATCCAGTCACTCATGCCAAAAACAGCATCGGTCAGCTCCCGGTATGCTGCCTGTCTCTCCTGCTTGAACCGACGACTCTTGGCAATGGATGACCACAAGACTACCGCGGGTGCAACAAACAGCAGAAAACCACAGTACAACGCCATCAGCAGCGCGAACATCCCGTCCATTCTTCCCAGTGCTACAATACCTGCCCCATAGAGGAGGACCGCCGAGACGGCTGGCAGCACAAAGCGCAGATAAACATTCTGTAGTTGCTCAATGTCATCCGCTAGTACACCAAGCAAATCTCCCGTACGAAAACGAGTGCCAAGGAGCTGATCTTGCGGCTCGATGGCCTGATACAAACGCACACGCATACGCGATAACACACGCAAAGCTGCATCGTGCCCAACCAAACGCTCCAGATACTGAATGACTGCTTTGCTAAAACCAAATGCCCGGACAAGTACGATGGGAACATAGACCATTAAGACGTTTTCGGGCTGGAGTGCGGAGCGAGAAATCAGATACCCGGACGTATACAGCAAAGCACCCGCGCATGCCACTGCCAAGGTTCCCAGCAAAGCCGCTGCGGCAAACTGCCAGAAAAACTGGCGAAAGTATGGAAGAAACCACCCCTGATTGCCTTCTCGCGCTTCCTTCATCCTTTCTCCCCCTTGGCACCAGCTGTCAACAACCGATAAAATACACTTTTTTGTGCAACGAGCTGTTCATAGGTCCCCACTTCTACCAGCCGTCCCTGGTCGATTACCCAAATCCAATCCATGTCTCGCATCCAATGCAAGCGATGCGTGGCCAAAAATACGCGCCTGTCCCCCAACACCGACAACATGGTCTGTTTGAGCTCCCATTCCGTTTCAATATCTAAGTGAGCAGTCGGTTCGTCGAGCAAAATCACTGGTCGGTTACCAAGCAGTGCACGTCCCAATGCAACTCGCTGTGCCTGTCCGCCGCTTAACGTGCGTCCCCCTTCGCCAATGATTTCGTCACAGCCATTTGGCAAGCTGTCCACCAGCTCTCCCAGACCAACATCACGAATCACTTGCTCCACCTGTTCCTGCGTCGCTTCCGGCTCATAGAAGCGAATGTTATCCGCCAACGATTGATTGAACAAATACGGATGCTGTGGAATGTAAGCGATTTGCCGCTGCCACTCCTGCTTCGCATCCCCCGTAATGGGTTGCCCATCTACTTGTACCACGCCAGCTTCGGGATCAGAAAAGCCGCCTAACACTCCCAGGAGGGTTGATTTTCCAGCCCCGCTCGCCCCTACAATGCCCACTCTTCTCATGTTGCTGCCCAATTCCGCAGATACCTGACCCAGTACCTGTCTTCCATTCTCACCGACGACACGAATATCGGACAAGGTAATCGTTCCATCCAATACACCTGTCAGAGACGTCTGGCTATCTGTTGCTTGTGGCTCCGCCTTATGTTCATCCGTGGCGGCACTATCGATAATGGTACGAATAGTCCCCAACGCTTCCTTGCCATCCAATGAGGCGTGATAGTCCGATCCCAGCATCCGTACTGGCAAAAAGTATTCCGGTGCAACAATCAGGATGACCAATGCCGTTTCAAATCCAAAGTTTCCTTCAATCAGCCGCAACCCAAGACCAACCGCCACAAACGCAACTGACAGCATACTGAAGAAGTCAAGTGCCAATGAAGACAAAAAGGCTACGCGCAACGTGCGCATCGTAGCAGATCGATATTGATCGCTCACTCGCCCGACGGTTTCCCCATGGTCTTTGCTACGTCCCAAAAACCGGAGCGTCGCAAGCCCGCGAAGCGAATCGGTGAAGTGATGGGATAGCATTCGATACGAACGCCATTGTTTGTCTGCCTGTTTACGCGCCGCCAGACCAAGTACGATAAAAAATCCAATGAGAACAGGCATCGTTACCGTCAGGATCAGTCCAGAAATCACATCTTGCATGTAGACAAATGCCAGAAGCGGAAACGTAACAAAAACCATATCCAGCGTACGCGGAACAGACAACTCCAGGTAGGTACGTACACGCTCTACACCTTCCAGGACAAGCGTAACAAGCTTTCCGCTTCCTTCACTGGCGGCAAAACGTGGACCACGCTCGAACAATCGAGATAGAACTCGCTCTTGCAAAGACTCACTGGAAGCTTCAGCAAAACGGCCAGCGACTTTCTTTTGCAGCCAAACGATGGTATGACGAGCGGCTATCATGACCAAAAACAGTGCAAGCGGCTGATACGCCATCTGAACGGCTTGACCTTCAAACAAGATCGCGATCGACTTCGCCAAGAGTAGTGCCTGACCGATAATCGCCGCACTTTGCAGGAGGGAAAGACCGGCTAGCAGCAGCATAACCGGTCGGATTCCTTGTAAGCGGAACAATTCCTTGTCCATTAGTACTCCAAATGATCCTTTTCAGTGACTCGTTTGTGGAAAACGAAGTAGCTCCACGCCTGATAGGCAAGCACAAACGGTAAAAGCACTGCTGCAACAATGGTCATTGCTTTTAACGTGTAAGGACTCGAAGCTGCATTATAGAGGGTCAAATCAAAGGCGCTATCAATCGTGCTGACCATCACCCGTGGGAACAAGCCGATAAACATCGAGACAAACGTCAAAAGGATCATCGCACCTGTCATCCCGAAAGCCCATCCTTCCCGGCCTTGTCTCAAGAAGTGACGAGCCAGTACAAAAGCCACAGCACCTAAGAGTACGGCTGCTGTCAACAAAATACCCTGGCGCTCAAAGAGATCGGTTACCATGACTGTCCACCCTACAAGCACCGCCATGAGAACCGCTTGCATCGGCAACAGCTTTGCTGCCAGTACACGTGATTTTTCACGCAGCTCGCCCACGGTTCGTAGCGAGATGAAGTTCAGGCCGTGCAACAAGCATAGTCCTGTAACTGTCACACCTGCCCACAGCGAGTAACCATTCACAATGTCAGAGAAGCCAGCAGTCATTTCCATATTCTGATCAATCGGCACACCCTTCACGAGGCTGGCAAAGACCATTCCGAACAACATTGGCGGTACAAAGCTTCCAATCAGAATCGCTGCGTCCCACGTCTTTTTCCAAGCCTCGCCTTTCCCTTTGCCTCTAAATTCAAATGCTACGCCGCGTCCAATCAACGCAAGTAGAATCAGCGTAAGCACGAGATAATACCCGCTAAACATCGTGGAGTACCACTCCGGAAACGCTGCAAACATCGCACCAGCGGCTGTAATCAGCCAGACTTCATTGGCATCCCAGAACGGGCCAATCGTATTGATCAAAACCCGGGTTTGCAAATCATTTCGTGATAGCAGACGTGTCGCCATTCCGACACCAAAGTCGAAGCCTTCGAGAAAGAAAAATCCGGTAAACAGAACGGCAATGAGCAAGAACCACAGTTCATTAAGCTCCATAACGTTCACTCCTTACACGATCAAATGGGTCCTGAAGCTGTAAATCCTCTACATCCCCATGACTATCCATATCCGGTCCTTTTTTGGCCACACGAGCAAACAGATAAGCCAAGAGACACAGCAGGATGAGATAAATCGTCGTGAAGGCGATGAGAGAAAACCATACCTCTCCTGTGCTAATGCTTGGCGAAACTGAATCTTCAACACGCAGTAGCCCGAATACCGTCCACGGCTGACGCCCTACCTCCGTCATAATCCACCCTGCCGAGTTTGCGATGAATGGCAACGAGATACCCGCAACCATCAACTGCATGAACCGCTTGTTTGGCTGTTCCAGCTTTTTGCGTAAAGCGAGATATGCCCCGTACAAAGCCAGCAAAATCATTGCACTACCGCCCGCTACCATGATGCGGAAGCTCCAGAAGGTCGTCCGAACGGGTGGAATGTAGTTTCCTGGACCGTAGGTTTTCTCATACTCAGCTTGCAATTCCAACATGCCCGGTACAGAACCTGAAAGTGAATTGTACGTCAGGACGCTAAGCAGATAAGGAATCTTTATTTCAAAACCGTTTTCTTGTTTTTCTGGATCAATCGTTGCAAAAACTGTCCAAGGTGCTGGATCTGAGCTTGTTTCCCAGAGCCCTTCACTCGCTGCCATTTTCATCGGTTGGGTAGCAACCAAATACTGTGCCTGACCATGACCGAATTGAGCAATAGCAAGTGAGGAAATCAATGCTACCACGATCGCAATTTTGAAAGATTGCACAAAGAATGTAACGTCTTGTTTTTTCAACAGCTTCCAAGCACTGATACCTGCTACCAGGAAGGCACCTGTCGCAAATGCCGCAAATACGGTATGCGGGAATTCATATAGTAATTGTCCATTGGTAAGGAGAGCGAAGAAATCGACCATCTCTGCACGTCCGTTATTGATAGCGAAGCCGACTGGCTGCTGCATGAACGAGTTGGCTGCCAAAATCCAAAGAGCCGAAAGAATCGTTCCGATGGATACGAGCCAAATACATGCGAGATGCACACCTTTGGACAAACGATCCCAACCAAACACCCAAAGCCCAATAAAAGTCGATTCGAGGAAAAATGCTAAGAGGGCCTCAATCGCTAGCGGCGTTCCAAATACGTCGCCGACGAATCGTGAGAAATCAGACCAGTTCATCCCAAATTGGAACTCCTGCATGATCCCTGTCACGATCCCCACAGCAAAATTTATGAGCAAAAAGGTTCCCCAAAACTTGGCCATTTTTTTGTACAAGTCATTCTTTTTTACCACATACATCGTTTCCATAATGGCTACTAATAATGAAAGCCCGATGGAAATCGGCACAAAAACAAAATGGAAGATAGTCGTTATCGCAAATTGAAGTCGTCCCAAATCCACTATATCCATGTACAAGATCCCTTTCTATTCGCGTTTTGGCCTTTATGTACCGGAATTATACCAGTGGGGAAACCAGCATTTATTACGACTTTGTGAAAAAAATCACAAATTTACGTGAAAAAATTCACAAATGATTCTCTCTCTTGTAACCCCCTTTTTCGCATTCATCTTCGTGAGAGAGTTTTTTGTTTTGTTTTACCCTGTATATTTCCGGTCATGTATAATTGTAGCAGGACTTTTGACCCTAGAGGGTGTCCGATTCGTTACATGATTTTTAACACTCTGTGACGGCACATAGAAAAATGGGCCCTGTTACTAGGCCCATCTTGAAGGAAACGGTTAACAACCGCTTATTTTTTGACGGATTTCGTTGACAAGGAATCAATGATGTTGCCGATAGTAGCAGCATCAAAGCTCTTCTCTGCCATCTGGTACAGCTCGTACGTGAATCCTTCATGCTCCCAAATCACGATCCCGTTGGCGAAATATACCTTTTTCCCGCCAATGGTTTCGATCTTGACACCCTCTGTCGTGTTGATGCCGTTTTCGCCACCGTTTGAAATCAACAAGGAAATAAACTCGTTCTCTTTTTTATACTGAATTTCTACCATACCCTTGCCATGAACGACCGTGTTTTTATAGGAATAATGCTCTGACAACCATGTCGGTGCCGGAAAGTCCATTTCGCTGGCTGCGCGTGCTTCTTCCAATGTCATCTGTGGGGGGGCCTTGTGTTCTACAGGTATCTCGATTCCTTGGGTATTGGACTGTGTAGCAGGCAGCTCTTTATCATATTGGGTAATTTCCATGTTCCCGACCTGAAAGCGTGCCAAGATCGTCTGGAGCATTCCTTGGGCAAACGATGTAGTCGAGAATGCCCCTAAAAGGCAAACAACAGCAACAGCACTAACGGTAGCAGCTTTCCATTTATTCGTTTTCATATTGATCCCGTCCTTTTTGCTATCATGTAGTTGTATGTTTCCTGATTCCAATTTGAATTTCAGCCGATTATATATGTTGGCTTTTGGAGTGGCGTCATCTAGTTCCAGATCAGTAAGCAAGTCGGTGAGTTCACGAAAATCGTCTAGATCATGCTTACTCTTCATAACGGAAGCCTCCTTTTTGCAATTCCATTTGCAGCTTTTTCAAGCATCTGTAGAGCACGACGCCAATATTTGAACCACTGACACCCAGAAGTTCTGCAATTTCTGCGTTTTTAAGACCAGCCGCATATTTCATGGCGATGATATTGCGCTCCTTGTCACTCAGCTTCGCCAGTGCTCGAAATAAGGCTTGATGATTATCGTCGCGGATCACGATGTCCTCCGGTGACGACTTCGGCAAGACCAGATTCAGAATCGAATCCAATGAAAAGCTGATTCTTTTCTTCTGTGAGCGGAAGTAATCTGTCACTGCGTTTCTGGCGATCGCAAACAACCAGACCTCAAAGTTTGATTTATCCGGCGAAAAGCTGCTGTATTTTGCTATCACCATTTCAAACACATGACTGCATATTTCTTCTGCTGCATAGTGATTGTTGATCCGATAGCAGATATATTTGTAGACGCGCTTATAATAAGCACCATAAATTTGGGCAAAAGTTTCGGTCGACATGCTTTCCGCTTGCCTTTCATGTTCTTCGTTTTGGCAGATGCCTGTGTTCACTTGGGCAATCTCCAACTACTTCCCCTCCCTTCTGGATGGAATAAACAAATTGCGCAATTTGTTTGGTTGTGAGCCTCACGATAGTTAATACGGCAAAAGTAGAAATGTATTAACAACGTTTTTCAAAGATCGGAGGAATTAACATGTGGATACCCTATCAAGAAATAAGGAGGCACCCCGCTGATTTTCGGGTGAAGTATCGATTTTACTCTGAAAATGAAGGCGGAAGAAAGGTGACGCCGTTTCAAGGATATCGAAGTGATTTTTCTTACCATGGAGATGACACGAGCATAACAGGCATCTTTGCCATCCATCCTGAATTTGAGGATGATCACGGAGAAATCATTTTAGA
Source organism: Brevibacillus brevis (assembly GCF_001039275.2). Taxonomy (NCBI): domain Bacteria; kingdom Bacillati; phylum Bacillota; class Bacilli; order Caryophanales; family Paenibacillaceae; genus Brevibacillus; species Brevibacillus brevis. Next base: position 4,899,752 of record NZ_CP030117.1, read on the forward strand.
TAACACAAGCCCAGTTCCTACAGAAGGAACAGCTCGCATGTGGATTCTTTTCCCCCAAATGCGAAAAGAGGTTCACACAAAAAGAATGGAGCTGGGTGTGCTCGGATATTTTATGGAAGGTGCAAGAAAAGTAGCGGTAGTCGAAGTGATAGAAATAGTTGGGTTACATTCAAATCCAACCTCGTAAAAAATACGTCTTCTCTTGGAGGGAATCACATGTCTGGCGAAAGTAGTGTTGAATCAATAATAAAAGCAGACCATCCACATCGGACAGTCTGCTTTTTGCAAGCTTTATGCTTGGGAATGAGCCCAGTGCGGTGGGCGCGTGAATGAAGGTGGCAGCTTGGTGCTTGCATCGCCCTTCGCCGCGTTGAGCTGAACCTGCGTGAGAAACAACGTCTCCGTCAAGTTCGCTCCGCTCACATCTGTATCGCGAAAATCTGCACCAATGAGGTCAGCTCCCCGCAAATCTGCTCCTCTCAGATCAGCAGCAATCAAATAAGCGCCGCGCAATTGAGCTCCTCGTAAATCAGCACCTTTGAGCTTGGCACCGATGAGATCAGCGCCTCGGCCATAGGTTTTTCCTTGCTTGCCCCCTTTGTACTTGGCAAGCGCGTCCTTACGTACCCATTCACTTGTCTGCAACAATAGTTCGTTAACTTTTGCTCGATGAAAAGCGATGTCCAGCTTCAGGATGTCCTCAGGACTGTGATCCGTCAGGCGTTGTGTCTCCGCCAACGCTTCCTTCAATGCAGGATGGAGGGACTGGGCAGCTTGCTTGGTCAACGCCTCCGTTAAATACCAAAGAAGCTCGTGAAGCTGCCACATGATCGGAAATACTTCGTACATTTGCTTCGCTGATCCGGATTCTTTACGCCAATCTTGGCCGCCATAAGTGACTTGAGACACCTTTTGACCAGCTCCAAAGCAATCGTAGACCGTACATCCGCGAAAGCCGATGTCCCTCAGCTTTGTGTGTACACCACATCGGAAGTCTGCCTGTAAGTTACTACAGGGCTTGCCTGCGTCTTTATTGATGGCAAAGTCAGAGGAAGCAGCAAAAGGCAATGCCACACAGCACAAGCCAAAGCAGCTTTCACAGTCCCCCTGAAGATGACGACGACTTTTATCGTCAGTTGATTGTATGTGTTCTTGATGCGTAGCCATAAATGATCCTCCTGGAAAAAAACACGATTCTCTCGCATGTGGCGAAAAGAATCGTGCTACTTTTATTGACCGTTTATTGGAATGCAATTTGAGATTCGATCAGGTAATTCCCAAAGACTTCGGCAAAGGCTTCTGCAGTATTATAGCCTTCTTCCAAGGTGTTGTTCGTACCACCGAATTCCAAAAGCAGGGCTCCCTCGGAAATGGACTGATTGTACACGCCGTTCCCTTGGTTTGAGCCTTTCAGGATAATCCCCCGCGACAAACCTGGATAAGAGGCTTCCAGACGGGCGTGCAGCTCTTCCGCCAGCTTTTTGTTCGCCAGATGGTTCGGATTCGCTGTTCCGATTACAAACAGCATCCGGGAATAGGTTTTGCCATTGATCGTGATCGCTACCTTGCTGCGTGGCTCATCACTGTCCCGATGAATATCGAAAATGTACTGCAAGTGTGGACTGGTTGCTGCCGCTGCCGCTACCGCCTTGTACGACTCGGAATAAGACATCGAGTAGCTTTTATTTTGTTCCCTCAATCTTTGAGCGAAATCGTCCTGGCTCGCCATTGCCGAAATGCCTCTTCCTTGCAACAGCTCGCCCAGCCTTTTCCCAACAAGCGTGATGTTGATCTCAGTATCATCTACCGAGCTTCCTTGTTGGTTCCGTGCTACATTTCGCCAAGACTCACGGTTATGGGTATGATAGATATACACTTTCTCGTTTCCAATCATCCCATTGTTGTACTCGTACGTTGCTCCTGTCGGTGGCAGAGTACCAGCTGGTTGAATCTTCTCTACGATCCACCCTGCGATATAGGCAGTCGAATTGTCTGCCAGCCTGATGATGTACCAGTCTCCTGCTGTTTGTACAACCGGGAATACTTGTCCGGGTTGAACGGTTCCAATTATAGCATGATCGGTTGAGGGACCGTTGCGGATGTTGGAATCAGGATTTTTGACACGAATCTGTAGTTCTTGTACAGAGGGAGGCGTTGTTGTTGGCAAAGTCGCTGGTACCCCCGGTGTTGAACTCGGCAATGATGGAGCTGTCCCAGTCTGTTCCATTGGTTTGAAAATATAGGCATAGGTACCGTTGAAGTTGATGGTATACCAACCATTTGCATATCCGTAATGGTTGATCGTCATCCCACCATGGATTTGACCAATGACGGTACCAAGAATATCTGGCTGCGCATAAACTTCATAGCCTTCCGTTAATACGATTGTCCCTTGTTCGAATCCACTCCCTGTATTGGATGGGAGTACAGGAGGGGGCGGTGCTGGAATTGTTGTCGGATCCGGGATTTGTGCCGGTACCTGGGGTGGTTTTGGTGCTGGTGCCGTTGTCTCCGTCAAATAACTGGCTTTCACCCAGCCGTTCTTTTGATCAGACAGCTTAATTTGTGCCCATTCCCCTTGCTTTCTCATTTGCAAAAACACACCGTTTTTGTCGATGATCTGCAAAATTTGTGCAGTGGCATTTGGTTCTGCCCGAACATTCAGCATGTCCACATTGCTTTTGACATATTTGATCTGTGGAACTTCTATCATCTTCACATACTTATTATTGACCCATCCGGTATTGCCGTTCGGCAGCTTTACCTGCGTCCAATCTTTTTGCTGTTTGGTGATTGGCAACCGCGTGGCTTTTTTGAGTGTTGCGACAATCTGGGTAGTCGTACCTGGCTCGCTTCGAATATTTAACTGATCGACCGCCACTTCTACATGGGTGGCCGCTCGCGCAATGGACAGAGGCATCAGCAAAATCAAGAAGAAAACAGCTAGCAAGCTGACATTTACTCGTAAAAGCAAGTTCCTCGTTCCCCTCTGTTTTTCTCTTATTTTTGGAAAATCCAGCTAATAGAAAGAACTTCTCGATTCGTCCGCATATTCCTTCATGTTTTGACATCTTTTGCTCTCAAAACAGCAATATCGTCACGATCATTCTATCTCCTGAAAATAGTGACGTTTTTGCTAGAAAAAAGTTACAGAAAAAAGGATGAAGCAAAAAGCTTCACCCTTTTTCTTTCGACGCTATCTCCTTCCTACCATTTCGCTGCCCAAGCTTCTATCTCCACTTTGAGCGAAGGGACTGCCAATGCCGGGACGTAAGACATGGTCATCGCTGGCGGTGTCCCCCCGTGGAACTTCTCCCACACCTGATTAAAATGCCTCCAATCCATTTCTTCGGTTGCCCATATATTGATTTTGATGATATGGTCCGCAGTTACTGACTCACTTTCGAAATTGCGCAGTATGTTTTGTAGCGTGTTTTCTACTTGTTCTTTCATTTCTGTCGGCAACTCTCCGTGCTGGTCCATCCCTACTTGCCCAGAAAGTACGAGCAAATCAGCTCCTTTTGGAACGACGGTCAGATGTGTATAGGATCCCATAGGCGGAGCAACTGTACTAGGATTTTTGCGCTGAACCTTGGGCTTCACCTGATCGGTTTGCTCTTCTTTCACGATCGCCAGTGTTTGATGATCTTCCCACCGACCATTGATTTTCACGTTTTTCTTGGCAAGCCCTTCCTTGTGAAAACCAGCCTTTAGCAGTACCTTGATCGAGCCTATATTATGCGGCATCACGCCTGCTTCCAAACGGTGAAGACCTAATGTCTCGAAGGCATATGCCACGACGAGCTTTACCGCTTCGGTCATGTAGCCTTTTCCATTATGCTCTTTGTCCAGGAAGTAGCCGATCCAGCAGCTTTGCAGATTCTCTCTTACGACCTCTGAGAGGATGACTTCCCCAATGATTTCATCCTTTCCTTTTTCCGCAATGACAAAGACGTACCCTCTGTCTTCTTCTTTTAAAGCCACCACGCTCTTAATTCTGTCGATTTGTCCTTCCAGCGTATAAAATGCCTCTTCTCTCTTCCCAGTGAAGTTTTGAAAGAAGTCTTTGTTTCTCACTTCAAGCGCCAAGAGGCTCTGTGCATCTGATTCCTGTACCAGTCTTACGTAAATGTTCTCTCCGTTTCCTTGCATACAATCCATCTCCCTTTTTTCGAAATAAAAAAACACCACAGGAAATCCTGCGGTGCCCTAAAAAGAAAACCACAGGAAGCGACCTGTGGCGTTTTTCCACTGTATCCTGATGAATCCCACTCCATCAAAGGATGGTCGCTATATCCGTTTTTGGACATACTTCTCCCGTGATTTAGTCAGATCAAAGAAAACAGCGGTGGAGTATCCAATTCCTTTTGGCAAAGACATTAATGATCTTTTTTTCATGTGGATACCCTCCTTTCCGCTGTTTTTGTGCATACAATTTCGATATAGGGACGGTCGTAGCAACAACCGTTACATATTTATCCATAAACTACTCCACCAGTATAGCGGCAAATGACATTCGTGGCAACAGCATTAGTGTCTCTTTTTGCCGTTTTGCCAAAGCATAAACACATTCGCAATGGAGGTCAGTACAAGTAGACCCAACAGGATGTTTGTGACAATCAATGTGTTCGTCAAATGCTGAATGGGTGCATGAATAACAGATAAAACGCTCATCAGCTTGTTCGGAATATCATTGATCGAGGCGATAAGATTATTGAAATACTGCACATAATCCCCCAAACGGAACCCCCCCTCTCGCATACCTTATCCCGTCCATAGCCTTTGATAAAATTCGCCGTCTTACTCCAACGAAGAGGAATATATCCATTTTTTTGTGGAACAATGAAAAGGAGAGAAGATTGTCATCATTCATAATCCGATTGCAAGAAAGAAGGGAGCTACCTTTATGACGATTCAACGTTTTGTTCGGGAGTCGCGCACGTTCAAAGCAAGCCATGTGCTGCCCCCGGATACGAACAATCACAATACGCTGTTCGGCGGCAGGCTGATGGCGCATATCGACGATGTTGCTGCGATCTCTGCCATGAAGCATGCCCGTGGACCAGTCGTTACTGCTTCTACTGATTCAGTCGACTTTTTGCAGCCCATCCGGGTGGACAATGAGGTTGCACTCGAAGCCTTCGTCACATGGACGCATAACACGTCGATGGAGGTATTTGTCAAAATTGTTGCGGAAGATTTGCTAACGGGCATTCGATGCGTCTGTGCAACGTCTTTTCTGACGTTTGTCGCGATTGGCGAGGATGGGCGACCTACCCCCGTGCCCCAGATCGTGCCGGAGACGGAAGAGGAAGTATTCCTGCACAATGGTGCGGACGAGCGAGCTGCGGCACGTAAAATCAGACGCAAGGATAACAAGCATCTCGCGGATATGCTTGGGACCAGACGTCCTTGGGAGCCGTGATTTGACACCCATAAACGAAAAAAAGTCCCTTTCCTTTTAGCAGGAAGGGGACTCTCTTGTGTTTTTTACGCCTTATTCTTTGGAAGCCCACTTGTAATCGACCACGCCTTGATGATCCATGACAACATCTTTTAGCTTCTCATCTTGAACCCAATGTCTGGTATAAAAGTATACCGGAGCAACGGGCATTTCCTCCATCAGGATCGCTTCTGCCTGGGCCAGCAGCTGCTTTCGTTTCTCAGAATCTTTCTCCGTCACGGATTGATTCAAAAGCTCTTGATACTTTTTGTTTTCCCATCCGGTATCGTTGCTGCTACCATCCTTCTCCTTGAATAGCTCCAAATAGTTGCTCGGATCATTGTAATCTGCATGCCAGCCCGTCCGTGCAATCTGATACTTGCCATTCTTTATATCTTCCAAAAACACTTTCCATTCTTCATCATTCAGTGTGACATCCACACCCAGTGTTTGCTTCCACTGCTTTTGAATCGTTTCTGCGATCAAGCGATGATGCTCGGACTTGTTATAGGACAAGGTTATTGGCGGGAGCTTTGTCATTCCCAGCTCCTTTATACCCTCGGCCAGCAGCTTTTTCGCTGTCTCCTGATCGTTATCCTTGAAGTAGCCATCCTTTTTCAGGTTCATCGTAGGTGGCAGAGCACCTGTAGCAGGTATTTGCACACCATCGAGCAGCACATCATCAATCGCCTGACGATTCATTGCATAGGCAAACGCCTTGCGAATCTTTGCGTTGGTAAACGGTGCCTGCTCGGTGTTGAACTTGTACCAGTAAACACCTGCAATCGGCTTTGTTTGCAATATTTCTTTGTAATTCAGTGCTGGCAACGCCTCGACGGGTAGAGATCCGAACGGAGCGCCTGCCCAGTCAGACTTGTAATTATCGAACATATAGAGCTGTGTATTCTCATCCTGAATCACGTCAAATTCCAGCTTGTCCAGCTTCACAGCCGCTTTATCCCAATACAGGTCGTTTTTGACCACCGTAATTTTTTCTTTATCTGCGGAAACTAATTTGAAAGGTCCGTTCCCGACATGTGTCGCAGCTTCTCGGAACCAACCCGGGTTTTTCTCATCGACCTTTTTGTTCACCGGATAAAAAATCGGTTTGGCCGTTACCTCTGTAAAATATGGTGTAGGCTGCTCCAACTCCACGCGCAATGTCTTGGCATCGATTGCTTTTACTCCTACCTCGTCTAGCTTCAACTTGCCTGTGTTGGCTTGCTCCGCATTTTTGATGGAATAGAGCAAGTAAGAATACGTACTATCTGTTTCCGGGTCTAGCACACGCTTCCAAGCATATTCGAAATCATTGGCAGTGACTGGATCACCATTGCTCCACTTCGCCTCACGTAAATGAAACGTATATGTTTTCCTATCATCTGATACGTCTATTTTCTGGGCGATTGATGGCTGAACTTTTCCATCTGGACCTAAGCGGACCAACCCATCAAACATCGTATGCATCACAGAAAACATCGCTTCATCCTCAGCCATTGCGGGGGCCAATTGGCCTGGCTGATCAATCAGGTTCAAACGCAAAACCTTATGTAAAGAGGTAGAACTTGTTTCCTGAGATTTTACTTCGTTCGCTGAAGCATATCCGACGGAGGAAACCAGCACTCCTGTCGACACCAGAAGCTTCGCAATGATCTTACCTTGACGTTTCATCTCAATCCCCCACTTCACTCTATTAACAAACTTTCCATACAATACCAAATTATCACTTATTAGACAACAAACAAGCGATAGTGAAGAAAATCATCCGCGCTATCTGGCTCCATGTCATGGGGCTCGAATCCATTTTTCAACAACACTTTTTGCGAGGAGATGTTATCCGTTGTTGTTTTTGCACAGATCATTCTGACATTCAAGTGGGGAACATGCCCCTCTAAAAAGACCTTCAGTGCCTGTGAAGCCACTCCTTTTCCAGCGGTATCTTCCCCGACTCGATAGCCGAGATGTCCGATTCGGTCGTCTTTCTCAATGTCTACCAAATTCATTCTGCCCAAGATGTCACCTTGGCTGTTTTTGATGAGGCCAAAAAACGAGATTCCTTGCGCCTGCTCGTCGAGTAAGGCTTGCAGACCTCGTAAAAAATGTTCATATTGGTAATAAGCGTCTCCCCGACTGGGAACCGATTTTTCAAAAAAGACGCGATTGCGCACTTCAAATTGAAACAAGCTGGCTGCATCTTGTATGCTTAATTTTTCGATCGTAATTATCATGGGGAAGTATCCTTTCTTGAATTGAGGTGGAATGAATATGACAGTTGCTTATTTGGAAGAAGGCACGTTTATCGCCTTTATTGCCTTTACGATATTTTTCTTTGTCGCTTACAAGCTCGATCAGATTTCGTTTGTCTCGTTCATTGTGTCCGTAGCCGTCTCGGCTTGCGTTCACGCTGCCTTCTATGTACTAATTGTAAAATATTGGCCGTTTTTTTAATAGCACGAAAAAGGCGCAGGATGAACACCTGCGCCTGTACATTTCTCTGCTCACAGCTTCGCTTCATAGGCCGCAAGCAATTGAGCCGCTTGCTTGTTGTACTGATTGACCAAGCCTTGAATGGCTTTCTGCCACTCAGCTTGTGGGAGCGGCACTGGCAGTTGATCGGCCGGCTTGCCGTTCACGATCAGGGCTGTTGTGAGCATTTGCTGTTGTGCGTCACTGAGAGAAGCCGTCGTCAACACCTTTGGCTTGAGCACTTTCTTTCCTTTCAGGGAACGCATGAGCTCTGTCATCAAGATGTGCTGATACTCCGCGTACAAATTCATCGTCATGTGGTAGCTCATTCCCTCACGCACCGGTACAATTCCCCGCTTCTGTGCCCACTCCATCACCTGTGGCGTCGTCATCGCTTGACTTGTTTTGCCCGTCGCCATGAAATAGGCCACTCGGAACATATCTTCGTCGCTCATGACAGAACGATTCTCATCGGCTTTGATGATCCCCTTGGACACCAGTTCTGAAAGTACCGCTTGCTTGCCTGCATCCTTCGACAGATTCAAATAAAGCGCCAGATTGGCAAAAAAATGGCTCTCGCTGTTGCCACCAGCTGGCCAGCTATACGGTTTGCCGAAATCGATCAGCTCAAGCGGGCGTTGTCGCATCGTATCCGAGTAGGCCGAAAACGATTGGAATGTGATCGGACTATACGAAATCACTGGTTTTTTCGTCAGGAATCTTGTCATAAACAGCTCTTGCCCACTTTGACTGAGATAACCGAACTGATCTTTGGTTGTGAATACATAAGGCGTCTGATGATCTGCCTTGCTCCACACCTGTGGGAATACTTTGCTTGTTGGCAAAATCGCCTCATATTTGGCCGCTGTCAGCACCTTTCCTTCCAGCGACATAAGGCCGTACAATCCCGTCTTCTTGTCCTGGTAGGCAATGGCACCCGTCTTGAGATCATATAAGTGCATATACTTCATGGACTGATAATCGCCCGTGCTTAAGCGGATCAACTGCGGTGAATAGACATCCCATCCTGTAGTGGACTGGATCAATACCCGATCAAAATAAGATTCCGTGTGAAAACCTTTCACGCTAGTGAGCTTGTTAGCGAGCTGGTTCCCTTCTTGCGCCCATACATCCAGCGTGCCGTCCAACCGTGCTGTCATCGCGATCTTTTGATTTTGTACCATCATTTCGTTTGCATCTCGATACACAAAATCGCTCAAGACCTGGAGCTGCCCGCCATCGGCCTTGATCATCGCCATTCCGACATTCCCCGCTTTCACACCCATGGTGTATACGGAATCAGCAACTTTGATCAAGGTGAGAGGCGGTCTGTCGTTGCCTGACTTCCACACCGCGACTTTGATCTCCGTAGTCAACAGCTTGCCCTCAGGGGTATAAAGATCCGCCCAATCGTGATCCATTGCAACGATGAGATTGGTATCGGAATCCATATAGACAGATTGATAGGGCTTGCTGATTGGTTGGTTCGTCTTGCGGTCCACAATCATCTCGCCTTTTCCCGGCTCATACTTTTTCGTTAAATCATCGGACAACGGATTGGGATTGACAGCTTCTCTTTGTTTCCCACTGATGCTGTATCGCAGCAACTTTCCATCCGGCTCTGTCACCAGCACCTCCCCCGTTACTCCCTCGTGGCGAATGATTCGATTCTCAACAGGAGACAGGACCAAGCCTTCATCTTCAGAATAAAGTCCGACTTTGTTTCCGTCCTTAATGCTAAGCATGCTGTAGCTGCCCAACGTCACATACGAGTCGAACCAAAAATCTGGCTCCTTGACTTCTTTTCCCCAGCCTGGGAGGATCGCTTTTTTTCCATCGCTGCGGACGAGCAAGCGTGCAGCTGGCGGACCTTCTACCGAAGAATAAGTGAATGGTATGACCGTTCCTCCTCCAACCTGGGCGACTCCGTACAGATTCGTCTTAGGGTCCTGTCCCAACACGTAGCTGCCATGCAAGTACTGAGCTCCTTTTTTCAATGGGTGCGACGTACCTTTGGACTTGGAATGATACGTGATGACATCTCCAGAAACCGTGTAGTACATATCCGGATTGTTATGCTCGAACCCGACTTCTTTGTAAATGGGCTCTGCCAGCATCCGTCCGTCCTTCCACAGCCCTTGTCCCTTGGGTCCGATCACCTGAAAGTAGCCATTGTTCCAAGCATAAATCGCAGTGTATTTCGGCTCTAGTACGTACTTGCCAATGCGATCGATCAAGCCTTCTTTTCCACCGGATCGTACCTTGAGATACGCGGTGTCTGGACCGCCTTCGTTTGGAATCAGTTCTGCTTTTGGCAGCGCAAACAGCTTTTTGCCGGAAGCAGGATCGTACATGATGAGCTCTTTGGGAGTAGTCGCGACGAAATACCGCTTTTTCTCCGCCTCTTTATTTTCCGTCTGATCAGGAGCAACGAGTTGTACCATCGACAGCTTACCTGCAACTGGCGAAATCAGCACCTTTCCATCTACATGGAGCACCATAGATGATTTTCCCAAGAACATAATCGCTGTTCCCTGCTCATTGGATAAACGATACGGATGCGCCCCAGCAAATTTCATGGTTGACAGCTTATGCGTCTTCAAATCGATATATTGGAACCAGCCGCCTTTTTGAACAATCGCGATATTTTTGGAATCCGGAATGTCGATATAATCCCAAATCGCAGGAGTTATTTCCTTCCCTGTCCGCACGTCGAGAATTCCTTTTTTACCGTTCTTTGTTACGATCATGTTTTGGGAAAATAGCTCAAAATCATCATAAATAGCCTGTGTGACCAGCTTGTTACCGTCCGTAAAACCGATCTTGTAGTCAGTTATATACGGCTGAATCTGGGAAAACGTAGCCGCATGGACAGAAGAAGTCCACGCACTTGCCCCGAGTATGACCGCGGTAACCAGACTCACGGTTTTTGTTTTTATGTTCATTGGTGATTAGCCTCCCTTGGCAAACATTCCCTTCCTTTGACGCTTCGTAGGGTGAAATAGTTTCGCTGCACTTTTTCAAACAACTGGAACCTTTTCTTTCCGTCCACTCGCTTTTAAGCGTGCTATAATTGTTCACACCGACGCAGTATAATCATCGTATACGGATGGGAGTGCTGAAAAGAGCACTTGGAAAGGATGTTCCCATGAATTTCTTTGCTGCCGCCTTGCAAAAGCCGGATGTAAGACGATTTGGGATTTTGGCGTTGTTTTGTTTGTTGCTTTACTCCTTGGGAAGTATGCTGAACATGGTTTTGCTGACCTTTTTAGTTACCTATTTAATGAATCGGCTGCATCAATACCTCACGCGTCTCGCACACAAAGTCGTGCCGATCCATCCCAAGCTGATTCTCATTTTTCTCTATATGTTGCTGACGTTCTTTCTCATTGTGGGTGGGATGAAAGCCATTCCAGCGCTGATTCACCAAACCGGACAATTGTTCCATGTCATCGAGCAAGTGTACCACCAAAATCAGCACAATGAGTTTGCCCCCTATCTGATGTCTGTTGTTGGGAAGCTAGATATGAAGGGTATCGTACAAGGCAGCCTTGATTTTCTCGCGGTGGTCAGAAACGTTGGGTTCAATGTCTTTCTGGCGATTATTCTGAGTCTGTTTTTCCTGCTCGGCAAAGACAATGTCGTGACATTTACCGCTCAATTTCGCACGAGTAAATTATCCTGGCTGTACAACGAAATTGCCTATTTCAGCCAAAAATTCATCCTGACCTTTGGCAAAGTAATTGAAACACAGCTGTTGATCGCCTTATTCAATACGACCTTCACCGTCATCGGACTATGGATCATGGGCTTTCCGAATCTATTGGGACTCGCGATCATGGTCTTCATACTGGGGCTCATTCCGGTTGCAGGTGTCGCCATTTCATTGATTCCGCTCAGTGCTATCGCCTATAGTGTCGGTGGTATCGCAACCGTCGTCTATTTGCTCATTTTCATCATGGTGATTCACGCACTTGAGGCCTATGTGTTGAATCCTCGCTTGATGGCAACCAAGACTCACTTGCCGATTTTCTACACATTTGTCGTTCTGATCTTTTCCGAGCATTTCTTTGGGGTATGGGGACTAATTGTCGGGATTCCGTCCTTTGTTTTCTTGCTGGACATCTTAGAAGTGAAGAAAATGGAACAACCCCCTTCCAAAAATAGATCCGTTCCAAAAGATGTACGCGATATACAAGTCAATACGTGACAGATAGACATAAAGAAGGAGCCCCTCGTGAAAAGGGCTCCTTTTTTGTCTTTACTTTCCTTCAAACCATTTGATCAAAGCTTGCGTGCCGCTATCTGCCTCGCCGTTTGCTGCCAGTTCTTCATAGAGCGATTTGGAGAGCGCGAGTCCTGGTGTCATCAGCCCCATTTCCTCCGCTGCTTCCAATGCGATTCCCATGTCCTTGATAAAATGTTTGACGTAAAAGCCAGGTGCGAAGTTGCCCGCGATCATGCGCGGCGCCAGATTCGACAGCGACCAGCTACCAGCCGCACCTGCTCCAATGCTCGTCAGCACTTTCTCTGGGTCCAGACCTGCTTTTTTCGCATACGCAATCGCTTCACACACACCGATCATGTTCGTGGCAATACAAATCTGGTTGCACATTTTGGTATGCTGCCCTGCACCTGGTCCCCCCTGCAACACGACGTTTGTCCCCATGATCGTAAACACTGGCTCCATCGCATCAAATACTTCCTGATCGCCACCAACCATGATAGTCAAACGCGCTTCGCGAGCTCCCACATCTCCACCGGAGACAGGCGCATCCAGGGAATGCAGCTCGTGCTTTTTGGCTTCCTCATAAATATGTTTCGCCAACGACGGCTTCGATGTCGTCATATCGATCAAATAAGTGCCTGGCTTCGCATTTGCTACAATTCCGTCCGCGCCGAGATACACTTCCTCGACATCAGATGGGTAACCGACCATTGTGATGATGACGTTTGCCTCTTTTGCCAGCTCACTGACATGCTCCTTCCAGATCGCACCGGCTGCCAGCAAATCTGCCGCTTTTTCCTTTGTACGCGTATACACCAGCACTGTATATCCTGCTTGCAGAAAATGGTTTGCCATGCTTTTCCCCATGACGCCCGTTCCTACAAATCCAATGATTCTTTCACTTACAGGCAAAACCATGTGAACCACTCCTTCGTTTCTCTCTTTCCTGTTATCTCGACAATGTTACTTCTCGAATCTATCCGAATATTCCTGCTATGCGTCTTTTGTGTTTAACTGGAAAAAAGGACATATGTCCTTTTTTTTCGTGCGCAAATGCCTTTTACTAAAGAGGGTATAACCTGCAAGCAAACGAGCAGGAGGCTTGATACATGAAAGAACTTCACGACCGCACCCTTCTGCATACGCTGGTGCAAAACAGTCCCTTGCCCGATATTTTTGATGCCGCTACTCTCCATGAAATGCGCCTGTATCTGGCTGAGAAGGGTGACATCCTCTGTTCGAAGGGCGATCAGCTTCACTACATGCACTTCATTTTGGAGGGAAAAATCAAAATTTTCACGACGCTTCCTAACGGAAAATCTTTGTTGCTGCGCTTTAACAATCCACTGGCGATTATCGGAGACGTCGAGTACGTCACACAATGCGAGGTCCGCAATACGGTTGAGTTTGTCCATCGCAGTCTCGTGGTCAGTCTCCCCTTCAAAGTTTTGCAGGAAAACTACCAGAACCACCCGCCTTTTTTGCAATTCATTCTTCATAAAATCAGTCACAAGCTGTATACATCATCGAACTCCACCAGCCTGAACCTGCTGTATCCTGTTGAAAATCGCTTTGCCAGCTATTTGCTCTCCACGCTGTCCAGTGATACGGGGTCGACCGCTTCCGAGGAGCTAAAGACGGCGAAGCTGACAGAGGTTGCCGAGCTGTTGGGTACAAGCTACCGACATTTGAACCGGGTGATCCGCAATCTTTGCGCAGCATCCGTGATCGAACGCAAAAAAAGCGCACTGATTATCAAGGATCGAGAAAAAATCAGTGCACTTGCAAGCGGAAACATCTATGAGTAATCAACCATATAGGAGGTCATCTTGTGCAAGGCATTCTCTTTTCGTTACTCGCTGGCGTTTTTATTTGTCTGCAAAGCGTGTTCAATGCGCAAGCCAGTACAAAGCTCGGACTGTGGCAAACCAATGCGATTGTTCATGCGGTAGGTTTCCTTGTATCATTCGCGATCTTTCTCTACGTTCGCGATGGCGATTGGAAAAGCATCGGGGAAGTGAACAAGGTGTATTTGCTAGGAGGCGTTTTCGGGGCACTGATCGTTTTTAGTGTGATGAAAGGCATTACGACTATCGGCCCTGCCTACGCCGTATCGATTCTGCTCATCTCACAATTGCTCGTCGCTCTCCTCATTGATTCTCTCGGCCTGTTCGGTGTGCAAAAGGTTCCGATCACCTTGAACAAAATCATCGGAATCGGCATCATGATCGCAGGCGTAGTGGTTTTCAAACTCAAATAAAGGAGGAGGGCATTATCGCCCTCCCCTACAGAATCAATTGCTCCGGATTCAGCCCCAGCAGAGCTTCATACACAAACCTTCCGTCTTTTCGAATCAGTACATCGTCAAACCAGATTTCGCCGCCACCGTATTCCGGGCGCTGAATGCAGATCAGGTCCCAGTGAATCGCGCTGCGGTTGCCGTTATCCGCTTGATCATAGGCACGACCGGGTGTGAGATGGAAGCTGCCGGCTATTTTTTCATCAAACAAAGTATCGCCCATCGGGTGCAAAATGTACGGGTTAAACGCAATGGCAAATTCACCGATGTAGCGTGCACCTTCATCCGTGTCCAATATTTCCGTTAGCTTGTCCGTTTGGTTCGCGTACGCCTCGACAATCTTTCCTTCCCGAAAAGTAAACCGGATGTTTTCAAACGTCGTGCCTTTGAAATTGCTGGGGGTATTGTAGCTGATCGTCCCGTGAATCGAGTCGCGCACGGGAGAGGTATACACTTCACCATCGGGAATGTTGCGTTTGCCTACCGCTGTCCGCGTCCCAATCCCCTTGATCGAAAACGTCAGGTCTGTCCCTGGTCCGACGATGCGCACCTTGTCCGTTTTGTCCATGAGGTCGTACAACGGTTGGCACGCTTCGGCCATTTTCTGATAATCGAGCGAACATACGTTGAAATAAAAGTCTTCAAACGCTTCTGTCGTCATGTTGGCCTTTTGGGCAATAGCCGAGGTCGGGTAGTTAATGCGCAGTCCCGTAATTTGATTGTCGACATAATGGAAAATGGAATCATACGCTTCTGCGTACAGACGGTACTTCTCCTGTGGAACATCCTTCATCTCACTGTCATTTGTCTCGCCATGAATTCCGATATAGCCTTGCATGCCAAACCACATGTCCTTTTCCAACTGAACGGTCTGGGCAAGCTGCTCTTCCGTTAACCCTTTCAACCATTCCCGCTGGACCTTCGGCCGTACAAAGCGCAGATGGGGATACGCTCCCTTCGCATACAGCCGCTTCACCAATTCCATTGCCAGCGGCTCTCCTTCATCTACGACCATGATCATAATATGCTGTTTGGCTTGCACATCCAGGCTGTACGAAATTAAGTTATCTGCTATTTTTCCTAATCTTTCATCTCTCATCGCGCTCGCGTCCTTTCCAGATTTTCATTACTCTTCCAGCATACCGCGCGTTTGTCAGAGGAATATCATCTGAAAACAAGTGATCACCACACTGTTGTGGCAGGGCTTTCGTACAGCAGTAAATTCCTTCGTGTTATTCAAACATTTTGCAAGTTAACGCAAGGAAGCTTGTGAAAGTCAATTTAGTTGAAAGAGAACATCTTAGAACCACTTTCAACGAATGAATGAATAGCTACGTAGGAAGAAGCGAATTTCCAGTCCAAGCGCCTCTGGAGCCCAACCTAGCGTAGGTATAAATGGCGGGGAATTTAAGCTTCACTTATGAAATACTTCCTCGAAACTTCTACTTTTGAAGCGCTCCCGCCATTTATTCCGAAGCGGACAGTCTTACCTCCCCTTGCAGGGCGGAGGCCGAAGCGCAGACTGGAAATTCGCTTCTTCCTCCCACTACGGCTCCTGCAAAAAGTAAAAAGCGATGCTAATGCACCGCTTCTCCGTGATTCACTTTCCTAACCGCCTGTGCTGGACATCCTCCACACGCTGACTGATCCTGGCGAGTACAAAGGCGATGATGACCGAGAATATCACAATGCCGTAAAATCCGGCTCCGATCCCGATACCAATCCCGCCAGCGAAAAAGATCATGGCTGCGGAGGTCAGTCCTTTTACTTTCAAGCCGTCCTTCAAGATGACGCCTGCTCCCAAAAAGCCAAGACCTGTGACAATCTGTGCAGCCAAGCGCATCGGGTCCATCATCGTTCCGTTTCCAGGCGCACTGTATAGCTTTGTGCTGTAAATAGAAACGAGTGTGATGAGCGTACAGGCTACGGACACATACATGTACGTTTTCAGCCCGGCAGGCTTGTTTCTGTGCGAGCGATCCCACCCGATGAACAAACCAAGAATCGCACTCACCACAACCCGCATATACATTTCCAATTCATACTGCACATACAACCATTGTAGAGTCTCCATCCTCGTCACCTTCTTATAGCGATAGAGACATGATATGTGCAGATTCGAAAAATAGAACGGCTTTTTCTATGTCTTACTCCCTTTCAATCTTCACTTCTGGCCCGACAAAGACTTCAAACAACCGCTCCCACGGAAGCTTGATCTCCAGATCCGATAGTTCGACGATTTCGCCTTCAAACGTATTCTTGCCTCGCTTTCCGATAACCAGCGATTGATTGGCAAAATAGTTTTCGTACCAATCTTCCGCATGTGGTGTCAGTGCATCTCTTACAAAGTCATTAACTTCGTCGTAGTCATCTCCGAGATTCCACTCATTTCCCTTTAACTCTTTTACGAGGTCACGTGCTTCGGCCATCACTTCATTTCGGTAATGATGGTCATTTACAAACGATGACAAGAGCAGATTAATATGGGTTTCTGCCGCATCCACCGTTAAGGGCACACCGAACTGATTTCCTTTTTCCAAAAAGGCTGATCGTTGCAACGCCTGTCCCAACGCGCTTCCCATGTTATTTCCCGCCGTTCCCCATGCCGTGTAGGCGAAAAGCTCCGGCAGCTTTACTTCTTCTTGTAGTCGCTCGATCAACTCAGAGTCAGCTTTGTTTGTAATCGTAACGTCTGTAAGCGCGACCTGCTTTCCTTCCTCCAGAAGATCATTGATTTCTTCGACGAACTCATCCAGGTCTTCGCGTCTCTCTGCATTGCTTTGTCCTTTTTTCTTCGGTGAATGGATCATTAACACGATATCTGCATCGTCTTCATCCCGAACGGGCTTGCCGCCTGCTGCGATAATATGCTTCTCGACGTTTACATCAAAGGTCGTGTCTTCAAACGGCGCCGTCCACTCGCTGCCGTCTATACCCGAATACTCGACTGCTACTTTTGGATGGATGCGCATTTCGTTCAAGGCGAATCTGCTCAACAAGACGGTTCCTACTTCGTCCGCTCCAGGGAAAATCGCTACACGATCCTCTACATCCAGCTTCTTTGCTTTTTGGACCAAAGTCTCCCGCTCTGCCCGGTGAAGACCATGAGGAGCAGCGTCATCCTGAGCTAGCACTAAATAATCAATGGTCCCATCCTCTACCCAGTCGATCAACAGTGAGTTAATCTTGTGGTTGCGCTCGCGGGCATTCAAGTAATCTTCCAGCACAGACTCGGGAATCTCCCTTTCCAACTGATCGAGCCGATCCTTTTTTTCTGTCATGCCGAGGTTGTGCACCTCATCGTATAAAATAGCCCATTCTCTGATTTGCTCATAGTACTTCAAAGTTTCAGGATCAGTCGCCGTCACCGCCAAGCGTTGAATCGTATCGAAGACGTAAATCGGCTTTTTAGAATGCTTATCTCTCAGTCTCTTAATGGCTTCGATATTCGACAGGGCCTCTTCATAGGACTGTTGATCGGTACGGGACGCTACCAGTCCGCCATATGCCAGCATGCTGACAGAGATGACCGAGCCGTCCACTTTGCTTGCTTGTTTGATCAGCCAATCGCCAATTTCTTCCCCATCGCCCGGCGTCATAAAGTGACCGAGCATGTCTTCATCGGGCATAATCGCCTCCACCCCGCCTGCCCTTGCTGACATTTGTGGAAAATACGTGTTGACCGGACGATCATCGAGGGGGACAAGGGCGACTTTGGCAATTGGCTTTGGTGACGCTTTTTTCGCCGCAACTGTACTCGTCTGCGTAAATGGAACCATGCCTGTTACTAGTGCTGCCATAGCCAGTGTTGAAATGACAACGCGCAACTTTTTCATAGACCCAATCTCCTTTCAAAATGAAAAGGTTTAATCGAGGACGGCATTCGCTAGACGCAATTGTTCCTGTAATTTTGCCACGTGAAGCAAACGCGGAATGGTTTTGTCGTGAAACGCAATGGCCGCTGCTGTACCTGCTGCTTGCCCTGTAGCCATACAGCTCGGGGTAAGCCTGGTCGTAGCCAGCGCCTCATGTGTCGTAGAGATACAACGCCCCGCCGCAAGCAGGTTGTCGATGGATTGAGGGATCAGGCATCGATACGGAATGTCATAAGCGCCCTCCCCTTCAATATCTGCTGCCACTACGCCTTTGCCAGAAGGATCGTGAATGTCAACCGGATAGCCGCTTCGTGCGATGACATCCGGAAAACGTCTGCCCGCGACCACGTCTCCGATCGTCAAGCTGTACTCCCCGACGATTCTGCGTGTCTCACGGATGCCAATTTGCGTTCCGACTGCGGAGACGGATGCTTTCGCGAACCCGGGAACTTTATTTTTCAAAAATTCAGACATCAATATCACTTGACGTCTCCCTTCTTCCTCCGCTTCCGTCAAATCCTCGACATCTGTTCCATCCAATCCCTGCACCCGCGTGCAATTGATCAGAACTTCATCACTCTCGGGCCCTGTGAAAAACAGAATTTGATCCCGATTAATCGGAACGCCTGACATTTTCCAATGCGTATAAAAGCCTTGAACACCTGTCAGCGGAATGGACGGCAACTGTGCAAACGGCGTCTTGTGATAAAACTCATCCGGATGATCAAGCATGTACTGCTTCACCTGCTCCAGATCGACGCCGCGCATGCGAAACTTCATGGTCATCGGCTGTGTCAGCCCATCTGCATCTCGCCCTTTACTCGTCGGCGCTCCCGATAAATAAGCGATATCTGCATCTCCTGTCGCATCGACGAACACCTTGGCCTTGATCTCATACTTGCCCGATTTACTGGTGAGGGTAACAGAAGTAATCTCTGTCCCCTCTACCTTCACCTGATCGACAAAGCTGTGGACAAACAGCTTGACGCCCGCTTCCTTGAGCATTTCCACAGCGACCAGCTTGTAAATTTCCGGATGATACGGCGTGACTGTACTGACGAATCCCACCGTATCCTGCAAATGTCCAGGCGATCCCCCCTTTTCTTGCAAGCGGTCGACGATTTCCTGTGCAATTCCTTTAATGACTTGCTCGCCACTCTCCGTATGAAACGTCATCCACGGATAAACAAGCGCAATCGTCGACATCCCTCCGAGAAAGCCGTAACGCTCGATCAGGATCGTTTTGGCTCCCAATCGTCCGCTGGCGAGAGCGGCACTGATTCCTGCCGGTCCCCCGCCTATCACGACTACATCTGCTTCCACTACTCGATTCATCTGCACTCACTCCTTGTTGAGCTTCCTTTCCATCCATGCTTCCTCTAGTCTTTGAGACCCGTCATCGATACACCCTCGATAAACTGCTTTTGGGCGAAAAAGAACACGATCAAAAGCGGCAAGGTCGCCATGACGGACGCACTCATCAGATGATGCCACGCTGTCCCTACTTCATCGGTAAACAAGGACAAAGCAAGTGGCAGTGTCATCATCTCTCTGTCGTTGATGAAAATGAGCGGATCGTAAAACTCGTTCCAGCTCGTCAAAAACGTAAAAATCGTCAGCGTCGCGATGGCTGGCTTCGCCAATGGCAGCATGATGCTCCAGTAAATCCGCCAACGCGAGCAGCCATCGATCATCGCCGCCTCCTCCAATTCTTTTGGAATCCCGAGGAAAAACTGGCGCATGACGAACACTCCAAAAATTCCGCCTGCCCCGAATATCGGAAGCACAATCAGCGGCACATGCGTGTTAATAAGCCCAAGCATGCGCATGAACAAAAACATCGGAATCGACGTCACTTCATGCGGGATCATCATCGTCGACAGCAGCACCAGAAAGACGATATTCCGTCCGCGAAACGGGATTCGGGCAAACGCATAGCCCGCAATCGAGGCAAATAATACCGTTCCAACCGTGACCAAAATCGCAATGTACAGGCTGTTCCAATAGAACAAATGAAATGGCGTATTCGCCAAAACCTCCGTGTAGTTCTCCAAGCGGATCGACGAAGGGATAAACTCTGGCGGAAAGACGAATATTTTGGCTGGCTCTTTTAATGAAGTAGAAAGCATCCACAAAAAAGGCACCAGCATCAGTAGGGAGATCGCTCCTAACGCGACATAGTGACCGCCAATCCCCAATAACTTGCCCGCTTGTAATCCGTGGCGATTACTCTTCATGGAACACCCACCTTTTTCTAAACTGCCACTGTAAGAGCGTAAACACTAAAATGATAAAGAAGAGCACAAAGGCAAGTGCAGACGCATAGCCGAATTCAAAGTTTTTGAAGGCGCGCTCCCATATGTAATAGACGAGCACCTTTGTACTGTTATCCGGCCCACCCTGGGTCATGACGTAAATCTGCCCAAACACCTTGAGCGAGCCGATGATCGTCAACAACGTGGTTAAGAAAACCGTCGGACTGATCATCGGGATCGTAATCTGAAACAATTGACGCGTCCGACTGGCTCCATCAATACGCGCCGCCTCATACAGGTGAACGGGCACCTGCTGTAAGGCAGCAATGAACAGAACCATGTTCAAGCCCACATTTTTCAGGACACTTGTCACGATCACCACCGGCATCGCCAGCTTGGGATTGTACAGCCAAGAGGGGCCTGTAATCCCGAACATCTGCAAAATTTGATTGATAAACCCTGTGTCTGTCGCAAACAAATACTTCCACACAATCGCCCAGACGATTAGCGATGTCATGACTGGCACGAATATGGCTGTGCGGAAAATCCCGATCCCCGGCAGCTTGCGCACGAGCAGTAAAGCCAACCCCAACGCCAACACGATG
Source organism: Brevibacillus brevis (assembly GCF_001039275.2). Lineage (NCBI taxonomy): Bacteria > Bacillati > Bacillota > Bacilli > Caryophanales > Paenibacillaceae > Brevibacillus > Brevibacillus brevis. The sequence goes on from NZ_CP030117.1 coordinate 4,920,923, forward strand.
TTCAGGGGGACGAGACCGGCCGAGAACGTAAATGTATTGCCCACGACCCTCCAAAATTCGGCATCCTGAAAGATCGCTCTGTAATTTTCCAAACCAATAAATTCGGCTTCCCCCAGTAACGGCCAATCCGTAAAGCTCATGTACAGCGCGAGCAAAAGTGGTCCTAGCAACAGCACCACAAACCCGATGGCCATCGGGCTGACAAACAGCCATCCCGTCAAATTCGCTTCCCGGTTGAAGGATTTTTTCCTTGTGCCACTTGTTCTCTTGTCAGGAGAGAGCGGGACATTCAACTTGCTCTCCATACGATCCCTCCTTAGTTGTCGATCGCATTCCGCAATGCATGAATAGAACGGCGCATTTCATCCTCGGTCCTCCCAATCGCCATCGCTCCAGCTAACAGGACACGAACCCCCGTTTCTCGTAGAGCTCCTATATCCTCCGCCATAATTTTCCGCTGTGTCGGAACGATGATGGGGATGCCCGCCTTCTCAACGATGTACCGATAGGTGAGCAGGTCGGCAAATGTAAGCCTCGTGCCATACTCACTTCCCGGAATAATCGACGCCTCCAATGCGGTCATAGGAAAATGCTTCACGGCTTGCAATCGGGACAAATCAAACTGATCATCGATGGCAAACGTACTCGCCACCCCTTCGATTTTCATAAGGGACGCTGGCAAATGATGACCATAGATGGAGAGGAAGTCGATTCCCAGCGAATCGAACTGCTTGATTTCCTCGGGATTGAGTTCCTCCATTGATCCGCCCGGAACAATGCCAATCGGCCCCGCGAACTGGCTGCGTATCGTTTGGAGAAAGTCCGTATATTCAGCCAGAGGACCGAACCGGTTGCCACTGGCACGATGGTACACATTGATGTGCATCTTCAAGCCATCTGCGCCTTCCTCCATCGCTGCTCTGGCCAAGGTCTCATCGTTTTGCGGGAGACTGACCATTAGCAGAAAAGGCTTCTCTTCCAGTGCCTGTCGAAAACGATTCATCATAACCTCCCACTCAAGTCACAACGGCCTGTATCCCAGACCGTTGTGACGAGCTTACTTTTTCATGATCGGATTGACTTTCTCTTCTAGCAACTTCACGATATCCGCAGGCTGTGCCGTTTGACCGAATAATTGATCAAAACCAGCCAGTATCGTTGTGTCGATTTTTTGCCAATCAACATGCCCTGGCTGCAGGTGTGCCTTAGGCATCTCGTCGATAACCGCCTGCTTGATGTGTGCAGGGTCGGGGTTGCCTGGAACATTCAAAAACGGATCGGAATTCAGCACGGACAAGCGCGGCGGTACAAAGTAAGTCGAGGTCTCCTGGACACCCTGCTCGCTCGCGAGGAATTTGAGGAATAACTTAGTCTCCTCCAAATGCTTTGTTCCTTTGAAAATCGAATATCCTGCCTGACCGAGCATCGGTGCCGAGCCTTTTGAACCCGCTGGCATCGGAGCAATGTCCCACTTGAAGTCCTTGATTGTCCGCGCCTTCGAAACGTAGCTGTACACATCAAAGAACATGCCAATTTTGCCTGATTCAAAGCTGACTTGCTCACCCGCCTTCGGATGCGATCCATCTGTAAACATCATCCGTTGGAGCATGCTGAGTGTCTCCACCCCGTATTGGTCATTCCACGTAAACTGATTCATTTCTTTGTTGAACGGGCCGCTGCCATTTGACCATGAATAGGAAGACAGGATGATCCACGTTTTCCAATCGCGGAAGAAGTTGGCCCCGTAGATTTTGCTTGCTCCTGTTCCGCTCGAGATCGCTTGCGCCGACTTTTCGAATTCCTCCCACGTCCATTTTCCTTCTTTCGCTAGATCGTTCGGGGATTTCAAGCCTGCCTTGTCAAACAAGTCCTTGTTGTAAAACATCACGGTAGGCGGGGTAGAAAACGGCAGTCCGTACAGTTTGTCGTCTTTTCGGAACAGCTCAAGCGTCGACGGAATAAAGTCGTCCAGCTTAAAAGCAGTGTCGTTCTTTACATCCGAGACATCTTCCAAAATCCCATTTTCCATAAACTGTGGTACCATTCGTTCAGACACCCAACCGATGTCAGGCAGCTCCTGACCAGCAGCGAGCACCGTCACCTTTTGCTGATAATCGGGGAATGGAACAGATTCCAGCTTCACCTTGATGGTCGGATTTTGTTGCGTAAATTTTTCAGATAGCTTCGTATACAGGTCTAGGTGGGCTTGGTTGCCCCATGTTAAAAACGTAAGCTCGACTGCTTCTTTCTGACCCGTTGCGGAGTCACCGGGAGTCGTCGCGGTGTTGCTGCACCCAAATGTAAACGCTGTCAAAGCAGTAGACAATGCCAACAGGATTGCCTTTTTCATGGCGTACCTCCTTATCTGTTTTCCCTGTCACCAGTATAAAATTGAGTGAATAGTAAGATAAATCACGTGAAATTTAGATTTGGTATGAGATTTAAAGATCTTCACTGCCTTCGAGGTCTCGGTAGCTCCCGGGTGTCATCCCGACTTCCTTTTTAAATACCAGCATGAAATGCTTCGCGCTCTGATACCCTACTAAGCGGGCGATATCATACACCTTCAGACTCGTCTCGTGTAATAGCTGCTTGGCGCGGTTCATCCTCACCTGCGTGATGTAGTCGGAGACATTTTCCCCCGTCTCGGTCTTGAACAATTGACTCAAATAGATCGGATTCAAATGAACAGACTCCGCCAGCGTCTGGAGTCTCAGATCGCCGTCCAAATGATCGTGAATGAATGCTTTTACCTTGCGAATGATTTGTCTTTCTTCTCTAGGACTACCGTCGACGCTGCTTTCTTCTTCCCGGACTTTCTTTTTGCGATCCAGCACTTGCCTGATTTTTGTGAGCGTGCTCACCAGCTCTAATCGATCAATAGGCTTCAAAAGATAGTCAGAGACTTTGTACTTCAACGCTTTCTGTGCGTAGTGAAAATCACCATAGCCACTAATAATCACGATGGGCAGATCCTCGTACATCTCCCGGATTTTCCCGATCAGCGCCAAGCCGTCGACTTCCCGCATGCGGATATCTGTCACAATCAAATCAGGCATTTCCGTGCGTAGATAATGCAGGGCATCCTTTCCATTTTCCGCTTCTGCCATGACGGCAAAACCAAACGTTCCTTTTTCAATTAACGCTCTCAAGCCTTCCCGAATCATTCGTTCATCTTCCACCAGCAATACTTTGTACATCGCGTGTTTCTCCCTTCTGGAAATCGAGCGGAATCTTCATCGTAATTTCCGTGCCTTGATTCGGTCTGCTCACAATGGTTAGCCCGTACTTTTCCCCGAACAATAAGATCAGCCGCTGTGAAATGTTTCGCAATGCTGTCCCATTGTGTGGGTTTCCTGTCATCTCATGCTGCTGCATAGGCGTACGCAGACTTGCGAGCAGACGAGTTAATGATTGCTCAGACATTCCCTTGCCATTGTCCCTCACGCTGATATGCATGACACCCTCCTGACAAAGCGCCGTGAGCCATATCGTCCCTCCCTGTTCCTGATGTTCAATCCCGTGTGCCATTGCATTTTCAAGCAATGGCTGTAGCAGCAGCTTCGGGATACGCTGATCCGACAGGCTCTCTTCCACGTCCATATACACCTGAAGGCGCTCTCCCAGACGAATCTTTTGGATACGAATGTAGGATTCTAACGATATCATCTCTTGTTTCAGCGTAACGTGCCCATCCTCTCGAGCGACCGTATAGCGCATGAGTTTTCCGAGCGAAGAAACCATGTCGGACACATCGTAGTTACCCGAGCGGATCGCCATCATATTGATCGATTCAAGTGTGTTGTAAATAAAATGTGGATTGATCTGGCTCTGTAAGGCCGCCAGCTCCGCCTCCCGTTCACGCAAGCTGCTGAGATACACCTCATTGACAAGGCGGTTGATTTCCTCGACCATCTGATTGAATTGCTCGCTCAGCTTCCCGATCTCGTCTTGGGAATCGACAGGAACTCGTTCATGCAAGTTCCCTCGTTTTACTTGCAGCATTTTTTCTTTCAATTGAACGAGCGGCTTGCTAAGCGAATAGGAAAAATAAATCGCGAGCCCGCCAGCAACGAGTAAAAACATCGCCGCAATCAGCATCGTAAAACTACGCAAGCTATTGGATTCTGCAAGCAGGATATCGAGCGGTATCAAACTGATCACCACAAGCCCCGTCTCTCTCGATTGATGATCCACGAAGAGATATCGCTGTCCCTGAATCATCCTCTGGTTCGCATCCCCACGATTGATCCCGTCGGTTTCTTGCAGCAAAGTACGATAGCCCGGCGAGCCTTCGCTCTCCCGCTTTTCATAAAACAGCTCGTTTCCCTCATTTACGATGAGCAAGCTCCCGTCCTTGGTAAAAGGCATATCGGACAAAATCTGGTCAAACATGTCCATTTTCATATCGATTTTCATGATTCCGAGTGGTACTTTCGTATACGGCTCTCGCAATAATCGAGCCACTGACACATAGCGCTCACCAGAGGTATCCAAGTAATAGGCGGGCCGATGCTGTGGAATTATGACCGCTGCCCCCTGTCCCGTGATCACGCGCGAATACCATCCCTCTTCAGCCAAATCTCCCTTGCTCTTCATGACAGAAGGGTCCAGATTGGAAAAAATCATGCCATTCCCCGCAATGATTTGAATGCCTTTTACTTCCGGTCGGCTATAGGAAAGACTGGATATATACAGCGTCATCTTCTCCCTTTTTTCCATGGAGAGAAAAGAAGTAGCCGACGTATTTGTCTGAATTTCTTTTAAAATGGACAGGACTTCTGGGTCGTAGAGCGGCATGAGTGATAAACGCTTCATCTCCCGAATATTGCGCTCCAGGTTGCGATTGATCTGACCCACAATCTGTCCTGTGTATTCAGCCGTTCTCGATTCCGTTGAAGCCGAAAACTTGTTGTACGTGATGATTCCCTGCAAGCTTAACGGGATTGCGATCAAACAAAGAAAAAGCGTGAGAATCTTCGTCCGCAGTGTTCCTTGCAAAAAAAACGTAGAGACTTTCCTTTTCATGATGGCCCCTTTCTGTATGTTTGAATAATCAGTATTTTGTTCATCAAAAAATCCGTCAGGTCAAAATCCTGACGGTCTGTTCCTCAGTCTATTTCGATGCCCATGCAAAGACAATCGTAGAATGTATCCTCAATTAAAAATTCTCTCGTCAACGTCCCCATTTCCTTGAAGCCTAGCTTTTTGTACAAATAAATAGCAGAATCGTTGTCTGAACGGACTTTCAGATTGATTTTTCGTATCACCTTTGATTGCTTGGCCCATTCCAGCAGGGATTCCAGTAGAAGTCTTCCAACCCCTGATCCCCAGAACTCTTTCAAGACGCTAATCCCAAATTCACCTACATGCTGCGTCCGCGATCGGATACCCCCTCGAAAAGTCAGGTTCCCCACAATTCTCCCGTCCACCTCTGCAATCAAACACAGTTGATTAGGAGCTTCTTGAAATCTTTTGATGTTTTCTTTTTGCTCCTCAGGGGCTACTGTCCATTCTTGTGGGCCAAATGACAAATTGTCCGTCTCTCCTGATACCTGATGTATGAACGCAACTAAGGCTTCAGCATCTGTCAGCTCCGATAATCGGATGATGACATTTTGACCAGACTTCAGTTTGGATACCTTCATAAGAACCTCCTCGCATCGGAAACTTTTCATACTATTTAAACAGAAAAACGGACGCCTGTTAACCGTCCGCTTGTAGCTTGTTCGACTATTCCATTGTTTTAAAGTAAAGGACGGTATCATGCAGGCTGCCATCAGCCGATCGGGCAAACCCCGGAATGCGCCCTGCTTCTTGATAGCCCATCGACTGATACAACTGGTTGGACGGATCGCCCGCTCGTGTATCCAAAACGAGGAGGCTTCGGTTATCAGCAAGAGCCCTTGCCTCCGCCAGCAGCATCAGTCCACGACCAATTCCTTGACGTTGCGCTCTGGGATGAACCATCAGCTTGGCGATCTCTGCCCGATGCAATCCATTTGGACGACTCACCAGATGGAGCTGGATGGTTCCGACGATGATATCTTCCTGTACTGCTACCCAAATTTTCACATGTTCATGGGGCACCGAGGTCCAATAGGTGCGTGCTTCTTCCAGCTTCATCGGCGGTAAAAAGCCAAGGGAAGCCCCATCCTCCACAACATCGATCAGCAATTGGGACAGTTGACGCAGTTCTTCCTCTGAAAACTCGATTCCTTCCCGATAACAAAGCGCTGACTTCATAACAGCCCCTCCGTATTTGAAGAAGATTTTTTCTCCCTTCTTACATTATAACGGAGAAATCAAAATCATGTAAGATAATCTAACATCACCTTATCAAGGTCGATATCCGTACATACTGAAAACAAACAGCAAGCATAAATAAATAATTGCTGCGGGTACAATGGTAAGAGCAATGAAAAAACGTTTCTTCACACTGTTGGCATTTCGAAATAGCCAAAAGTAGATGAACAGCAGGATGAGAAGGAACGGGACAAAATAAAAGCCCAGCATGAACCCCACCCAGTCCGAGTTGGTTTCCCAGAACTGTTCCGGCACGGGCACCCGATGATATTCACTATATATCTGTTCTTTACGTGAGATAAATAGGTAGGATAGCACAAGGTAGTAACCGAATATAACGAATTTCAGCCAAGGCTTGATCTGTTTCGCCGCGAGTGTTATAGAAAAGATGATCCCTACGATAAACCATAATGACAAGTATTCCATCTGGATCCCTCCTACGAAGGATTATAGGGATCCGTTCTGTTGGAGATAAGTACCAACTTTTTTTGGTACCTCACCCTCGCGTGATTACAAGAGTCGACAAAATTTGGAATCCTTCCTATAATAGACTTGTCAAACAACACGGTATGCGAGTATCTTTGCATATAGAAAGCTCACTACCTGTAGGAGATGGTCACGATAACGTACGCTCTTTCGTTTTTACTGTCGTTTTGTATCGTTATGGTGCTGATTCCGCCTCTGGCTAAATTGGCATTTCGCCTTGATTTTGTGGACAAGCCACGTAAAGACGTGGAAAGAAAGATTCACCGGGAGCCTATCCCATTGACCGCCAGCTACGCTATTTTTGTCGGCTTTGCTGCATCGTTTCTGCTCTTCTCGAAAGAATCTACCGGGCAAACGATCGCTGTTCTGTCAGGCTCACTTCTGCTGCTTATTATTGGTACCATTGATGACTGGTACAAGACGCAAGGCAAGGATTTTTCCGCCCTGCCCAAGCTGATCGTCCAAGTATCGGCCGCCGTGATTGTCTACTTGTCGGGAATTACTTTTTCCGGCTTTTACAATCCTTTGAGTGGCGAATACATATTGCTCCCGGAATGGTTGCAGTTCATCCTGACCATCCTGTGGATTTTCGGAGTAACGACGGTCATCAATTTTTCGGATGGCATGGACGGTTTGGCTGGAGGGCTTTCTGCAATCTCCGCAGGCACGCTCTTCGTAGTCGCTTTGGTTAAAGGACAAAGCACATCTGCGATTATGGCGATTAGTCTGATCGGTGTTGCCTTGGCTTATCTGCGGTACAACAAGCCACCGGCCAAAATTTTCATGGGAGATGCAGGCGCGACCTTCCTCGGCTTTATCTTGGCGGTCATCGCGTTGGATGGTGCCTTTAAGCAAGCAACCGTTCTCTCCTTGTTCATTCCGATTTTAGCACTCGGTGTGCCGATTTTTGATAATCTGTTTGTGGTGACCAAACGCTTCCTGCAAGGAAAGCCGATCTACCAAGCAGATGCCAGCCAGGTTCATTATCGCCTGCTGCGTTCTGGACTCAATCCAAAACAGGTCGTCACCTTCCTGTGCTTGATCAGTGTTTGCTTTAGTCTGACGTCCATTATCCTGCTCCTGCTCGGGGTATAGATTATCGGTCACAATGAAAAATGCCGCTTGGGTCTAATCCCTGCGGCATTTTTTTGAGCGGATTACGCAAAGCCTCTCTTCGCTGTCGTGGTCGTCTGAAACGTCTGGAAGCCTGTCCGTTCGTACAAGGCAATCGCAGGGTCATTGTGAGTACCTGTGACGAGATACGGCTGCAAGCCCTTTTCCAGCGTCTGGTTCACAAAAAAGCGGACAAGCTCTTTGCCGTAGCCTTTGCCTTGATGCACGGGATCTACGAACACATCGTAAACCTCGCCATGTCCTGTGATGATCAGGGACCCTACGAATACTCCCTCATGCTCGAACAAATAAATATCCTCTCTCATATCGTTCAGGAGCCATTTCTTCCATGCGTTCATCGTTTTCTCAGGATAATCCGCCAAACGGTATGGCTGAAGGTCGATGCCTTTGCGCACCTCATAGTAAGCGTCACTCTGCGATTGGATATACATATCCATTTCGGGCTCGGTGAATTTGCGTACGTCTAGTGTCGGCGCAGGCCCGATCTCTCCTGTGTATTTCATCAGATGATGGCCCCAGATAGAAGCAAAGCCTCTCTTGGAAAAGAAATCAGCACCCTGCCCGTGGTCAACCCGATAGGTAGCCATGACTGCCGTCGGCTTCTCCTCATGCTGTTGCAGTTCCAGCCAAAGCTTATCGAACAGCCGGGAGCCGATTCCCCGCTTTCGATGGTCTGGCCGTATATAGACGTATATTTCTGCTGTCCCTTCTTCTCCAGAGGAGTTCAAATCATAAGTGCCACAGCCGATGATTTGATCATCCTCCTCCCAGATGTAAACCGTAGCTTTTTCCACGATATCAACAATCTCTTCGGTCCTCCAAAGCATGCCTTCGCCAATCATCGTCACGACGGTCTCTTTGTCAGTTGATTGTGCTTGTCGTATCATCTCTGTACTCTCCCGTTAGCTCTGTTGGACGGTTGCTGCTTCTGCGGCTTTTTCCAACTTCTTGCGATGCTGCAAGCAAGCCTCGCATCTTCTGCTTTTTCGCCCGAAAGCCGTGTAGTATTTGCTTTTTTTGCAGGATCGGCACGTAATATACAACGAGCTCGACAAATTGTAGTTCTCTTCTGGCGTGTTTTCTTTCAGGTGTACCGTCTTGTTGTATTTGATGAGCAAATGAGCTGTGTGGATGGCATCGACCAAGGCGGAGTGCAACCTGCCCTCCTGGATGATTCCTGCCGTGTCGATCGCTTCTTTCAGACTCATCTGTTTGCGATCAGCCAAAAGCATGCTAATTGGCGGCTGGATGTCGTTGTAATTGCGCATCCAGTTGAAGTCCAAACCAAACCGCGCACAATGCTCGATCATCAGCCGCTTGTCGTCTTGCCCCCATGTGCACAAGTAATATTCAGAATCGGTGCCAATCCACTTCATAAATTCTGCGAATGCCCGGCGAAACGGAATAAAGGTTGGCATGTTCTCTTTATCGAGACCAATGAATTTGCGCGTTCTCTCCGTGATCCTACGTTCAATCGCTGGAAAGGTGTAGCGCTGAAATGTGTCGACCTCCACGCCATTTTTTCCGGGTACGACTTTTGCCGCTCCGATCTCAATAATTTCCGGGATCTTGTCTCTCTGATAAGTCAGTGTCGTTTCAAGGTCAAAAACAATGATCTGCAAGCGTAATCACATCCTGTATGTATTGTCTCTATTATCGCTTGGATTGGGCATAGAAAGCAAAACAAAGACAAAAGCGGCTGCCTGATTGAAACGAAAAAGGATAAGAACCCAATAGGATTCCTATCCTTGTGTTTATTTGTTTAGCTTGGCGATTTTGTGGATTCCCTCGTCAACTGACGCAATCCGTAGCTCATCCTCGCTATTTGCCCGTCTTCATCCCGGAAAAACTCAATCCAAGGGATGGAATCTCTTTTTTGGAAAATGAAGCTGTCTTTTTGTACTGGTATCAGTGGATACGAGAGACCATCCACCTCCAGGAATAGCTTGCCTTCGTTTTTGGCTATCGATGCGCTTACCCATTCCTGCGAAGAGTAGCGACCCTCGTACAGTGACAACTGCTCATCTGTGACCTCGTATGGATCATAAGCATAGACCGGAGCTCCAGCCGGTCTTGCAAAATAACTGTTCAAAAAGCCGATGACCAACTCTCGGACGCTCACTCCATCGAGATTGACCAGAATCACACCCGTAATCCCTTGATCCGGAACCGAAAAAATGTGCGAGCTGATTCCCTTCAGCGATCCGCCATGCTCTACCAGAGAGCCCTCCGGAAAGGCAGGCGAGACCATCAGACCATAGCCGTAGGAGCGGTGTCCGTCCACACGAGCAAAGGGAGTGAGCATCTGCCGGACGCTATCGGCAGACAGAATCGATGTCGGGTTTCCCGTTGCCCCCAAACGAAAGACTTCCAAATAAGCAAGTAAATCATTCACGGTCGATTTGAGGAAACCGGCTGCTCGCATCGCCGGAGCATCGTGCCAGATGGGTGCTGCAATGATTTGGTTTTCGTCATCGATTTTTTTGTTAGTATACAAAATCGTGACGTCATCCTTGTCAGTCAGTTCATCCACAGAAAAAACAGTTCTGTCCATACCCAGTGGCTGCAAAATATGCGTCGCAACGTAGTTTTCATACGTCTGGTTGCTGACCCGTTCAATGATCGCTCCCAAAAGCCCGTACGCATCGTTATTGTAGCTAAAGGCACCCCCTGGCTCTGAGAGCGGCTCCCCTTCGAATCCAGCAATGGCTTCCATGACTTCTTCGTACGTATGCAGGTAAGGCACTGTCTTCAGTTCTTCCTCCGCCTTGGTTCCAATGACAGCAGGATCATTTTCCATACTCCGCCTCATTGCGCCGTCTAAGTAAGGCATAGGCGCTATTCCAGGCGTATGTGTCATGAAGTGATGAATCGTCATGCGCACTGTCAACTCGTGATCGCCCGCCCGAAACTCTGGCAAATATTTTACGACCGGGTCGTGGACAGACAGCTTGCCTGCCTCTTGCAACTGCATAATCGCAACGCAGGTAAACGATTTGGTGATGGATGCGATGCCAAAAACGGTGTCGAGGGAAAGTGGCAGTTGCTGTTCTCTGTCACGAAAACCGAACGTTCCCTCGTACAAAAGCTCACCGTCACGTGCAATAGCAATAGCGGCGCCCGGAGCCTTTGCCTCGTCCAGCAGTTGCTGTGCATACCTTTGGAACTGTTCCTTCCATGCCGTCATTTTCATCAACTCCCCAACGTTTGCTCATAAATCGCTTTTGCAACACGGGCGATGGTAAGCTCTGCGGCTTCTTTGTCAGTCACACCACGTGATAGTGCCGTGATCGCAATCATCCCTTTTCCTTCGGGCAAATAAATGATGCCAGCATCATTGACGACAGCATTGACGGTCCCTGTCTTATGCGCGACCTTTGTACCTTCTGGCAACAAGTACGGCAGACGGCTGTTGTAATGCTGACGACGCATGATGTCCAGCATCAGCTCGCAGGAGTCTTCCGTGAGAATTTCTTTTCGCGCAATCATGATAAGCAGGCGGTTTAGCTCGGCTGGTGTCGCTACGTTATTATCACGGGTAGGCATCGATACATCGTGGATCAATTCGTAATTGCCTGACTCTTCCCGTCGCATGAACTCATCGAACCCTGCCTGCGAAGGGGTAGGCTCATTCATACCTACACAGTGGTTGAGGAGCTCCCAGCAATTATGCCGTAAATGAATCTGCGAAAGCCCCAGCTCATGCATGTGCTCATTCACCTTGTCGATGCCACCGATCAGCTCGATGATTTGGTCCGTCGCATAGTTATCGCTCACAATCGTCATCAGTGTCGCCAAGTCTTTGACCGTTAAGGCCGCTCCGGCATCCAGCTCTTGCAAAATGCCTGATCCCGGCACGCGATCCTCCCATCTCAGTGTCACGCGCTGGTCGAGGCGGATTCGTCCTGCTTCCACCTCGCGCATCAAGGTGACCATGATCGGAATTTTGAAGGCACTCGCCAGTTGAAACAACTCTTCATCCAGATGCCCTGCTGTCTCTCCTGTTTCCAGATGCACAGCTGCGATTCCAAAAATACCGGGTGCTTCCCTCAGCACGTTTTCTACTGCTTGCTGCCATGTCATGAATATTCCTCCCCATCGCTCGCGAAACGGCCCACACACGGATTTTTGTGTCGGCCATTTCTTTTCAGCGCTATTGTTCTTTGTATCCCCACTTGAAGTCGATGTAGCCCAACGGATCGACTGTGATGCCTTTTACCTTTTCATTTTGTACCCATGAATTGACGCTGGAGTACACACCTGTGACAGGCATTTCTTCCATCAGGATGCTCTCCGCTTCGACCAGATATTGATTACGTTTGGCCTCATCTGGCTCGGCGTACGCCTTCTTTACCAGCTCTACGTACTTCTCGCTAAACCAGAAGGTAGAGTTGTTGGAGCTGTACTTCTCCATCATGAGCTCCAGGAAGTTGACGGAGTCGTTGTAATCTCCCGTCCAGCCTGTTCGGGAAATCATGTACTTCCCTTGCTCCTGATCGTCAAACATGACCTTCAATTCTTTGTTGATCAGCTTGACATCCACACCGAGAGATTGCTTCCATTGAGCCTGCAACGCTTCGGCAATCTTCTTGTTCAGGTCGGAGGTATTGTAAAGATAGGTGATTTCGGGCAGCTTGGTAATGCCCGCTTCCTTCATTCCTTCTGCCAATAACTGTTTCGCCGTCTCCACATCGTTATCCTTGAAATATCCTTCTGGCTTCAGGGAGGCGGAAAGTGGGACGAAGCCCATCAAGGGCGTCTGTCCGGCCTGACCGATGTTTTCTGCGATGTCGCTGCGGTTGATCGCGTAGGCAAACGCTTTGCGGATTTTGCTATTCGTAAATGGTGGCTTCTCCGTCTGGAACAAGAGATAGTAGTTGGTGGCACGTTGCATGGTTTGCAGCTTGCCTTCGTCGCGCAACGGTCCAATGGCATCCGCAGGCAGTCCGCTAATCGGACCGCCAGCCCAATCCAGCTCGCCGCTATTGAACAGCTCCAGCTCTGTATTGGTATCTTCAATCATGGAAAACTCGATTTCGTTAAACTTCACGACCTCTTTGTCCCAATAGTGCTCGTTTTTGGCCAGCTCAATCTTGTTTTTATGCTCCCAATTCACCAGCTTGAACGGTCCATTGGTCACGATGGACTCGGGCTTTTTCGCCCAATCGGGATTGGACTCCACCACCTTTTGGTTGACCGGATAGTAGAAGGTCGCAAGTGTCAGGAAGTAAGGGGTGGGGTTTTCCAAGGTGACTTGCAGCGTCTTGTCATTGACGACCTTGATGCCGACATCCTCCGCTTTCGCCTTCCCTTCGAAAAAGGCACGGGCATTTTTGATCGGATAGTACTTGTAGGCGGAGCCGCTGGCTGTCTTCGGATTGAGCACGCGCATCCAGCCGAAGGCGAAGTCTTGAGCCGTAACCGGGTCGCCATTGCTCCATTTGCTGTCGCGCAATGTAAAGGTGTACACCTTTTTGTCCTCCGATATTTGAATGTCGGATGCAACGGAATTGACTGGCTTGCCATCCTTGTCCAATCGAACAAGCCCGTCGTACAGCGAACGGATAAAGGCACCGGAAATCACATCGTTGGACATGCCTGAATCAAGTGTTTCAGGCTCCGCGGCATTCATGTGCAACGTCTGCTCTGTCGCAGGCTGCACAGTTGCCTGCTGTGCTGGCTCTGGTTGCTGCTGGTTGTCTGGTGCGGTTTGAGTCGGCGTATTGCCGCTGCTACAGCCTGCAAATAGTCCCGTAAGCAAAACGAAGAGACTTGTCATGACAACTGGTCTTTTCATGCTGTACCCCCCTGTTTGAGTCGGATAACCGATTATTGAATAAATATTCTGCAAATTTTATGCCATTCGTGTTTTCGGTTGTTCTTTTGTTGATTTTATTCCCTGCTGAATACTTTTATCCGAGTCGGTCCAACAAGTTTCTACCAGTAGTCTCTGTCACGCAAAAAAGAAGTATTCATCCTTGAATACTTCTATTCATTCGCGCATATGGGGGCAGTCCTCTCTAGCTTATCGCTGGTTCGTACATGGCTACGGCATCACATGACCGTCGGCAAAAAACGATCGGGACGTGCTTTTGCTTCGCCAGCTTCTTTATATTTTTACTCAAGCTGTGACTCACAAAGTTAATAAAGACAAGAACAAGCTCCGTATCAGAAGGAATCGTCGCCTTCACATCGGATTTTTTGCGACCTGATACGTGATAGACATTCTCGAATCCTTTGTTCTGCAACAAGCTCTCGATTTCTGCTACCCGATCTCCTCCTACCACAAGAACGCCTGCCATAGTCCTTCCTCCTCTCTTTTTTCCACGCCTTTTCTTCTATTTTCCGGTGCGCACTTGCGAAATCTTTGCCTCAGGCTTTTCCGCCGGGATTCTGTATTTTTCCGTTCGCTCAATTTGAACGACCTGTGAATCGTGAACCACAATATGTATGGAGCCGTATTCCAGACCATCCAGTGCGCGCGCGATTTTCTCTAATAAGAAATCGTCTAGGCGAATCTCATTTTTTGCCATGGGAAGCACCCTCCTATTTCGTCAAAATCAATATATATTATTCCTACCTTTTTACTTTGTTTTGTGATCTGATAATACCTCTTGATCCCCATAACCGTCAATGTCAAACAGTTTGGGCAGCAAGAGGCTCTTCTCACCTCATTTTCCTTCGATTGACGGAAAGCTCCCTGCGCAACTAGACAGCTTTGGTTGTCTTTGTCCTCGCGGGAGCTTTCGGTCGACCGATCAGCTAATTATTTAAAAACCGATGCGCTTACTATGATATGAAAATATTACCATATGCTTCTGCTATCGGTCAATGCCCCGTGCCGTTCTTCGTTCCCCCATTGATTCCGTTTACACCAAGTGACAGGCGACAAATCTGTCGGCGCTGACCTCGCGAAAAGCAGGCACTTCCTGTCGGCAAACGTCTTTCACATACGGGCAGCGCGTGTGGAATTTGCACCCTGCCGGAGGATTTGCCGGACTTGGCATGTCTCCTTGCAGGACGATGCGTTCGCGCTTTTTCTTCGGGATCGGAAGCGGCACAGAGGAGAGCAATGCTTTGGTGTACGGGTGGAGCGGCTCCAAAAACAATTCATCCCGAGGTGCCAGCTCGAGCAATGACCCCAAATACATGACGCCGATCCTCGAGCACAGATGCTCGACGACGCTCAAATCATGCGAAATAAATAAGTACGTCAGCTTCTTTTGCTCCTGAAGATCTGCAAACAAATTGATGATTTGGGCTTGGATCGACACATCCAGAGCAGATACTGGCTCATCCGCGACGATAAAATCAGGGTTCAACATAATGGCCCGTGCGATACCGATCCGTTGGCGCTGACCTCCCGAGAACTCATGCGGATACCGATCGACATGATACGGCGCCAACCCGCATAAAGCCATGACCTCTAAAACTCTTTCTCTGACCTCTGCTTGTGGGAGCAACCCGTGATCAAGCAGCGCTTCCCCCAGTGCCTCACCGATTCGGACCCGTGGATTCAGCGAGCTGTACGGGTCTTGAAAAATATATTGCATCCGCGGGCGCAAAGCTCGAAGCTCTTGACGATTCAAGGCGTGCACATCGATACCCTGGAAACGGACTTCTCCCTCTGTCTTTTCCAAAAGGCGCAGAATGGTGCGACCTGTCGTGCTTTTCCCGCTGCCGGACTCGCCGACCAGCCCGAACGTCTCCCCTTTTTGGATGGAAAAGCTGACGTCATCCACCGCTTTTACATGGCCGATCGTCCTGCCTAAAAGCCCCCCGGTAATCGGGTAATATTTTTTCAATCGGCGCACTTCCAGCAAATTATTGTCCACGGGCGATCTCCTCCTCATACAGCCAGCACGCGACCTTTCTGCCGTCTCCCCCATCGCGCAAAGGTGGCTGCTTCACCCGGCAAATGTCCAAGCACTGATCACAGCGGTCAAGAAAATAGCAGGATTCGCCGAGTGTCGTCGGATTCGGTACTTGACCAGGGATGGAATACAGCTTGGCTCTGCGTTGGTTCAACACAGGCTTGGAGCGAAGCAAGCCTTGTGTGTACGGGTGCTTCGGCTCCTCGAACAGCTCGACGACAGGAGACACCTCTACCACTTTTCCTGCGTACATCACGACGACATGATCGGCCATTTCTGCAACGACACCCAGATCATGTGTGATAAAAAGAATCGCAGTTTGGGCTTCCTCCTTGATTTTGCGCAGCAGATCGAGAATTTGCGCCTGAATGGTCACATCCAAAGCTGTCGTCGGCTCATCAGCGATCAGCAGGCGGGGATTGCAGGATATTGCGATGGCAATCATAATGCGTTGCAGCATGCCTCCACTCAATTCATGAGGGTACGATTTGGCGATTTCTTTTGCCCGCGGGATTCCGACTAGCTCGATCAGCTCAACAGCTCGCGCTTGGGCTGCTTTTTTGCTTATGCCCTGGTGCTCCATGATCGGCTCCATGATCTGCTCACCGATGGTCAATACAGGATTGAGTGACGACATCGGCTCCTGAAAAATCATTGCCAGCTCATTGCCGCGGAGCTTGCGCATTTCTTCTTTGCTGACTTTTCGCAGATCACGGCCTGCAAACCATATCTCACCCGAAACGATACTGCCTATCGCCTCTGGGATTAATCCCATCAATGACATGGCTGCCGCGCTTTTGCCGCAGCCTGACTCGCCTACGATGCATACGGTCTCT
Source organism: Brevibacillus brevis (assembly GCF_001039275.2). Lineage (NCBI taxonomy): Bacteria > Bacillati > Bacillota > Bacilli > Caryophanales > Paenibacillaceae > Brevibacillus > Brevibacillus brevis. Next base: position 4,937,559 of record NZ_CP030117.1, read on the forward strand.
CCTTCATAGACGCGCAAATCGAGGGCATCGACTGCTTTGACCACGCCTTGTTCGGACTTGAAGTAGGTACTTACATTTTTGATGTCGACTAGAGCATTCATGCTTGGCTCACCTGCCTTTTCTTGTATTTGAAGGAGCTGTAGTGGAGAGGGAGAAGAGATTTCCAGTCTACGCTTCGGCCTACGCCCCGCAAGGGGGATTCACTGTCCGTTTCGAAAAAATGGCGGGAGCGCTTCAAACGTTGAAGTTTCGGGGAAGTAGTCCATAAGTGAAGCTGAAATTCCCCGCCATTTTTTTCGAAGCTAGGGCGGGCTCCAGAGGCGCTTGGACTGGAAATCCCTTCTCCCTTCGCTGCTTCAGTATTCTCTTGAAAGTAAGTTCATGAAGGTAAAAGCAATTCAAAACACCCCTTCAACGCTTCTGCTTCGGGTCCAAAGCATCCCGCAGTCCATCTCCCAACAAATTAATCGAAATCACGGTAGCAAAAATAGCAATCCCAGGAGGAACCCACAGCCACGGTCTTTTCTGAAAATCGATCAACGTGTTGGCTGCATCCATCATGTTGCCCCACGTCGGTGTTGGCGGGACGACTCCGAGGCCGAAGTACGATAAGACGGATTCACTTAGAATCGCACCACCGACGTTCAAGGTGGCAACGACTATCAAGAGCGGTGTCAGATTGGGCAGTAAATGGAAGAATAGCTTGCGTCTGTCGCGCAGACCGAGTACTTCTGCTGCTTGCATGAATTCACTTTCACGAAGGGTGAGCATCTGGCTGCGGACCATTCGCGCCAAGCCGGGCCAGCCGATCAGACTCAGCATGACCATGACGATGTAAATGCGGTAGTCGGTCGGGATTTTCCACTCGGAGAGGACTGCGCCCATAATAAACAAGAGCGGCAGACCAGGAATGGTCATGAGCACATCTGCTACGCGCATGATCACTTGATCGACCCACCCGCGGTAAAAGCCAGCCAGTGCACCGAGAAGGGCACCAATAGATACAGAGAGCACCATAGAGGCGATGCCGACTGTCAATGAGATTCGGCCCGCTTGCATCAACCGCGTCAAAATGTCTCTGCCCAAGCTGTCCGTCCCGAGCCAATGGGAGAAGCTTGGCGGCTTGTTGATCATGGCCGTATTAATCTTGCCGGATGCGTACGGAGAAAAAAACGGACCGATGAAACATACCACTGCCATGACGAGTAAAAACACAAGTCCAACCATGGCCAGACGTTTCTTTTTCAGTCGCAAAAACGCCTCGTGCCACAAGGAAGAACGCAACGCTACCTGCTCCGGTCTCGTCACCTCCGCTACTTCCCTTACCGTTGATGCCATCGTTTTCCCTCCTATTTCAACCGAACCCGCGGGTCAGCCACTCTGTACAGCAAATCAGCAGATAAGTTTCCGATGACGGTGAGAATCGCCAGGAACATCGTAAAACCCATCAAGAGCGGGTAGTCCCGTACAGAAAACGCCTGCATGTACAACTGCCCGACACCGGGCCAGTTAAAGATTTTTTCCGTGATGATCGCCCCACCGAACAATGCCGGCAGTTCAAAGCCTAGTAGTGTAATGGCGGGCAGGAGTGCGTTACGCAGCGCGTGCTTGTGCAGGACGACTTTTTCCTTCAGTCCTTTTGCCCGGGCCGTGCGCACGAAGTCTTGTTGAATGACCTCCAGCATGTTCGTGCGGAAATAGCGAGTCAGTGTCCCCACACTCAGCAAAGTCAGCACTGTCACAGGCAAAAACATGTGCTGAACCACGTCCCACGCATAGGCGAGCCCTGTTTCCTTGCTTCCGATCGTCATCATGCCCCCTGCGGGAAACAGCTTGGCATCAACGGCAAACAACTTGATAAACAGTAGTCCAACGAAAAAGACAGGCAGCGACATCGCAGCAAAAACACCGATCGTCACAAGCGCATCGAACCAGGAATGTTGCCTTGCAGCAGACAGAACTCCGATTGAGATCGCGATCAGCCACGTAAAAAAGGTGGAGGTAATCGCCAGCAAAAACGAATTCCAGATGTAATCGTTCAATAGAGACATCACCGGCTGTTGGTATTGCAGGGAATAACCAAAATCGCCTTGGAGGGCGTTTTTCATCCAGATAAAATACCGTTCGACGACAGGCTTATCCAGCCCGTACATCGCTTTTAGCTCCAGCTTTCGTTCGGCTGTCAGCTTGGGACTCGTATCGACGAAATCACCGGGCGTTAGGGCATACAGGAAAAAAATCAAAATGGATGCGCCGAAGAGCGTCAACGCCATGTAAAATATCCTTTTTAGGAAGTAGGACGTCATCGTTGGCCTCCTTTCATGCTTGGGGAAAAAAAGAAAGCCCAGCCCCAGGGCCGGGCACAACATTCGTGAGTCAGTTACTCAAACTCGTTACTCGATTTTGATGCCAGGCAGGCTGGTCGAAATGCCCGTGAACGGATTCGGCTCCAAGCCCTTGATCTTGCCGTTGTGCGCAGACAAAATTTTGCGGTAGCCGAGGAAGATGTACGGTGGGTCATCGCTCAGCTCTTTGTACAGGTCTTTGTAGATCGCTTTGCGCTTCTCGATGTCCAGTGTAGATAGACCTGCTTCCAGCAATTCGTCTACTTTGGCATTGGAGTAGCCATTCGTTCCGGTAAATCCGCTCTTGCCCTTTTTCGTCGAGAAGGCGTCTACACCGTCATCTGGATCGATCAGCATCGTGGTCGAGAACGAAGCGAGGTCATGATCGCCTTTTTCCGTCCGTGCCAAAACGGCGTTGTAGTCCATCATTTCTGCTTCAAACTGGATGCCCAGCTCTTTGTAGTTTTCTTTGGCAATCGGGATCAGAACCTCTCCCAGTTTTCCTTTTGTCGTGTAGTAATGCACGATCAGCTTCTGTCCGTCTTTTTCACGGATGCCGTCCGCGCCCGGCTTCCAGCCCGCTTCATCCAGGAGCTGCTTCGCCTTTTCCGGATTGTAGGCGTACGGATTGACATCCTCCGTATAGGCCCACGAAACGGGACTGATCGGTACATTGGCGACTTGCGCGTATCCTTGGTAGGTCAAGTCCAGAATCTTTTGGCGATCCAGTCCGTAGATGAAGGCTTGGCGGACGCGCTTGTCTTTGAAAAATGGCTTGGAATGATTGAACTTGATGTACGAATAGGCACTGGATGTGTACAGATTGATATTGACATATCCCAGCTCTTGCAACTGCTCAATGTTATCCGAGTTGACGGTAAAGGAGTTGTAATCCATTTCCCCTGTCTGGATAAACTGCAATGCGTCGCCCTCTGTCGTCTTGTAAATAAAGTGCTCGACTTGCGGCTTGCCCGCGTAATAGTGCTCGTTTGCGAGATAGCGGACTTCTTGACCAGGAATGTACGCCTCGAATTTGTAAGGTCCAGCTCCCAGAGGCTTGCCGTGCAAGGTGCGGAGATACTCCAGATTGCCTGGTTTGTACTCCTTGCCGTAGTATGCTTTGGAGAGTACCTGCCCGCCTAACAGGACAAGAGATTTGGCGTTCACTTTCTCCGTCGTGATCTGGATTGTCTGTGGATCAATCACCTTGATTCCTTCGATCGTGTTCGCTTTGCCTTCCTTGTATTCACGACCACCTTTGATACTTGCTACAAAAATGTCCGTCTCGCCATCGTACGTTTTGTCGTGCAGAATCGTCAGTGTAAAGGCTACATCCTCTGCCGTCAGCGGTGACCCATCACTGAATTTCAGATTCGGTCTCAGGTGGAACGTATACGTGAGCTGGTCAGGAGATACGTCCCATTTTGCTGCGAGCTTGGGTACTGGCTTCCCTGTCGCATCGACATCCACCAGTGATTCGAAGATCGCGGAGGAGACGTTGCCATCATAGCCGTTGTGGTAAAAAAACGGGTTAAACACGCCGCCTGGCTCCGTCAGCCCCGCAATGAATGTATCGGTCCTTTTGGCGGCTGCTTCCGGCAGCTTGGATAAATCCGTAGCCAAATTGATGCCGTCCTTTATGTCTTGCACCTTGCTGACAGCAGGTGCTGATGTTTCGTTCGACGGAGTCGCCGTTTGTGTCGAGGTAGCCGGCGCACTGCCTTCGGAGCTGCACCCTGTGACCAGTAGCGTCCCTAGCAGCAAAGTTGAAATGATTTGCGAAAGCCTTTTTTTCATGGTGATCCTCCTTCATATCCACTCACTCAGTGAAACCAGCTCCTCCGGTGGTCCGGTCGGATCAAAAGATAATAACTTACAATCCTTACCTGTTTACTATGAATTAGATTATAGGTATCTATACCGAATCGGTCAACAGTTTTTTCCAAACAAAAAAAGCCCCGATTATTCGAGGCTTTCATAAGTGGCATGTCTTTTATACGGGATGCCTAGTTTTTCACATGCCTGCATCACGAATAGAGAATGTCGCTCACGCATGGTTTCCTCTACCCTTTTTTCCAATCCCCAATCAGATAGGCTCGAAGCTGGTCGTAGTGCCGCACACAAATCCCAGTACGGAAGCTGGGTATAATCGAGTGTCTTGCTGGCAGATTGATAGTGAAGGGTAAAAACATGCATGGCCTCCACTCCAAATGCCCACAAAATCTCCAGTCTGGCATTGCCGAGATCAGATAAGGGGTCGCCGATGGCAGCGTCCTCCCAATCGATGACAGCAACCAGTTTTTCTTCCTTCCACATCGTATTTCCCGGCCAGAAATCACCATGCAAAAGGGATACTGCATTCGCTTGGGGCAGCGGCCAAACGGACTCCAGCACTTCACGAATGAATCCCTCATCCAATGATTTGTCCAGGATCGCAGGTCTTTTGTGGAGCTTTTCCGTTATCGCTTCTTCTTGTTTCGGCAAATAAGTTTGCGCCAGCCCAGAAGCGTCTACCGAATGGATGCGAGTCAGCACCGTAGCTACTTGCTGTAAAAAGCTGGACAAGTCGGCTGGAGCAGTGACTGTCCGTCCTTCTATGAATTCGATGACAAGGCACGGCGTGGGAAACAGATCGCTGGATGCTTCGAGATGATAGGGCGTTGGAGTAGGCAAGCCAGCGGACTTCAGTATTTGCAAAAGTTTGAATTCATCCGATGCGATCTGCGGATTTCGCTTGAGGTCAGCCTGACCGTGCTCGCGGACGACTACTTTTTTCTTCATGCCTTCAAGGGTCTCCATTTCTAGTGCGGTGACCTGTGCAGAAATCCCGCCTTTTAGCTCCCATGCACGAAGGAGCTTGGCTGACGGGTTTATGTTTTGTACCAGGCGCGTCCATTTCTCATCCATTATTTTTTCCCCTTTGTGCTCCACTGTCTGAGTGTTTGTACAGCCCTACCTTCATCATGTCCATGTACGATTCTAATTCCGCAAAAAAGGATTGGACATGTGCAAAGCCCTTATCGTTGGCGTCGTAGTTTTCGCGGACGTACTTTTGCGTCAATGCCTCTACAGCCGACAGCAAAAAATGCAGCGCCTTCTGTGGATCGAACTGCGCTTTGATCAATGACGTATCGACTTGATCCAGAAATAAGGGAAGATATCGCGCATTGAACTGTGCCTCTCTGTCTTCGATCTCAGCCCGACATTCCTCGGGATAATCGAAAAAGGTCGCAACTGCCATTTGATAAATAGCCGGTTCCTCGGCAAAAAGGGCCATTTTTGCTTGATGGACATGGAGAAATCGTGCAAAAAAATCTTGCGGCGCCGTTTCCATTCGCGCCTGTATACAAGCAAAAAAACGTTCGATACAAGCATCCACAATCGCGAGAAACAGTCCCTTTTTATTCCCGAAAAAGTGGAACAGCATCCCCTTTGATACGCCTGCGTTCTGGACGATTTGATTGGTGGAGCCTCGTTCGTAGCCTTTCCCGGAAAATTCAACAAGGGCCGCATCCAACAGCTTTCGCTTGTTCGGCTCCAGCGTTTCGTCTTGCCAGATTCCTTTTATGTCCGTCACCTTCTATCCGTTCTTCTTTTTCCTATCATAATGCATATTGACCAGGTGGTCAAAGCGGAGTTATACTTTCCTCGAAGACTTCATCAGCCCTATTCCACTACAAGGAAGTGATGCTTGATGGCAAGGACATTACCCGTATTCGCCCGTATCATCCTTGGATTGATTTTGCTTGGAGCAGGTGTGAATGGTTACATTGTCTTGTTTGGATTCGAGCCTATCTTTCCAACCAGTCCTGCTGCCATGGAGCTTTTGAAAGGGTATTTGCTGGTTCTGGTCAAAACCGTCGAAATCATCTGTGGATTGCTGTTCCTGACCAACCGCTTCGTCCCACTGGCTCTAACCGCCACCGCTCCGCTTGCTGTCAACATCTTGACGTTCCACCTGTTTGTCGATCCCGACATGCTTGCTATAGGACTGATTGTCGCGGTTTTGGAAGTGTATTTACTGTGGAGCTATCGTCGTAGTTTTCGTCAGTTGATGACGATGTAAAAAAAGATATATTCCATCAGTTGTGGTCGGGAGAAGCCCTGCCACATGTTTTCCAGTCGCCTATATCCTCTCTTCGTTCGGGCGGTCTCCTTCCAAACATGTGACAGGACTTTCGAACAGTTGTGGATTCCTTCGTGTACTTAAAACGTTTTGCAAGTTAACGCAGGGAAAGCTTCTGAAAGACTAATTCATTTGGCCCAAAACACCTTAGAACCACATTCAAATTAATGAACAGCTACGTTGGAAGAAGCGAATTTCCAGTCCAAGCGCCTCTGGAGCCCGCCCTAGCGTAGGAAAAAATGGCGGGGAATTTCAGCTTCACTTATGAATGACCTTCTCGAAACTTCTACGTTTGAAGCGCTCCCGCCATTTTTTCCGCAGCGGACAGTGCTACCCCTTGCAGGGCGTAGGCCGAAGCGTAGACTGGAAATTCGCTTCTTCCCCCACTACAGCAACGATAAAAAGGCAAAAAGTTAGCCGGTACCAAGAGGTGTACCGGCTTTTCAACTATCATCTTTTCGGCAAATTAATCTGCCACGATAATCCGTAACGATCTTGAACCCATCCGAACTTTTCACTGAACGGATATTGTCCAAGCGGCATGAGTACTTGTCCATCCGAGGAAAGCTGTCCAAAAACCCGGTCGACCTCTTCCTCTGTATCGCAGTCCACAAACAACGAAATCGCCGGAGTAAAGGCATGATAGTCACCGTTTGTATTGTCGATACACATGAAGGTCTGGTCTTTTAATGTAAAGGTAGCGTGCAGGACTTGTCCATTCTCGTGATGCATGACCTGCTTGATTTCTGAGCGATCAAAAATAGAAGTGTAAAACTTCATCGCTTCTTCCGCTTGTCCGTGGAACATGAAAAACGTAGTGATAGCTTGCACTGACAATCACTCCTTTTCGTGATGATATACGTCTCCATTCTGCCCATTCCTCAAATATGCATAACCACTAGATCCAATCAATGATCCGCCACTGCCCCTCTTTTCTTTGCTTCTGCAAAAGTCCAGTAGCCGTCTCTGCTAACAGGGCGATCCCTCTCTCTATCTTATCAGCATCTGTTTGGATAATACTAATCCGCAACCCGTTTTCACGCGGGAAGGTAGGTAAATAGCTCTGGTTCGTAGACATAAGCCGCACGTTTTGCTGGTGTAGCGCGGCGATGATATCATGGGCGTCCAACTCATCGGGAAGCAGCACTCTCGAAAAAATCCCGCCTGTTCCGATTTGCGCGTGAAGCTGTGGTGGAAGATAACGCCGACAGCACTCGGCCAGCGTCTCCATGCGCAAGCGATAACGTTCCCGCACGAGGGCAGCATGATGGTCGTACATCCCGCAATTCAAATAGAGCTCCAAAGCCGCCTGAGACAAGACAGCCGTACTGGAATCGCACGATGCTTTAAATAACCGGAACGTTTCCATCACGGAAGGGGGCAGGACGACTGTCGCCAATCGAAGTCCGGGCAGCATGATCTTAGAAAAGCTTTTGACGTACAGGACTCGACCTGATTGATCGTAGCTGTAGATCGGGTCTGCCTTCAGACTCGTTTCCATGTCCGCCAGAAAGTCATCCTCGACGATGTATACATCGTAGCGCTGAGCCAGCTTGGCGATTTGTTTCTTTTGCTCCGTTGTATAGCTTGTCCCCAACGGATTGTGAAACCGGGGAACCGTGTAGAAAAACTTGATTTGGTTGTTGCGGAAATGCCGCTCCAGCTCATCCATATCGATGCCTGCCGCAGTCCGCTGGATGCCCAGAACGGTAACTCCCAACAGCTCGAGTGAACGCAGCATGCCGTGAAAGGTGGGCTGCTCGACCAGTACTACACTCTTTCCATTTGGAAACGGCATGGAGGCGAGCAGATGCAGCGCTTGCTGAGCTCCCGAAACGACGCAAATTTGCGAAGGGGATGCAAACACTTGTGATTGGGCGAGATGGCTCTCCAATGCCCGGCGCAAGGAGAAAAAGCCCTGGGGATCCGAATAGGAGAACAACTGGTCCTCATACAATTCAATCGCGCGGTTTAGACAATGCTGGAAATCTTTGAATGGCATGACTTCTGAGTCGGGGCTGGCTGCGGTAAAATCGATTCGCTCCTCTGGAAAACTCGCACTTTGAAGAGGGCGAAGGACCGCGTAATAACCGCTTTTGGGTATGGAATAAATCAAGTGCTCCTTCTCCAGCTCTTGATACGCCCGTATCGCGGTATTCAAACTGCACGACCAGCGCTCGGATGCGTTACGAATCGACGGCAGCTTCTCCCCTGGCTTGATTGTATGGTTGTGAAGCTGTTCTTTGATGCTGTCTTTCACCACTTCGTATTTATTCTTCATCCCGTTCACTCCCCCGTCATCTGTGTGGGTACAGATTCACTTTTCTCTCCTTTATGCGCCCTAGTCCCTTGAGTATAGTGAATCGTAAGCAATGGAGTAAATACAAATACGGAGGGATACAGATGGAAGCAAGACACGCGACACTGCCTTACAAAATCAGTGATGAGAAAGCATTACTCGATATCGAGCGCATCAGCAATTGGCTGTCGACAACGTACTGGGCGTCTGAACGCTCCAAGGAAATGATCATCAAAAGTATCGAAAATTCACTCTGCTTCGGCTTGTATAGTGAGGATGGACAGGTTGGGTTCGTCCGGGTCGTGAGTGATTACGCGACAATTTCCTGGGTGTGTGATGTCTTCGTCGATCCGGGGCATCGAGGCAAGGGATTGAGCAAATCGCTCATGGAAGTGATGGTGGAGCATCCAGACATCCGTCATACGAGCATGATACTCGGTACTCGGGATGCTCACGGCTTATACGAACAGTATGGTTTCACACGAAGAGAAATGATGCGGCGACTCGTTATTGAGGCTTAGACTCGCTTACGTCCCCTTTTTCGGATATGCTCGCTCCATAGGAAATGCGGTTGAGCTTTTCGAAGATCCTCTTTTTGTTTTTCTCGTCCATCGGAGCAGGCTGACCGTTCGTGAGCTTCACCGGGATCACACGGCTCTTGCTCCCGTCTTTTGTAAACGTCAGGTGGACCATCATGGCTTCGCGACCTTTGGGATTGCGCGAGGTAGTAAACACAAAATTCCCTACGCTGTAGTAGATCGGCGCCTTTTTATAAAACTCGACACCCATGATCGAATGGCTGTGCGACCCGACAATGGCATCCACCCCGCTGTCGATCAGCTTTTTCGCCATCTCACGCGCATATTCTTCTGGGTAGTCCTTATATTCCAAATTCCAGTGCATGACTGCAATCGTAATGTCTGACTCCGCCACTGCCTTTTTTACATAGGACAGCATCGGCTCATAAGAGTAGGCATGGGCTAGACCTGGCTTATTTTTTCGTGCATACCAACGCTCATTCGGAAGGACACGGCTGATCCCGATGACTGCCACGCGTTTCCCCTTGATCGTTTGGATGTAGGGTGCGAATGCTTCTCCTTCGTTTTTCCCCGCCCCCACGTAACCAATTTTCGCCTTTTTCAGGTGCTCCATCGTGTCATAGAGCGCGTCCATCCCGTAATCCAGCGAATGATTATTCGCCAGGTTGACCACGTCAAAGCCCGCATTCACGAGCCCCTGCAACGTCTCTGGCTTCGCACGATAGGTATATGCCTTTTTCTCCGGACGTCCCCGCGTACTGACTGGTGTCTCCAGATTACCAATCGTCAAATCTGCCTGCTTGAGAAAATCTGCTGTTTTTTGAAACGGATAATCTACGCCGTACCGCCCGATCTGATTCCCGACGCTCTTATCCAAAATCATATCCCCGACAAACGCTACCTGGATGGAATCCTGTTCCTGCACCTCCCCTTCGCTGCTCGCCTGGACGGCGACAGATTCCGTTCCCATCGCAACACAGAGCATCGCAGCAGCCACCACAATTACAGCGTGCTTCCATCGTTCAATCTTCATACCGCTATCGCCCATCCCTCTTTTTTGCTTTCATTCTAGAAGGCGTGGGATGTGAAGCCTGTTGAAGCATGTCTGGCTTCCATGGAAATTTCTCGCCGAAAAGTGACGGGCATGCAAAAGATGGCGGTTTAGGGCCTGCTTCTTGGGACAAATGATTCTTTCTTTTTTCAAATGTCGATTCTTGCAAGATAACTAGTATAATGGACACATAAGATTCTAATACATAGGACGGTACAAACATGCTCCATTATTCCATTATGCTGAAAACCAAAACAGCAATGCCCGCCGTTCGGTCGAATAGCGTTCATAGGAGCCGACTGCTGCAAAAAATGGACGCTGGCCTGCAATGTCGACTGACGACGTTATACGCCCCAGCAGGGTATGGAAAAACGACCTTGCTCAGTCAATGGGCTCATCAGTACGGCGGTACCACCGTATGGCTCTCACTCGATGAGATGGATAATGACCTGATTCGCTTTTGGAGATACATCGTATTTACGCTGTCTGAATCTGACTTCACAGAACTCTCCGAACGAATGGAACCAGCCATGAAGGCAACCAGTCATACCTCGATCTTTACCTTCATCGATTCCCTGCTCAATGAACTCGCTTCTACGACGCAGCCCCTTGCTATCATTCTCGATGACTACCACGTGATCTCGGATGAGACGATTCACAACAGTCTCGCTTATTTTCTGGAATATGTTCCGAGTCACGTCCATCTGTACATCGCCAGTCGCAACACGTTACCTTTTTCTACAGTCAAATGGAACGTACGTCATGAAGTATGTCATATTGAGTCGGGACAATTTCTTTTCAGTCATCAAGAGACGGACAGCTTTTACCGGCAGGTTCACGATTTACCTCTGACCCAAATGCAAATCGAGCAACTGGTGAAAAGTACAGAGGGATGGATCGCCGGCTTGCAGCTCGCTGCCATTTCACTCGTGAATATGGAGGACTACGATCAATTTTTTGCTGGATTTACTGGCTCTCATCGCAATATTTCGGAGTATTTGTTTCATGAAGTGATCATGCGACTTCCGGAAGAAGAGCGCAGCTTCTTGCTCAAAACCTCTGTGCTGGCGAGAATGGACGCTCACGTGTGCCACGCTCTGACCAGCCTGCCCCAGTGCCAACAAATGCTGACCCGCTTGCACCGCCAAAACATTTTCTTAATCCCACTGGATGATTACGGGACGTGGTATCGGTACCATCATTTGTTTGCCGATTTTTTGCGCAGTCAACTGGAGCAGACAGCTCCCGGAGAAGCACGTGAGCTGCACCGGCTAGCCAGTGAGAGCTATGCGGAACGCGGATTGATGGACGAAGCGATCGATCATGCGATTGCCGCTGCCGATTACCCGTTGGCTGTAAGATTACTGGAGCAACATACTCAGGTGCTGCTCCAACGCGGCGAGTTTTCCAGCTTTCTCAGAACGCTGGACAGCATCCCTGATCACGCGAACTATTTTTCACCACTTTTTCGCCTGATTTATACGTTCCTCTTGATTACGTGCGTTCAAATAGATAGGGCGGAGGTGGCCCTCACTGAATTGGAGCAAAATATTCCGTTCATAGAAGACCCCACAGAGCATCGGCAGTTTTTGAGCGGTCTGTTTTTTGTCCGAGCGAATTTGGTGTTCGCCACGATGGATTTTGATCGCTGGATCGCCAGTTCATCACAGCTTAGCGGAGGGTTGCCTGAGAGTCCGTTGTTTTACCATTTTAATTACAACACGACAGAACCATTTATTCGGCGTACGAGATTCGGGTTAAAAGGCATACTTTCCGAGCAGACAGAGGTTGTAGGCAATCAGTTCTCTGCCATACTCGAAGCAAATGGCTGGAAGGATTCCTTGATCAACATGTACGTCGTTCAGGCATTAGCGGAGGGTTTCTATGAGGAAAACAGACTGGAAGAAAGCCTTGATTATCTACAGCGCGTTCGTTTTGTTGCCCTGCACAAGCAAATACCTGGCCTCCTCGTCCCCTATGTACTGACATCCGCCAAACTCAAGCTGGTAGAGGGGAATTTTGTCGCGGCCCGCAAAATCGTTTCAGAGACAGTAGAAATGCTCGCGAGCTGGGGTGCTTCTTATTGGTTCAGCCCATTACAAGCATTTCTCGCACACATCGCGATCCAGGAAGGGGACATCGCTTTAGCGAAAACGGAGTTGTCCAAGCTTCCCCCTTCCATATTGAATCAGCCTAGCATTCAGAGAGAATTAGAGGTTTTGACCTATGTCCGGTTGCTGCTCGCCCAGCAGCAGGAACCGGAAGCCTTGCGAATTTTAACGATCCTAAAGCCATCCAGTATTCGCGAGGAGCTATTGATCAGTCAGGTAGAAATCGCCATTCTGCAAGCGCTCGCCCACCAGCAGTGCGGTAACAAAAAGGAAGCGCTGGCTTTCCTCCACGAAGCACTCTTGATTGGCGGAAACAACTGCTACGTCCGTAGCTTTCTGGACGAAGGTACGGCGATGTCTCACCTCTTGCACGATTACCAGCTACGCTTGAAAAAACGATCCCAACCACCTGGTCCGTCCGTCTCGACTGCGTATGTCAATCAACTGCTATCCCTTTTCCCTAAGAAAATGGAGAAAAGAAAAGCTCCCTTGATCGAACCGCTAACCGGAAAAGAAATGATCATCCTTTCCATGCTGGCCCAAGGAGCATCCAACAAGATGATTGCCGATGAGCTAGGAAATACGCTCGGGACGGTCAAGGTGTACCTACATCGGATATATGGCAAGCTCGGTGTCACCAATCGCACACAAGCCCTTCTGAAAGCGCAAGAAATTTCGCTGCTAGAAAATAACGCTGTTGATTAACGGAACTTTTCAATATGTTCATGCAGAAAAGCGTCCAGCTTGCGAGGTACTCTGCCGAGGACACGCCATACGTCATCTGTCGGCTTTTCCGGGATCGCTACTGACATAGCTTGAATTTCAACGACGTGACTGGCGAGCCACTCCGGCATGTTTCCGTACTCCATCAGATCTCGGCGGAGTACTTCACTATCCTTGTTGATGTACGTGATTGGGCGGTCGAGCAGTTGGGACAGCTTGCTTGCAATTTGCGGATAACTAATGACCTCAGAACCAGTCAGTGTGTATACACGGCCTGCCTTTTCGGGATGGGTCAAAACCTTTGCGGCAACATCGGCGATATCCCGGCAATCGATAAAGTTGCAGGCTGTTTCGCCCAGCGTGCCGAAGAAAACATGTTGCGACTGGATCGTCGGTGCGAAGCGGAGCAGATTTTGCATAAAGGCGTACGGTCGCAGTACGGTACTTTTCATACCCGATTCTGATAAAGCGCTCTCGATTTCCTGGTGCCATCCCGCTACCGCGACTGGCGCCTTTTCATTGTAGGCTGGACTGGAGATTTTCACGATGTGTTGGATTCCAGTCTTAGCTGCAATGTGGATCATCGATGTTTCCAGCTCGACCTGATTGGGACTGTTTGAAAGGGAAAGGAAAAGCTGATTCGCACCTGCAAACGCCCGACGCAACGATTCAGGGTCAGCAGCTTCCACTGCTGCAACTTCCACCGTAGATGGGGCCCGCTCTCCCATTAGCATCTGAAGCTTCTCCGGCGTTCTGCTCAATGCCCGGGTTGGGACACCAAGCTCTATCAAGCGGTTCAAAAGTGCACTCCCTATGGTTCCTGTTGCCCCCATGACTACGATCATTTTCTATCTCCTCCATAACCCATTCATTTTTTGATGGCACTACGCCACCGCCATGTGATTAACGTACTGGCGATTATCGCTGACAGCGGAAAGTCGATCCAGACACGACTTAGCCAAGCCACCGATTCACCGGGAGCAAAGACGATGAGTAACTCCGTTGTTAGCCAAGCTGCCAATAGACCAATCACTGCCATGGTCATCCCCATAACCGTTACCAACGCCATATGAGGTGTGCAGATGACCCAGCGTTTATGTATACCGTGACTCTGTAACCATCGCCCAAGGAGTACGGCAATCAATGCGGATGTTCCGCCAATCGTGGTCAATGCCCCGATTTGCAGCCCTTTGTCAGCGGTAATCCATCCTCCTATGCTCGCCATGATCGCAGGAGACAAATAAGCCATGATTACTTCTCGCCATAAAACAAACGATTTTCGCTCGGAACGTACCCTCTTGATCGGGTAAACCCCTCCCGAATTTGCAGGGTCATGCATGGTTTTCACCTCCTTTCCTTTTTTTAAAAAATAATTAGGAACCTAACTATATAAGGATGAAAATGGGCTAGCTGTCTAGCCCACATTACTGCCTACTATTCATCTGTCAGTGCCGATATGCCTTGTGTCACTCGTCCCAGCAGGTCGAGAAACACACTCCGCTCCTCTTTATTGAGCAATCCGACCATCGCTTCCAATCTCGCAAAGTGCTCAGGCGCCAATTCACGCAGCTTGCTTGCCCCGAGCTCCGTTAAAATGACCGATTTTTGCCTGCCATCTTTTGTACTCGCTCGTCGGGAAACAAGGCCATCGCGCTCCAGGATGTCGATCAGACCAGTAACAGTAGCACGTGTTACCCCCAGATGCTCTGCCAATTGTGATGGTAGTACTTCCCCGCCGTTATCTTCAAGGTCTGCCAATAGCCGATATCGTCCCGTTGATAAGCCGAATCTGGCGAAATGTATTTCGGCCGCATGCCCAAGCTTGGCTCCTGCCTCCATCAGCCTGGCGGCGACGAGTACGGCTTGCGCATCAACATCGAGTCCATACCGATCAATCTGGCGCTGCGATTGAACAAGCGATGGGATCGCGTCTTCTTGTTTTCTTCCGTTTGAGTGGTTTGTCATGGGTATAGTATGGCACCTAACTACTTTCCTGTCAACACGTCTTTTCTATTTCGGTGCCATCCTGATTGCCCCATCCAGCCGGATCGTTTCTCCATTCAACATCGGATTGGTGATGATGCTGTTCACGAGCAACGCGTATTCTTGCGGATTACCCATGCGAGGAGGAAAAGGAACAGTCGCTCCCAACGCAGCTTTTTCAGAGCGCGGGAGCTGATCGAACATCGGCGTGTCAAATAGCCCTGGAGCAATCGCCATCACGCGTATGCCATAAGAAGCCAGGTCTCTTGCTAGTGGCAGGGTCATGCTTACGATTCCTCCTTTGGAGGCGCTGTAGGCAACCTGCCCCACCTGCCCTTCAAAAGCCGCCACCGATGCGGTATTGATGATGACACCCCGCTCCCCCTGTTGGTTCGGCTCGTTTCCTGCCATTTGCTCCACCGCCAACCGAATGACATTAAAAGTACCGATCAAATTGACTGAAATGACTTTGCTGAAGGATTCCAGTGGATGTGGACCGCTTCGAGACAGCGTTTTTTGAGCCAAACCGATCTCCGCACAGTTGACCACGGCGTGAATCGTACCAAATGTGCCAGCAGCCTGATCGATTGCCTCCCGCACACTCACCTCACTCATGACATCCGTATGCACGAACAAAGCATTTTCGCGCCCCAGCTCATTCGCCAGCGCTTGCCCCTTCTCTACCGTCAAATCAAGAATGGCTACTCTTCCCCCGTGTTGAACTACATTCCTCACAGCGGCTTCTCCCAAACCGGAAGCACCACCCGTTACAATGGCAACCACTTCCCGCATATCCAAGCCATTCTCTCCCTTCCTCTACAATTACATCCGCATTCAGAAAAAAGCTTTGCAAGTTGGATACCAACCGAGTCCCACCTTGTTGCACGCGGTTTTTACAAGTGACAAGCAGTCTCGACCTTCTCAAAACCAGACAGATATGAGACATCTGTGTCCGGGCAAAGGACAGTTGTGCTTATTCATCTCCAACATTTTAGGGCTTGCTATTCTCAATCCGGAGTATCTTGATTTTTGGACGGTCGAGGGATTCCTGCGCAATCTTGCTGTACAACGGCTTTCACCCGCTATGTCCATAGATGTTCTTTTTCCTTCTCAGCTTGTGGCTGGTTCGACTCAACCTGCTCGATCGAGCTGTACGCAAAAAAATGTTGGGCTCGGCTTCCTCGCTTTGATTGGCAGTCGAAAATCAATCGCTCGTTTGGAGACGTTGGTTCGAGAGGGGACCGTTGGAAAGCATAATGAGAAAAATAAGTGGGTAACCATTCTGTGGGTTCATCCGTCTGCTATATAGGAGAATTTTGCTAATCATTCATACACCAATTTCGAAGTAGTCAGACGAACTGGAGATGATCTCATGAGTCCTATGGTTTTTTTCAAGAAGGCTGTCCCCGCGAACGCGGAGCAACTCACCCAAATTGCCACCCGCTGCTTCGCAGAAGACGTCCAAAAGTACGGAGAGGGCCCTGCCGGACATGACCAGCCTGACCAGCATATTTTGTTCATGCAAAAGGCCCATTACTATACGATCTTGCTGGATGACCAGATCGTTGGCGGTTTTTGCCTCCTTCCCGTCGATCATGAGCATTTGGAGCTGGGGATCATCTATGTCGATCCTGATAAGCAAAACTTGCGTATCGGAAGCCAAACCATGCAGTTCATGGAGGCTGCGTATCCACACATCAAAAAGTGGACGCTCGATACCGGCTATGAAGCCGTACGCAACCAGCACTTTTATGAGAAATGCGGTTACAAAAAAGTCGGCGAGACTGAACCGAACGCAGTGAATGGTTTTTATAAATTCAGGTACGAAAAGCGGATACCTAAATAGATAGATGGAAAAGGGAGAACAGCTATGAAGCCATTCTCCTTTTTTCTTTCGTCGCCCTTATTTTCGAATGCCCTTCTTGGTCGCCAATTCCAAGTAGTACGTCGTTTCCGCCTGCGTTTCCTTCGTAAATGCTTCACTGGCCGCATATGCCGGCTCCACCTGGATTTCACTCAGCTTTTGCAAAAAGGCTGGGTCCTTTTCCATCTTGGCAATCGCTTCTTCCCATTTGCGAATAACCGACTCTGGCGTTCCTTTGGCAAAAGATACTCCCGTCCACCAGAAAACCGACAAGCCTTGTATCCCTTGCTCCCCCGCAGTCGGAACGTCAGGCAGGAACAGGCTTCTCGTGTTACCGGATACAGCGAGGATTTTGACCTTGCCCGCTTGCAGCATCGGCATGATCTCCCCCACTGTATGCACCGCCAAAATGGCGTGACCTCCAGCGACTTTCGGGACGGAGTCGGAAGCTCCTTTTGTCACAATCATTCTCGTCTTGGCGAAGTCAGCTCCAATCGCATCCAGCCACTCTGCTACCCCAAAAGCGGAAAAGCCCGCTGGCCCGACAGAAGTCCATGTTAACTGCTCCGGATTCGCGCGCACCCACGCGGAAAATTCAGCGAAATCTTTCCAAGGCGCATCAGCTTTAACTGCAAAAGCAAGCGTGCCTTTGCCAATCCTGGCCGTATAGACTTGATCCTCGTTCGTAATCGGCGGTGTTTTCATCCCAGCAGCGAGCATCGTCGTATTGGATACATTGACAGCAAGCGCTGTGTAACCATCGTTTTTGGCTTGCTTTAAAGCATACTCCGCTCCTACTGCCCCACCACCTCCCGCCTTGTTGACGACGACGATCGGCTGCCCCCATTCCTTGCTCAAATAATCAGCTGCCGCTCTGGCCACGAGGTCGACCCCACCCCCGGCCGAATACGGTACGATATACTCCACCTGCTTCGATGGGTAGGCCGACTCGGCTGTACCTTGATTTCCACATGCGCT
The DNA here is from genome assembly GCF_001039275.2 of Brevibacillus brevis. Lineage (NCBI taxonomy): Bacteria > Bacillati > Bacillota > Bacilli > Caryophanales > Paenibacillaceae > Brevibacillus > Brevibacillus brevis. The sequence goes on from NZ_CP030117.1 coordinate 4,955,578, forward strand.
AACGGCTGCCGCCAAAAGCAACGACATGATGACAGCCAGCCATTGTTTATATCCTTTCAATGACTCTACCTCCCTACGCGACATCTACTCCCCGGTCTCGCTCTTCTTTCAACCGTTGCTGTGTTCGGCGGTTCAACATCATCGAGATCATCAAGAGTGCTCCTGCTGCCAGCAAGATGGTCAACGATAAAGGTCGAAACAAAACAATGCTGAGATCCCCCGAGCCCATCGCCATCGTTTGAATGAAGGATTCTTCCAGAAGAGGTCCCAAAATGAAGCACAAAACCAGCGGAACAACTGGCCATTTATATTTGGAAAAGACATACCCAAGTCCGCCAAAAAGAAAGGCCACCCACACATCAAACATACTGTTCCGCACACTGTATGCCCCAATCGTGCAGAACATCAGGATGATCGGAGCCATGATGCCATATGGTACCCTTGTCAATTTGACCCACACCCAGACCATCGGGAGGTTCAGTACGAGAAGCATCGCATTCCCCACGAACATCGAGGCGATGACCGTCCAGACAAAGCCTGCATTTTGTTCAAACAAAACAGGACCAGGCGTCAATCCGTAGATCATCAAGCCTGCCAACAAAATCGCCAGTGGCGGTGAGGAGGGAATCCCGAGCGAAAACAGCGGGATGAAGCCAGCGCTGCTCGTCGCATTATTCGCTGCTTCTGGTGCCGCTACCCCTTCGATTGTTCCCTGACCGAACTTCTCGGGATGCTTCGATAGCTTTTTCTCCATATCGTAGGCCAAAAACGACGTGATCGCAGCCGAACAGCCCGGCAGCAATCCAAGAAAGAAGCCGACAATCCCGCCTCTCAGCATAGGCCCGGCACTTACTCTCAAGTCTTCCTTTTTCGGGTAGACACTGCCTGGCTTGCCAATCAGGGTAGCTGTGCGTTTTTCATCAATCCCTTTGAGGACTTCCGTAATTGCAAACAACCCGATGATGATACTAATCATGTCAAAACCGCCGACCAATGCGGGGACGCCGTAATCAAAGCGCGGCATGCCAGAGGATGGTCCCAGCCCAACTAAAGCGAGCGTATAGCCGAATGCTCCCATCAAAAACGATTTGACCAATGATCCTCCTGATAGACTGACCATTAGCGTGAGAGCCAGAATCATCAGCGCAAAATATTCAGGTGGTCCGAATTTTAACGCTTGATCTGCCAAAATGGGAGCAAAAAAGACGAGTCCGATTACCCCGAGTACCCCTGCACCAAACGAAGCCAGTGCGGATATCCCCAATGCCGGCCCACCTCTCCCTTTTTTCGCGAGCGGATAGCCATCCAGACACGTGGGGACTGATGATAGCTCCCCCGGGATATTGAGCAAAATCGCTGTCGTCGAGCCACCATACATGGCACCGTAATAAATACCTGCCAGCATGATCATGCCTTGTGTCGGCTCCAGTACGGCTGTCACCGGAAGCAGAATCGCGATAGCAGAAGTGGGACCGAGACCGGGCAATACACCTACAAAGGTGCCAATAAGAGCGCCGAGTGCTGCCATGAGCAAATGCTCCGGCGTGAGGGCTGAAGCAAAACCAGCCAGTAACAGTTGGAACGTCTCGATGATCAGCACCTCCTTATCATGCTTGCTCTAAAACAAATCTCCTCCAGGCAATGTGATATGCAGCGAGTATATGAATACCACATACAGCCCCCCAGTCAAAAGGACGGAGTACACGATGGACGTTCGCCACCGGTAGCTGCCGATCAGTATAAAAAATGCAAACGAGACAAAGAGCGTAGCCATTGTGTAACCGATCGATCCAAGCAGCCAGACATACAGCAACAGGAATAAAAAGCAAAGCAGCAGGCGCAGCCTTTTTCCAGGAAGAAGCGGTTCGGGATTGGGCGAAGAGGCTTCCTCGGTCTCACGGAATGATTGGATGAGCAGCACACCTCCGAGCAAGAAAAACAATAAGCCAAGAATCGCAGGCAGCGTGTGATCTCCTACGTACAGCGACGTCGAAAATGCCTCCAGACGATAGGCCTCGAACGATATGAAGACTCCAAGGATCATACTGAAAAGGGCACCAATAAAATCTGGCTGATTATCCGGGCGTCTCATGTGTATCACCTCAGCAAAAAAGCTACCAACAGCCTATGGCTCATGCGCCCATTGTGTGCGAAAGCAGAAAAAAACTACCATAGCCAGTCCGGACGGGACCTAGCATACGGTAGTTAGCTAGATTTCGATTTCGATTTGGTCGATCAGACGAATAATGGCATGGGCAACCTTCGCTTCATACGTCTCATTGCTTTCGAACTCGCTCCAAAGCTCTTTGATATCGTCGGTTGAAACATCGTCTATTCGCAGCCCGTGAAAGGAGGAGCCTTCCTGCTGCGGGGTCGTTTCTCGTTTTGCAGACACGGAGGCGACATCGTGGATCATCAGCATTTTCAAAAGCTTCTCCATATTGGCCTGATTGCGGATCAAATGCGGCTCCATCCGCTTAACCACCATCCATAATTTTTGCGAATTGACCATCGTCGTCGTCACCATCTGCATCCGCTACCTCCACACCAATTATAACTATATATAACTAGTTATAATTAATTATAACTAAATACTCAAGTGAAAAAGTTGTCTTACGTATAACAAATGCCCTCCAATTGGAGGGCATTAATCGTATTGTTCAGATGATTACCAAGGCTCTGGCCAGCCATATTGTATAATCAGATTGGATTGCTTGGCTGGTTGTTCTACTAAAACTGGCATTGTAATGAAGGCGGTTAACATACACAAAGACAATATCCATTTCTTCATGACCTATACCTCCTGTTTGGATCTATGATTACTTCCATTATACACGTTTACCAATTTATGGAGTATATCAAAAGGAAGATTTTTTTTCTTTGACACATAGAATTCAAAAAGAACGCTAAGACTCTTATCTGCCTGTTTTATCTCATTGATTGCACGATAGTAATTCACGCTCTCCACAAGACTCTCGATTCCTAAGTCTGCTTCGTTTTTTTGAATGTAAAAGGTGCCCTTCGTCCGGAAATACAGTCCCATTTGATTGTATTGATTCGGAGTAGTTAAATTCTTTGGCAAGATCGATGCTTCTGCTAAAAATAGTTCACGAATTTTCTTTTCTTCTCCTACCTGAATATAAATCTCCAGCAAATCATTCGCGATCACAATCTTGTCATCTTGTGCTTGTTGCGCAAGACATTCTTGTAATACCGGAATGGCCTTATCAAATTTCCCTGTCTTTCCGTATAACTTCCCCCGAATATGTCTGGCATGTTTATGTACTTCGGGGTAATCGAACATTTCGTATCTCTCCAGATAAAAATGTCCCAATGTGTAGTCTTCCAGCTCAAAATAGGAAATGATAATCGCAAGGATCGCTGCTGCTTTTTGCTCACTCTGACTATGGTCGATTTCAAGACCTTGTTTACACAGATGGATACAATCTGAATAGAATCCAAGACGCAAGGCATGGAAGGAAAATTTATAGTAGGTCAAAATTCGCTCATTGATATGCAGATAGGACGTGTAGTGTAATAGCTCCTTACCCTCTACATAGGTTTGATCTAATTGGCTAAGATTTTCACGTCGAATCATATATCGTTGGAAAAGCGACCTTGCCAGATACAGAGGAATTCCATGCTCACGTGAGTAGTCACAGATCACGTCATAGAGAGCCAAGCGCAGTTCTTCATTCCCTTCCGTTCCTGCAGTCTGATACAAATAGTCTAAAGAAAGAAATGTATTGCTTTTGGGACAATTTAGCAATTGCAAAGCTACTTTGTTGGTAAGAACCACATTTTTCTCTTGCATCACAGCCTCTAATAGAGACCGAAGTGTCGCTTCGCGCTTCATTTTATCTAAATAAGGTACGATCGCTGTATAAAGTGGAATATCCAGTACTTTTGCCAGTTTCATTACATGCTGCATATTTGGTAAAGTAAAGGCATCGGATTCTAGCTTACTAATTGTTCCAGAAGCTACACCTGTTCTTTCTGATAACTCAGTCAGTGTTAAGTTTGCTCTATTTCGATATACTCGTAATATACCCCCAAAGGTTTTTCCCTCTGAAATCACAGCAAATACACCCTCCTGATGATTCCTTTTTATGGATATGATAGCACAATAAACCACGGATGATATAATCGATTTGAATCATTTTTAAATAGATTACACTTTTTTACTAGAGTGGGGAAGAGATGGAAAACAAACTCTTTAGAGTGGGCAATACTATTAGTAGGAATCCATAAGGCAATTATCACTTATTTATTTCCAATTGAGTGGAGAAGATTTAAACCATAAAGTGATCTGGAAAGTTTCCATAGCCTCACCAAAATCGAGTGGATAAAGCTTTTATGCAAGCCGAGCAATTGGTTTATTGAATGTGACTTAAGGTTGTGCTATCGAGTTGATCATGTCAAACATAATTTTGATAAGAATAACTTGATATGAAACTACACTCATCAATAATTTACTGTCATAACACCCAGTATTGGTATGGGTATAGATCAACAGCAATCATATTATGCGTACATGAAGGTATTTACGAAAAAGCCGCTTAACTAAACAAGCGGCTTTTTGTGGCTATCTACTTCTGTCTTCTTTAATACTATCCGTTCTTTCAATCATTTCGTAGAATCACGTTGTTGTTGTCGATGCTCACTTAGAGCATCCATCCAAATCGTAACTAGCTCTGCAAAATATCTTGTTTCAATGATTGACTCCAAGTCCTCGCCAGTGTCTATACCCGCTTCTAATTCTTCCTCAACGTATGAGTTATAAATTCGAGTATAATCCCTCCGTATTTCGGAACTGTATAAATTTCCAGTACCATCTGATACTTCCTCTTCACCTGATACCACTCTTTGTATCCGATCTAAAATTAAGTTTTTCGAGAGTTCCGACCGAACCTCGACTTCTAAAAATTCTTCTACAATCGATAAATGTTCTGGTAAGCAAATTCGTAGTTTATCTGCCTTATCATCGAAAACAATTTCGTAAGGTATCATAGGGTTCCTCCTAGATTATGGTTCATAAATTGGGTAAGCTGTAGTAATCCTTCCATCCTTGTCTAGCCACATTTCAATTTTAATGCCAGAGGAATGCCTACCTTCCCATTTGCGTATAAATTCCGTTCCACTAGGCTTTATGGAGGGGATTGCGTCAACATACACTTCATAAATGGCCGTCATTACATCATCAGCAGACCAATGTTTTGGAAAGAAGGACGATGTTTGCTCTTTCCTGACATAAGATGTGCCATTAAAAATATCTACTACTCCATCGTATACACCGTGTGAATCAGGATTTGTTTGGCTTCCGACAATTCGATTAGTTCTCGAACTCGGCTCATGATGCCAACCTACAGCTTTTCCTTTTTCGTTAATTTCTCCTTCAAGGATATGTCTTCTAGCATTTGGGGCAAAGTTTTACTTTTCAATATCATCCCATTCGCAATTACCGATATTATGAACCCATATTCCTAAGTCAGTCACAAAGTACGTGTTGAAATCCTCAACTGTAAAATTGTATACCTTGACTTTTTCATCATGTTTGACTACATTGATTTTTTCTATTTTTAAGGTATTCCCGTTACTTTGTTTTAACAGATCACCAACCTGTAGATCTACAGCAAGAACCCATTGTCTTCCTTCGACCCAGAACGGATGATTAGCGGTTGTTTCAATGATCTGGTTTCCAACACTCAATTCGTAGATGTATTCTTTTTTGTTTCGATGTAGATGTGTAACTTTCTTGTAAGCAATCTCACCTGTCTTCTCATCTTTTGAAAGAACTTTATCTCCGACCACAATGTCTTCAATATTCTTTTCTCCGTCTTCCATTAATACCTTTGTTCCTGCTGTAAAGCAATTGCATTCGAATAGTTCATCTATAGTCTTAGCTGCTTTTTTGACTAGCTTTCCGCCAATCTTTGTTAAACGGAACGCTGGAACGAGTGCGGCACCGGTTTCATATATGACAATATCTCCAGAAAATAGGAACTGGGCATAGAGTCCGTACTTATCTTTTCCGGTTGCTCTTCCGCTGTTAATGTAATGAACTAACTGGTTCGTTAATTCCCCTTGCTCTTTAAGTATCTCTCCTCCTCCAACGTTAACATTGAGTGAAACGTGCGTACTTCTGTTGAGAACTGCTTCAAAGGCAATTACAGACATCAAGAATTCTTCATCATACCTACCCGTAATAGGACCATCGTAGAACATCATAGCCTTTAATTTCTCTTGCGATTTACGGATGGTTTCACTAGATATGCTGCTATTGTAGTTAGAGATTAGGTACTGGACATCATATTCTTCAGTTGGGATTGTATTTACTACACTAATCGGTAAAGTAATTGGATACTTTGGTGCATCAGAAGCCACGATCTTGATAAAGTATACGTCGGTTGGAGCCCATTGGCCGGGGTTCACTTTTGTATAGCGGCCATTCCAAGTAAATGTTTGATACGTAGCCTCTAGGTTAGTTCTAGTCTCCTCATATACGACTGTATTCTGCCTTAGAACTTGAATTTTGACACTTTGATGGGGATTAGAAAATCTCCATTGCACTGTTAACGATTTTTCAAAGCCTGGCGTGGTATCCAGGGCGAAATTACTGGAAATTCGTTTTGGATCATGAAAGCCTGCCTGATAACTGCCACCTATCTCCGGCGATAATGTGGATATATCCGATCTAGTAAGTATTTTTTGGTCTTTATTCCAAACAACTTTTGCATAGTAGGTTCCAGATGTCTCAGTCACAAATAACGTATTTTGCTCATCCGCATGGAATGTTTGGAGCATATTACCGTGGGAGTCTTCCAATATTAACATGTTATTTGTGACATAAAGGTTCATGTAAGCCATTTCTTTTGCTGTGAGAACGAAGTAATCAACGTCATAACGGGATGATAATCGATCCGTGTATATTTCATTCCAGTTAGCTGGAATGGCTCCTTCTCTTGTGCTATCAGCATCCACAGCTTCAACCGTAATGCGCGTATTCAAGCTGTCATTATGAGAGCTTAGTTTCAAATAGTAACTAGTGCCTGCGCTCACATTATATTCGAGCTTTGAGAAGAGATCTCCATATGGACCATCCGGAACGTTATCGTTCTCTGCCAATAATGTTGTAAATGAATCATCAGAATATAATTGAAGGTACGTATCGTTTTCGGGTCCTTCATTCTTATATGGACTGGTAAAAAATCGATAGTTCCCAGAAGCTAAAGGAGTAAATTTGTAGTACAAACTCTTACCAGAGTTGGCTGTTACATCAATAGACTCATTTTCTTTCAAGATTTCAATATTTACAGGGTCTGGATTAGGAGATGGCGATGTTGAGGGGGGCTGCCATGGTTCTACCCCTTCTATATTGATCGTAACCACATCACCAGGATCTTTATACTGATCGGTTATCCGAATAAAATATATCCCCGAGCTCAAGGGAGTATAAGTAAGAGTATCGGCCGAAGAAGATACAATTTTCGAACCATTTGGATCATCATAAAGTGTTAGTGATCCTGTCCAACTGAGTCCTTTTTGCACTATTTTAATAGTTTGATTTGCTTGTGCCTTTACAATGTACCAAATGTCTTTAGATGAGCCAAAACTATCTGTCTGAGGGCCTGGTAATGATACTGGTATGGATACGAGCCATTCATACTTATTTTCTCCACCACTTCCTCCAGTTAGCATCTTGATATAATACGTTCCGCTTGTCTCGATTCTTATATCCATACGTGAAGTAGTATCGGATAGGATTTCTTTCTTTGCACTATCGTACAAGACCCAGCCTTTAATCTGAGAGGAACCTGTCCCCCAAAGATGATAATTGAATCCTGCTTTTAATTCCGTCCGAAAGAAGATGCTATCATTACTCGGAGTGGAAAAAGTAGCAGTCGTTCCTTTTGCCCACTCCAAAGAAACTGAATGCGCTTGGTTAAGATCAGATCCATCACCAGCTGTGATAGAAAATGTCTTTCCGCTACTCCCCGAAATTACTATAAAATAGGTACTCGTTTCCGTAGGGATAAAAGTAAGAGTGTCTGCAGAAACCGTTTTTATAGCAGGTTTGTTCGGATCATCGTATAAGTACTTACCAGTACCAAAACCACTCAAGCCTGGCGTATAAACTCTTAAGGTATGATTCGCTTTTGCTTTCACTTGATACCATATTTTCTTTTCAGGCCCAATCGTATAGCTTTGAGGTGTAGATACGGAAAGTGGGATAGATTTAAGAATATAGTATTGGTGCTCCCCAGCATTCTCGCCGGTTAACAATTTAATGTAGTATGTTCCACTTGTATCAACCTTGATATCAGCACGTGCAGTAGTACCAGTTAAAATCTCTCGTTGTTTGCTATCGTACAAGACCCAGCCTTTAGCTGACAGGTCTCCCCAAATGTGATAGTTAAATCCCTCTGTCAACTCCGCAGTAAAGTATATACTGTCGTTTCCAGGACCCGAGATTTTCCCTATATTCTTCTTGTCGTCTTTATCAAAAACGATTGCATATGCTTGCTCAAAGCTAGATCCGTCACCAGCAGAGATCGTAATTTTTTGTCCACTGTTGCCCTTTATTTTAATATAGTAAGTACCGCTGGTTTTGGGTGTATATGTTAAGATATTCTTTGTTGTGTAAGCTAATGATGATTGAGTTGGATCACTGTAAATGTCTTTAGAAGTCCCACTCCCCTGAAGATCTGGTGTAAATACGCTAAGCGTATGACCCTCTTGTAACGTTATAGAATACCAGTTATAGCCTGAAGCTCCGATCGTGTCTTCGACAGGACCAGGTGTTCTTAATGGTTTGATCTCCTCAGGAAGAACGGAATTCCATGCATTCTTTTGTGAGGTAATTTCTATCTCATTCGAGAGAAGCATTTCACCGTTTTCAGTCATACCAGTTACTACATAGTATCTAGATTCATCAACATTTTGAGCAGAGGCATGATCTACATAGGAGGTTTGCACTAGTTTTGAAATTATCTCTTCATAACTTTTGGAATTGCTACTGCGCATTTTTACGCTATAACTCGTAATTTTATCTTCCGTATTCCAACGAAGAACATTCCCATTCATTGTTGGAGTTACATCAAGATGAATACGTTCTTGAAGATCTGCTACATCAATTTCAATATCTACCATCTTATCTTCATAATAAGCACTAATTAGTGTTGTACCTACAGCATGTGCTGTTATCTTGCCCTGACTAACACTAATAATCGTTTCATCTTTTACCTTCCACAGAGCTTCGTTTGTAACGTCTTTCATTGTGCCATCTGGATTTTGAAGCTCAACGGTTACTTGTTTTTCACCACCTACATGTAAAGCTACTTTATGAAGAGAAGGAATTAATGTAGGTTCATCCTGATGTATCTGTACAGTAGTTACATTTGATAAAGTTTGTGATCCATCAGTGCCAAGCCCAATAATTCTATACTCATGAGTGGCTCCCTTTTGTAATGAGGTATCCTTATAATTTGTTGCCCACAATTCATCCGTTATTTGTTCGAAGTCTTCATTACCAACTCGACGTTGTACAATATACTTTGAGTTTTCTGACCATTCACTCCAAGTCAATTGGATTTCTTCGTCTTCTTGTTGCGCACTAAGGTGAATAGATTCATCGGTACCAACAGATACTTCCAGTGGGATTTCTTTTTGATTGTAAAATCCGATGATCCTCGTTTTCCCTGCATTCATTGCTTCTATCTTTTCGTTGGTTATCGAAACTATACTCTCATCTTCGACTTTCCATTTTATCTTGGTGCTTACATCTCTAGTCGTACCATCTGTAAACTTCGCAATGATTTCTATTGATTTGGATTCACCGATTTGAAGGTCAAGGCTAGTAGAATCAGTTTCTAATGTAAAGTCATTCTGTCTTTTTTTTATTTTGATTTTTACTGGCTTTGAAACAACGGTATCTCCATTAGATAAGTGTGCTTCAACCCAATAGTAATAGGTTGTACCAGGTTTAACTGTATCATCAGAAAAAGTGTTCTTCTTCAGATCAGCCGCAAGAACTTCGTATTTTCTCTTATTTTCTCCTCGCTTCACTGTATAACTAGCAGCATCCATATCTCCCCAACTTAAAATGGCGATTCCTTCATTTTCACTTGCCTTAATCTCTAGATTCTCCGGGTTAGGTGATACTTGAACTGGAATTTTTAATTCTTGTTCTCCATACTGAACAGTTACCAAAGTTGAACCAATAGCTGTTGCTGAAAACTGTCCGTCTTTAATCGATACAATGCCTTTCTTTTCTGGGGTCCAAGAGACCTCTTGAGTTACATCGCTACTGTTGCTATAAGAGTCACTGAAGATACGAACGTTTCTCGATTCCCCGACTCGTAATTCCACTTTTTCATGAGATGCGAATAATGATTTTACTTTTTGATCAACCTTCTTTTCTTCAGAACTTGGGAGATTCACCTCTTGTAAACTAGACGCAGACACTCTTTGCACCGCATTTGGAAGATAGCTTGTTGGGACTGAAACTGTTAATAATAGAACGAAAGCTAAAAATAATCTTAGGTACTTCTTCAAAAAAACGCCTCCATTATCCCTGTTTTTTACATAACGCATAAATTCTAGATTATATATCCATGTTTTTACATAGGTCTTTTTTCTGGTTTTTTACAAATTATTGCAGGATACTAAGAAAAAATGAAAGGCTATCCCTTGGCCATAATTAGCCTTATGAGATAGCCGTACTACGTTGCTTCACTTCACTTATTCATTTATTATTTTGCTTCTTTAGTGATTACCCATTGTTGGCTATCCTCGTCTAATTCAAACTCAGCAAGGATAAGATCCCCATTCCCTTCTTCTTGTAAGTAAGCCATTTTTCCAAAAGTAAGGTCCTCATTGACTAACAAGACAGGTATAGTATCTCCTTCCTGTATAATCGGATCTAAGATCTGCTCTTGAACATCTATAAATGAAGTAGACACTTCTCTAGAGTATTTCTCTTTTAATTGCTCTTCTATTAAGTTGCTATGTAAATACGAAACATAGATCCACTCTTTGCCCTCGTCATCCACTACGGTATCAAGAGCAGAAAAACTAGAAGTATCGTTCTTCATGAATGAAGAATTAGCAGATCGTATTCCCAGTTTATCTAAAGTTTCACTCTGATATTTTTGTGAGGAATCTGTTAATTGAGGAATTCCTTTATCCGCCAATACATTAGGACCAATCATAACTAAAAAAACAAGTCCAATGCACAAAGGTATCATTTTCTTCATCATTTAATTTTCCCTCCTATTTCTTCTTTTTCCAACTAGCTGCACTAGTCTCAGATAAGTAAGAGCCATCAAGAGTATAAACTTTGTGAACCGTTTTTACTTCTGCTTCCGTTGTACCCGGTCTAGTATAGTATGATGTCTTAGTCCAAGCGTCTCTACCAGTGTCACTTTCCGTTTCAGATGTGATATAAGTCCCATTTTTATAAAACTTAGAGGAAGTCGTTACTTTTCTTAAATCTGGACCAGTACCTTTCGTGTAACCACTAAGAAAAACATTCCCAGGATCTGCTTTTGAGTCAACAGCATACGAATAAAAGTCTTCAAAGTCCCAAACATAATCCGGTCTAGCGAGAATAGTGCCTCCACCAACAACTAGTCCGAGGATAGTTGTTATAGAAAAAACAACTCTGCTCATCTTACTCAAATTACATCAACCTCCAAATATTGTAAAAATATAATTTCACAATATTTCCCATTTGTCAATTTTTATCAAAAAGGGTCTTAGTTTTATCAAATTTTGAACATCAGTGTGGGAATAGCACATAGTAGTCACCTATATTGGGTCGGTGGATGAATAATGGATTGGCTACTTCCCCATCAGGTGAAAACCACTACCAAGCCACTTCCATTCATACAAATAAAAAGCTGTCGCCCAGCCCATGCTTACGAAAAGCATAGCCCGACAACAGCTTCACCTATCCTTCCATTACTCCATCGTCAAAACAACCCGCCCATTGATTTGTCCTTTTTCCAAACGCTCCAACACTTCGTTGATCTGATCCAGCGGCTGCGTCTCGATGATCGCGCGAACCTTGCCACGTGCTGCAAAATCAAGTGCTTCTTGCATATCCTTGCGCGTCCCCACGATGGAGCCTTTCACCGTCACGCCATTCAGCACCGTGTCAAAAATCGGGATCGGCAGCTCTGCATTTGGCAATCCAACAACGACAAGAGAACCACCGCGTCGAACGGATTTATAGGCTTGTTCAAACGCCTTCTTGGTGACTGCCACGCTGATCGCCCCGTGGACACCGCCCACCTGCTCCTGAATGGCTTGTACCGGATCAACCTCGCTGCCGTTTACTGTCACATCTGCCCCCAGTTCTTTTGCCAAATCCAGCTTTTCCTTGTGAATATCGACCGCTACGACGTTGTACCCCATCGCCTTGGCATATTGGAGAGCCACATGTCCCAAGCCGCCGATGCCGTAGATCGCTACCCATTCACCCGGCTTCACGTTTGCTACCTTCAATGCTTTATACGTGGTTACCCCTGCGCACAGAATCGGCGCTGCTTCCACATCGCCCAGCTCATCAGGAATACGTGCCACGTAAGCAGCAGGTGCTACGCAATATTCCGCATAGGCGCCGTCAGCCGAATAGCCCCCATTTAACTGCTGCATGCACAGTGTCTCCCACCCAGTCAGGCAGTAGTCGCATTCGCCGCAAGCGGAGAAGAGCCACGGAATTCCTACCCGATCACCCACTTTCAGCGAGGTAACGCCTTCCCCCAGCTTTTCGACAACACCTACGCCCTCATGCCCAGGAATCAAAGGCAGCTTTGGCTTCACAGGCCAATCCCCATGTGCCGCATGCAGGTCCGTATGGCAGACACCGCACGTCTTGATTTTTACCAGAACCTCACCGTGTCCGACATGTGGAATCGCGACTTCCTTTACTTCCAGCTTTTGATGGAACTCGTTGACTACTGCTGCTTTCATCTTGACCTTCCTCCTCTTTTTACCCCTTCAGGCATGTGCGCAAAGGGCAGGTGTTCTTCCCGCCTTCTACTAATTGCAAGCAGTATGCCAACATGAAAGCGCTTAAAAATCCAATCATCTGACCGCTTCCTTTCTTCGCAGCAGCCGATATGGCGGCACATGAGCCGAAAAAACGGCCCACTTGCCAACCTTTTGGCCGAAAAAGGGTATTCATCCTTGCCTGCGGTATTACTACGTAGTAGAAAAAGGGGGGCGAACGCATGCAAATATCCAAGTTCATGACACCGGAAATTATTTTCGGGAACCAGTCTCTCGGACAGGTAGGGGAAAGCTTGCGCCGATTGGGAGCTTCTCGCGTCTTTCTTGTCAGTGATCCAGGGGTGGCAAACGCAGGCTGGATCGAGCGGATCATCTCTTACTTGCAGCAGCAAAAACTCGATTACCATTTATGGACCAACGTGACAGCCAATCCGAAAGATTACGAGATTCATGCCGGGATTGCTGAATATCGCGCCAAGGAATGCAATGCCATTCTCGGTGTAGGTGGAGGCAGTGCCATCGATGCAGCCAAGGCAATCGCGCTGTTGGCTACCAACGAGGGCAGCATCGTCCAATACGAAGGCGTCGACAATATCCAACATCCCCTTCCTCCCATGGTGATGGTACCGACGACAGCCGGATCCGGTTCGGAGGTTTCGCAATTTTCCATCATTGTAGACAGTGCACGCAAGGTGAAGATGGCGATCATCTCCAAGTCGCTCATACCCGATATCGCCATCATCGATCCGCAAACCTTGATGACCAAGGACAAGCTGCTCACTGCCAATACAGGCATAGATGTGTTGACACATGCCATTGAATCGTATATTTCGCTCGCCGCAACACCGCTTACCGAGGTGCATTCGCTGCAAGCCATGCGTCTCATCGCCAAGCATTTGCGCCCCTCTGTCGCCAGTCAATACAATACCGAGGCCAAGCAAGCGATGGCCATGGCGAGTCTTCAAGCCGGGATCGCTTTTTCCAACGCCATACTCGGTGCTGTGCATGCCATGTCCCATCAGCTCGGGGGTTTCCTCGACGCTCCGCATGGCGAGGTGAATGCCATTCTGCTCCCCCACGTACTCGAGTACAACTACATCGCGGCACCGGAAAAATACAGGCAAATCGCAGAATGTCTCGGTGAAAACACGGCGGGCTTGAGCACACATGCCGCCTCTCGTCTCACACTCAAAGCAGTCAAGGAGCTGGTAAGCGATCTCGAGGTGCCCCAATCGTTGTCGGCCATCGGGCTGCATCCAGAGCAAATCGACCTGCTCAGTTCTCTCGCCGTACTGGACGTGTGCATGACGACCAATCCCCGCGACATGACCGTCCACGATGTCGCGACGTTGTTTCGCCAAGCCTTGTAGGAGGTTCGCCATGCATACCAAACAAGAAATTTTGGAAAAATTGACCGGGATTCAATCCTCGCGAAAAAGCTATTACAGTGAGCTCGTCTATCTAATCGAGGAGATGAAAAAGAAAAACAAGCAGCTCGCCGTCATAAACCAGCTCACACAAATCCAAATCAACGCCACCTGGCAACAAACCACCAGTTATATCGCTGCACAGCTCTCGCAAATTCTTGTGTTCGAGCATTTTGCCTTGACTATCGTGAAGGGAGGCATGCTCTCCTCCTATCTTGCCAAGTGGACTGACGGAGATTGGCAGTGCCATACGCTGACACAGACCGTTTCTGTGGAAGCCCCTGTGCTCACCGGGCAGGTGCATCTTACCCTTGCCGAAGTGCTGCCTGAGCATCACGCCACCTCTGTTCCGTTGCGCAGTCAGTTGAATCAGAGCTTTGGTTTTTTGACGCTCTTACGCCAAACAAAGCAGCTAGCAGATCGGGACGAAGCCGAATTGATCCAGCTCGTCGCCAGCCATGTCGGCGTCGTCGTAGAAAACAGCCTGCTTTTTCAAGACGTGAATGAAAAGATCAAAATCGAAGCCCAACTGATTCAATCCGCAAAAATGGCGGCGATTGGCGAGATGGCTGCCGGCATTGCCCATGAGCTGAACAGTCCGCTCACGGCCATCCTCGGAAACTCTCAATTGCTCATGCGCGAGATGACAGATGCCCCAGAGGCTCCCTTGATGAAAGACATCTATCAATGCGGGGTGCGCTGCAAAAAGATCATTCAAAACCTGCTCACCTTCTCGCGGCAGGAAGAATACTTGTTTTCCACCACCTCTATTGACGAGGTCGTAGAGGACGTACTGGGGCTGATTGGCTACCAGCTATCTGTTTCCGGCTTGACCATAACCCGGGAAATGTCCGAGCCTCCTCTGCTGTTTCATGGAAGTCGTCATCAGATCGAGCAAATTGTGATCAATCTCCTGTTAAATGCACGAGACGCTGTGGCAGGCGGGGAATCACCACTCATTGTCATCCGTTCCTTCCTCGTACAAGAGGAGAATAGCTCTTACGTGGGCTTATCCGTCTACGATAACGGCACAGGCATTTGTGAAGAACAGCTTTCGCAAATTTTTCAGCCCTTCTTCTCGACGAAGGAACGGACAAAAGGGACAGGTCTCGGGCTTTCCGTCAGTCTTGGAATTGCAGAAGCGCACGGCGGGAAGCTGTATGCCGAAAGCGTGGAGGGAGAGTACAGCAAGTTTACGATGCTTTTGCCACTGTTAGCTGACGAGGAGGACAACGATGGAGAAAAAACGGATTTTGATCGTGGATGATGAAACAGAAGTGACTACCTTTTTCACCTATTTCCTCAAGAAAAAAGACTGCGATATCGTCGTCGCCAATTCTGGCAAGGATGTGGAACGGCTGCTTCACTCGGATTCTGCCGGCTTTCACGCTGCACTTGTGGACCTGAAGCTGCCAGATGCCGACGGATTGACGCTGCTCAAACAGATCAAGGCAGTATTTCCCGCCTGCGAAGTCTTGATCATGACAGGCTACAGTACGATTAAATCGGCTGTGACAGCAATGCAATGGGGCGCGCGCGATTACTTGGAGAAGCCGTTCGACGATCTGGACAGTCTGGAGCAAGTCATCGACGCAGTGCTCTCTTCTTCCAGCAAACAAAGCGATCACCTATCCCAAGAAGCCGCCCAATATGGTATCGTGTATTCATCTGACAGTCCGATGGCCAATGTATGCGCAATTGCCAAAAAATTAGCAAAAAAGGCGATCCATGTGCTTATTGAAGGCGAAACAGGTACTGGCAAGGAGCTGATGGCCCGTTTTCTCCACGGAGCGAGCAATCGCGCCCAGCAGCCTTTTGTTGCTTTTAACTGCGGGGCGGTGCCGGAATCCTTGCTGGAAAGTGAGCTATTCGGCTATGAAAAGGGTGCTTTTACCGGAGCGCTCAAATCTCGCAAAGGCTTGTTCGAGCTGGCACATAACGGAACGCTGTTTCTTGACGAGATCGGGGAGGCTCCCCCTTCCATTCAAGTGAAGCTCTTGCGTACGTTAGAGACGGGAGAGTTCATGCGGGTCGGTGGCGAACAGATCGGTCAGAGCAATATTCGCTTTATTTCTGCCACCAACCGCGATCTGGAGCATGAAGTCGGGATGAATCGTTTCCGCAGTGACCTGTTGTATCGTCTGGAGGGGATCAAGCTGTCGATTCCTCCTCTTCGCGAACGGATTTCGGATATCCCCACAATCGCGCACTACTACCTGCAAAAGCGCAGTGGAGAGCCATGCGAAATCGATCAGGATGCCATCGAGCTTTTGCAGCGCTATGATTGGCCGGGCAACGTCCGCCAACTGATCAACGTACTGAATCAAACCATCGCGTTGCACGAATGCGAACGACTGCGTGCCGAGCATTTGCCAGCGAATTTGCGAAGCCGCACAGTACAGGTGCATCCATCCACTGCCCCCAAACGAATAGAACAAGTCATCGATCACGAATGCGAGCGCTTTGTCGATACGATCAGCCGCCTTGTCACCTCTGTAGACGGGATCGACTTCGATTATTTGATCAAGCGGGTTAAACAGCTCGAAGGCGAGATCGGGCGAACGATTATCGAAAAGGGCTTGACCGAAACGAATGGAAACAGGCAGCTTTTAAGCAAAAAATTAAACATCACCAAACGGACGATTCGTTACATTTTGAACGAAAAAGCATAACGTCTGCATTGGCGCATCTAGGAGGCATTCACGTCGTGGTTCCCGAAAAACCTTTCTCGACCTTGAAAAAAATCCCTGCTGACTTCTCTCTATCTGCCGTTATTGTTGGACTCATCGCCACGATGGTCTCCTATGCAGGACCATTGCTGATCGTCTTTCAAGCTGCCAAAGGTGCCGGACTCAGCGATGCAGTCCTCGCCTCTTGGATTTGGGCCATCTCGATTGGGAGCGGCTTGACGTGCATTGTGCTCAGCATCTGGTTTCGCACCCCGATCATCACGGCTTGGTCGACGCCGGGGGCAGTTCTGTTAGTCACCAGCTTGACAGTATACTCCTTCCCCGACGCGATTGGCGCGTATATTTTTTCAGCCGTGGTCATTACGCTCGTCGGTGTTTCCGGTTTGTTTTCCGTCTTGATGAAATACGTCCCGCAGTCGATTACGACCGCCATGCTCGCGGGGATTCTCCTGTCTTTTGGCGTAGAAGTCTTTGTCTCCATGCAGCACCTGCCCGCCTTGGCTCTGCCGATGATCTTTTGCTATCTGTTCGCCAAACGCTGGTCACCACGGTATGCTGTCGTGCTTACGCTTTTGGTCGGCTTGGTTGTCGCCTTTCTTTTGGGACGTTTGCAAATGGACAATGTCCAGATGTCCCTCGTCCAGCCCGTCTTTACGATGCCGACGTTCTCTCTCGATACGATCATCGGCCTGGGGATTCCATTGTGCATCGTCGCGCTTGCCTCTCAGAACGCCCCAGGAATTAGCGTCTTAAAAGCAGACGGGTACGATACACCTGCTGGACCACTCGTTACGACTACTGGCATCGCGTCGCTTTTGCTCGCTCCTTTTGGTTCACCAGGCATCAATCTCGCGGCAATTACGGCGGCGATTTGCACGGGAAAAGAAGCTCATCCGGATCATACCAAGCGCTACATTGCCGGAATTGCCTGCGGGGGCTTTTACTTACTCTTCGGGATGTTTGGCGCTACGATGGCTTCGGTGTTCGCTGCTTTGCCCAAAGAGTTGATCGCCGTCATTGCGGGCTTGGCTCTGTTTGCCTCGCTCAGTTCCAGCCTCGCACAGGCGATGAGCGAAGCGAAGGAACGCGAATGCGCCTTGGTTACGTTTCTCGTGACGATTTCCGGCATCTCCATTGGCGGAATCGGTGCTGCTTTCTGGGGCTTGATTGCGGGGGTAGTCACCCATCTGATTTTGAATGGCAATGTGAAAAGCTGGTTTGTGAAAAAGAAGAATACGCAGCCGTTGGCATAGCTGCCTGAACATGAGGAGAGAGTCCCGTGAAAAAATGGTTTGGTGTCATCACTCTTTCAGCTTTCCTTTTAATGGCCGGCTCTGCTTGCACGACGAAGGAATCCACACACTCCTCAAGTGGTTTTGCGCTATCGAAAACTTTTTCATCCACAGAAGAAATCACCCAAGACGCCATGGTTATTTTGAAAGGCACCGTTCCCAAAGTATACAAAGAAGAAAAAACCGAATTTCTCGTACTCTACGTGTATGAAGTAGCCGTCGACAACGTGTATCAAAACCTCACCGAGCACCCGATTGAGGCGGGGGATACAATCAAGCTGTATCGCATCGTAGGTTTTCAACCTGCTAAAGATAAAGAGATCGCTCCGATTACGGATCATAAGCAGACTGAAATTCCAGAAGGTGAGTATCTTCTGTTTCTCAACGGAGGTTATGTTGAAGAGGCTGGTCAAGTGAGATGGTTTCCAAACACTCCTAATCAGTTATTTAAAGCGACCGGTGGGGACAGCGGCACAGAGTATAAGAACGTGTTTGTGTCAGACGAGATTCCCTCTATTACGGAAGAGGATGTACTGGATGCAATCTAAGAAACGGCTCCTCGAATGAATCTGAGGAGCCGTTTTGTCTGTTCCCTGAAACTAGCGGTAAAACCCTTGTTCCTCGGCGTAATGTCCCCAATGCGGGCGACTGCCGTCTCGATCCGTAAAAGGATACTCGTCCGACAAGCCCCATGTACTGACCGTTTTCCCTGTTTTTTCTGCGACAGCCGGGTCCGAAGCCAGCGCAACCACTGCCCGACCGATGTACGTAGGTGTTTCCGACATAATGAAGTGCTTATCTTGCTTCACTGCCTCTCTCCACGTCTCTTCTGTCACGCCAAAAAGATCGAGCATCGTTTCAGAGCGCAGGAAGCCCGGTGTTAAAGCCAACGCGGTAACCCCATGTGAGCGCAGGTCCTCTGCCATCGACGCAGCGAGATGAATCGTCGAGATTTTTGCCAAGCTGTAGTACAGATTGCCGCGGTACCGATAGTCGATTCCGTCTGTAATCTCGATGATCAGCCCTTTTTTCTGCGCCACCATGAGTGGAACCGCATAGTGACTGGTGATCATATGCGTCCGAATGGCTCGCTCTTGCATCAAAAGGCCGTCTGCCAATGGCTGCTCCCAGAACGGCGTCCCCCAGTGAGTCAACGGATCTCCGCCCCAGATGTCATTGACCAAAAGATCGAGCTGTCCATTTTGCTCCGCTTTTACTCGCTCAAAGAACGCTTTAACCTCTTCTTCCTGCGTATGATCGACTCGCACAGCGATACCGATTCCGCCGCTTGCCGTCACGAGCTCTGCTGTCTCTTCAATCGTCTCCTGTCGCGCCATATCAGAGTGCTGACCACGCACCGTACGTCCCGTCACATATACCGTCGCCCCTGCTTCTCCCAGACTGACGGCAATCCCCCGTCCTGCTCCTCTTGTGCCGCCTGCTACCACCGCTACTTTGCCTTGTAATGGTTTCATTTGTAATGCCTCCTTCTCGATTCATGCATCAAGAATAACGAAGTAAATATGACAACCGCTGTCATATTCGTTACGATACAATCAAAGTAATGTTGTATTTACTTCTAGGAGGGCTTTTTATGCGGGCAGATCGACTTCTTACGATCTTATTGCTCTTGCAAAACCACGGTCGCATGACTTCCAAGCAATTAGCAGAAAGGCTGGAGGTATCAGAGCGAACCGTTCATCGTGATATGGAAGCCTTGAGTGCGTCAGGCGTTCCCGTCTATGCCCTGCGCGGTGCAGATGGGGGCTGGGCTTTGGCAGAAGGGTATCGCAGTAATTTGACTGGAATGAAAATAGATGAGCTGCAATCACTGCTCGTAGCGTCCCCTGCTGCCTTGTTGAATGATCTCGGACTGCATGAAAACTATGAAGCTGCTTTTCTCAAGCTGCTGTCCGCGCTGCCAAAAACCGTTCAGCAGGACGCCATCCACGTACGCCAGCTCCTTCATATCGATGGGGCTGGCTGGCATGAATCTACGGAGACGTTTCCGTTCTTGTCTACAGTTCAAGATGCCGTATGGCTTTCCCGCAAGCTGTTCATTCGTTACATGCGCGAGGATGTGCCCGTAGAGCGCATTGTCTGCCCGCTCGGACTCGTCGCCAAGCGCAGCATCTGGTATTTGGTCGCGCAAGTGGACGAGGACATGCGGACGTACCGGATTTCACGACTGTTGGATGCACGGCTGTTAGATGATGGCTTCCTCCGTCCAAGTGATTTCGACCTCGCTTCCTATTGGGAACAATCCACCTTGGACTTCAAGTCCAGTCTCCCGCGATATCCTGCGCGGTTGCTCGTCAAAAAAGAGACTCTGCCTGCTGTAAAACAGGAGCGTTATATAAAAATAGCTTCCACCCAAGCCGCAACAGACGACTGGATGGAAGCAGAGGTTGAATTTCATACACTTGCGTCAGCATGCTCGCTAGTGCTCAGCTTTGGCCCGCACATTCAAGTGTTGGAGCCGCAAGAGCTGAAACGTGAGGTCGCAGAGCAAGCTCGGGCTATACTTCGCCTGTACGAGGTCCAGAATTAGCAAGCACCTTCGTTTCTCGTCCGCACATGAGCAGGACAATTGCTCCCACGATCAGCACTGCGGTAAATACACTAAAAATGAACGTGTAGCTGTAATGATGCGACGAGTAGTAACCGACGAGATACGGCGCGATAATACTGCCGATTCTTCCGACACCAGATGCCATACCAGAACCGGTAGCGCGCAGTGGTGTCGGATAATTTTCCGGCGTGTACGCGTACAAAGCACCCCAGGCCCCCAGATTGAAGAAGGACAAGAAGGCTCCCGTCACCAACAGCTCCACAGTGCCACTGCTTTGTCCAAAAGCGAAAGCCATCACGCCAGTCATGAACAAGAAGGTCGCCAGTGTCCCTTTCCGTCCCCATTTTTCCACGAGATAGGCTGCCGCGAAATAGCCTGGCAGTTGGGCCAACGTCATGATCAGTACGTACTGGAAGCTTTTGATCATCGTAAAGCCTTTATCGACCAAAACAGATGGCATCCATAAAAACATGCCGTAGTACGAGAACGCAATTGCAAACCAGACGACCCACAGCGTAACCGTCTCTTTGCGATGAGACGTCAACAGCTTTCCAACTGGAATCTTCTCAGCCCGCTTTTGAAACTGCGGAGATTCAGGAATGCTCCTCCGAGCAAACCAGGCATACACGACGGGCAACGCCCCGATCATGACAGCCACGCGCCAGCCGTAGTCCGGAATGATGAAATACGCTATGACGGCTGCCGCGATCCAACCGACCGCCCAAAAGCTCTCCAACAGCACAACCGTACTTCCTCGCTTCTCCGGTGGCGCAAACTCATTTACCAGCGTCGAGGCTACCGGCAGCTCTGCACCCAAGCCGAGTCCCATCAGGAAGCGGAACAGCAGCATGCTCGCAAAACCAGTTGCGAAAGCGCTCGCAAAGCTCGCCAAGCCAAACAAGACCAAGGTCAGCAAAAACACTGGCTTGCGGCCAATTCGGTCAGCCAAATAGCCACCTGCAATCGCCCCAATTGCCATGCCGACGAGATTGCCCGTCCCGAGCAACCCGGCCTCTTCCCCTGTCAAACCCCATTCCTGTCGTAATGCCACCATAATAAAAGATAAAAGTGCAACATCCATAGCATCGAACATCCAGCCAAAACCGGCTGCCCAAAAAACTTTTTTGTAAGGCTTTGACATTCTCGTTCCCTGCTTTCCTTTCTTTTGCGCATGATATTCGCGCCTAGTTATCATTTCGCTTTTTCACCCAATATCCTGCTCGCGGAAAAAAGTTCGACTATTGTGATAGTAGTCTTTCCCAAGAAGTTCCATTCTAACCAGTCCATGGCGAAAAGGCAGTCCGCTGATTCGTAGAACTGCCATTTTGAAACAAAGGATGATTGATCTTATTGAGGAAGCCGCTGAATGAATCTGTTCATGAGCAAAGAAAGAGAAATCAAGATGGGAGGGTCGTCCGGATGTGGCACATGAAGAGTAACTTGCTGATGAGGGACGATCGCAGTTGATGTGACAATGATTGGTTTCTTGGAACGTGTGCGCAATGTCTCGTACGGCAAGAGAAAATCCATCGCCTGCATACCCCAGGCAACAGACGTCGCCATCAAGTAATACGTGCCCGGTTTGACATTGGTAAAACAAAAATTGCCTAGCGAGGGCAGCAATGTTCCGTATAAAGGAAGACCTTCTGGAATCGGCTTGGCAAACAATCCAATCAAAATGACGCCTTGAAATGGCTCTGTGGACTCGATTGTTCCTGCAATGGTCATCGGCCGCTCCGGGGACGGATGTAACCGACTCCACTCTGTCAACTGCTGCAAGGAACGGAGACGGTCTTCCGCTAGCTGGGCCGTTTCTCGAAATTCGCTAGGCGATACCCCTACACGCTCCGTAAAACGGGTAGAGAACGTGCCCAGGCTCTGCTGGCCAATTTCCAGACCAATGTCGCGAACACTCATGTTCGTGCGCAGCAGTAAATCCTTTGCCCGTTGGAGTCGCATGGTCGATACGTAATAAAGAGGCGGGAGACCGATTCTTTCCTTAAAAATCCGCGCAAAATGATACTGGCTATACGCAACATGATTCGCCAACCGGGAAAGTGGCAAAGGCTCGTCTAAATGCCGATGTATATAAGCGATCACTTCGTCAATTTCGGTATACCTGTCCATCAATCGAGCTGCCCCTCCCTCTTCTTCACAACCAAATACAGAACGTTTGTTCTAAAATAAAATTTACCATATTTTTCTGAACGATGGAAGGAGTAATTGGCAACACTTACGCTTTCGTTTTTTGCAAACGGATTTCATTCAGAAACGCTTGCATCGTGTTCGTTACAAATGAATCTTTTCTGCGAATAAAAACGGTTGTCACCTCATGATAAGGCTCCGGGATGCGATGTATATGAACCGTTCCGCTCTCGACCAAGTGATGTACTGCCGACTTCGGCAAAATGGTAATGCCGATCCCCGCTGCTACGCCCCCGATAATGGTCTCAAACGTTCCGAATTCCATCACTTTTTTCGGAATCAAGCCCTCTACCTTCATCCAGGTCTCTAACCGTTCTCGATATCCGCAGCCCTTTTTGTAGAGCAAAAGAGCTTTCCCTGTGATATCACTGGCAGTGAAGGAACTGTTTTTCGTTACTAACACCAGTTCCTCTTGAAACACTTGCTCCTGCTCGATCAAAGGATGGTTGATCGGTCCACTCACGAACGCTCCATCCAGCGCGAGATCCAATACTTTTTGCAGCAAATTCTCTGTCACACCTGCCTTGAGAGAGATATCCACATGCGGATACTGGCTGCAATACGAGGATAGCAACCTCGGAAGGGCATTGATCGTCTCGACCATCCCAACCTCCAGCACCCCGGACGGCTCGGAAGCCCGATGAAAGTACTTTTGCATTTCCTCGAATTTGTTGATGATCTCTCGCGAATATTCGAGCAGGCGCTTCCCTTCTGTATTTAAGGTCATGCCTCGCTTGTTGCGATAAAACAAAGGTGTTCCCAGCTCTTTTTCCAGCAGCTTGATCCGTGCCGTCACATTCGACTGAACGTAGCTCAGCTCGGCTGCGGTCTTGCTCACACTGCCCAATGTGGCGACCATCTGGAATATTTTCAAATCATTGATCTCCACGTTTCTCTCCCTCTTTTCATCTATCACTGAAAATGATACATAAAGTTATTATCAATCATTATACTAACATATTTCCATCCAGTATGATGTGGTAAGTCAACTTTGTCAGCTTCAGATTGAAAGGGAGAAATCGCATAATGAACAAGCAACTACTTTTGGGGTCTATTTTCTGCATGGTGGCCAGTATGTCATGGGGGGCGATGTTTCCAGTTGCGCACATCGCGCTGCAAGAGATCGATCCATTTTACTTCTCATTTCTTCGCTATTTTTTCGTAACCATTATTTTGTGCGGTTTGCTCTGGGCAAAAGAAGGCTTATCTGCTTTTCGTTTTGAAGGGCGCGGGAAGTCTCTGCTGTTTTTTGGAACAATGGCGTTTACCGTCTACAATATGGGAGTATTTCTCGGGCAGGATTTGATGGGAGAGCCAGGCACGATTGCAGCTTCCATTATGGAAGTGCTCATGCCGATGATCTCGATTGTAATTTTGTCCATTACCACTAGAAAGCTGCCGCCGTACTATACGTTGGCGACGATTTTGGTAGCTTTGGTCGGAGCTGTCCTTGTTATTACCAATGGCAATCTTACCTTCTTTACTACAGCAAGTGAGCATTTGATTCCGTTGTTCTTTATTTTCATCGGTGTCGTGGGTTGGGTTGTCTACTCGATCGGCGGCGGGCGTTTTCACACGTGGTCTATACTTCGCTACTCCACGTTGACGTGTCTCTTGGGAACAGGCGTGAATTTCGTCTTTGTCACGACTTCCTCACTCTTTCAATGGCTTCCGGTTCCTACTGTCGAGACTGTGATGTCCATCAAGTACGAAATGGCCTTCATGGTTCTTTTACCCGGCTTTGTAGCTCTTCTGAGCTGGAATGCAGGCATCAAGCTGCTCACTCCGCTCAACGGCATTTTGTTTATCAACCTGGTTCCGATCACGACCTTTGCCATGATGGCGTTTCAAGGTTATGAGATCAGCCGTTACGAATTGTGCGGCACCTTGCTCGTGATCCTTGCCCTGATCGGGAACAACCACTTCCAAAGAAAGCAACTACAATACCGTTCCGTCACAAAGCAACAACCGAGCGGAAGAAAAGTCCCGTCCATGTAGTCTAAAAAAAGAAGGATAGAAATTCAGGAAGCCCTGAATCTCTATCCTTTTTTCTATCATGGTCGCCGCTACCCTTGCGTGACAAGCATACATTTTTAACAGAAGTGATCCGAATATTGTCCAACTAGTACCTTCGTCGTTTCAATCCAGAGCTTCCGATGCAAAATCGTCGGACCCAATCTTCTTTCCATAAACCGCAACATTGGCTCGTTGTCATGCTCGACAAAGCACATACCAAAGGGAAACGCTGGTTGGGCATGCGCAATGGTTTTCATCAACAGCGTAATTCCTCTTGCCTGCTTCTGATACTTTTCCTGGACAAACATCGTTTTGTACAAAAGCAGATTACCGGCCATTCGCTGTACGATCACCCAGCCAATGACTTTCCCCTGATAGCGCAAGCCTGTACTGTAATCGGGATCGAATTTTCCTTCTTCAAAAAACGGAGACAACAGTGACGTGTACCATTGCCCTTCTCCCTGTTCAATGTCCAGTCGCTCTGCTGGTGTCAGGTCTTTCCATGGAAAGAGGGTAAAACCTTCGGGGAGCGCCAGCCTCTCCACCCACTGACATTCCCCCAACCGCATCGTGCCCAGTGTGTACATATAGGTTTTTACCTTTGGCAACTGCCAGCCTTCCCTGATCGCAATTTTGGAGAGCCATGAAAAATCTTGTGCTTTGATGAAGCCAGCGAACTGCCCATCGCTGATGCCTTGCTCTCTCATTTTTTGCTCAGCGTACCACAGCAGCTTCATGCCCATTCCCCGCCGTTGATGCCCCTCTGCTACCACAAGCTCGATGATCTTGGCCTGTCCTTCGTTTACAGCGGATCGCCCCAACACGATGCCCGCAGGCTGATTATTGTTAGAAGCCCCGAATCCCCAAACAGATGAGCTGTTGATCTGATCTAGCAACTCCAGGTGTTTGGGATGCACCAACGATTTATACGCCCGTGCAGTGCTGGCAGTCAGTTCCTCTAGTTGCAATGTTCGTACCTCCTCGATGGACTTTGGCTTACTCATTGCTTGGGCTTTACAGGTGCTGTTGCTGTCCCTTGTATCAGATTCCCGGCCTTATCCCTCATGAAGCCTGGTTCAAAGGAAACCTTGCTCTGTTCCGTGATGAGAGACCCGAACGTGTTGTAGAACGTATCCTGGAACGTTACGCGAATGGTGTTTCCTGACACCTGGAATTTGGCATACGCCGTTACCTCTCTCTTGTCGTCAAATTTCCCGGA
Source organism: Brevibacillus brevis (assembly GCF_001039275.2). NCBI lineage: Bacteria > Bacillati > Bacillota > Bacilli > Caryophanales > Paenibacillaceae > Brevibacillus > Brevibacillus brevis. Next base: position 4,982,013 of record NZ_CP030117.1, read on the forward strand.
AGGTGAGAATAACAACCGTAAATTGGGATTTGGGTCATTACGAAGTGGTTCTGACGCCGACAATGTATAGGATGTTCCCTCTTCGGTGACATCTGGAGACAATTGTGGGTAGGTAGCGTCAAAGCCGACACCAATCTCCTCTGTATCCAGCAAATCTGCACCCCGATACAGCTTGAACACTGCATAAGAGTTGTCATCTTCTGTTACCGTTGGTTTAGCCTTGATCGTCACTCCATAATCTCCATGGGTCATTTCCAGCAAAGACTCGTCGACCTCGACCGTGACGTACTCCTTTTCATTGAGTACAAAACGATCCAACTGGTTGTCGTATTTGTACGAGAGAGGCTGGTTTTTTACAGATACCTCAAGATATTCGCTCAATACCCTTTTGTCCATTGCTGGCTCCCATTTGTCGGCAATCGTAACTTGACGGGAATGGGTCGGAGCAATCGGCAGCTCGATCTCGGCATCAGGCAAACGATCTATGCGTGGGTTGTTGAACAATATTTGAGCTTTTGCTACATAGGACATCCAGTGTGTTTTTTCTGGACTTTCACTTAGAAGCTCGACCTTGGAATAAGCCGCATTGATCATTTCCAAAGTGACCTTGGGCCTCAGTTCGATCATGTCATTCGTTGTATAAAGCCCCTCGACCGCTTGTTGAGCTTCATTCAGCAGATTTTTTCCGTTATCCAATAGCTCCTGTGCCTTTTGGATGTCTGCTAGCAGCAATACCTTTGTCTCCGAGCCATCTTTTAGTTTCTCCACTTTCGCCTTCGCTGCATCGATAGTGCTCTGTGTCACTTCCGATTTTAGCGCTGTCTGGTTTTCATCAGCGAACAGGTCACGAACGGCTCTTTTTGCTCCGACTAGGAGCATGTCGTCATACTGCTCCTGTGCCTTACCAATAAGAGCAAGCAGACCTGGCTTTTCCGACACGCGATCGTCCAGCTTCTCCACCAGCGTTTTGGCAGCATCAATGGTTTCTTGGGTAACATCAGGCTTCAAATCAGTCATATCCGGGTTCGTAAAAAGTCCCTCGACAGCCTGTTTCGCTTCCTCCAGCAGATTTTTTCCGTTATCCAAGAGTGTTTGAGCTTTCCCGATATCGGCAAGCAGACCTGGCTTTTCCGAGACACGATTGTCCAGACCCTCGACCAGCTTCTTCGCATCATCAATCTGTTTCTGGGTCGTTCCTGCCCGCAGTTCTTCTTTCTTCCCATCCGTAAACAGCTCTTCGACTGCTCTCTTCGCTTTTAACAGAGCCGGGATCGGCGGGGGATCGATTGGGGACGGAATCACAATGACAGGGTCTTTGAAACGGATGGAAAAACTGTCACTCGTGACATCTTTCTGTGCGCGCTTGATGTTTCGCTTGTCGATCGTGAAGCTGACCTCTTTTACAGTGTCTGCGACTGAATGCTTTCTGGCCTGTCCTGTAAACAAAATAGTGAGCTCGTCATCACTCTCTTGGTTGACCTCAATATCAAGCCCATCAGGCAGATGATGTACCTCGATATCATCGGCAGACAGTTCGCCAAGGAACTTGCCGTTAGACAGCTTAAGCGTTTGTTTTGCCGTGATGCTGCCATCATTTGCTCCTGCCTCTTCTATCACCGCCTCACTGACAGAAAGCGCGGGCAAATCAGGCAGCTCGGCTCCATCTATGGCTATCTCAAAGACGGCTTCCGCATCGTCCATTTTTGCCGTAATTTCTACTAAACCTTCTTTCTTGGCTGTTACCTTGCCCTCAAAGTTGACGAAGGCAATTCGTCTATTGCTAGAGCTCCAGATCAACTCCCGTCCTGTGACGATGCGGTCATGCTCATCCCAAGCAACCGCGACCAGTGTCATTGTCTTGTCCGTTTTATCTTCCGTTGATAACTCTGCATCTTTTGCCATCGCTACCAGCTCGATTCGCTCTGCTTTTGTCCCTTTCTCAGCGATCACGAATGGCTCAAATTCCTCTTCCTCACCGTCATACTGCAAGCGCAGGGAAACCGTCTGTTCTTTTTTGGCTGCACGAAACGGTGAAAAACTGAGCAAAACAAGCTGCTCTTCCTCTAGCCAGACAAAGCTTTTGATTTTAATCCTTGTGGGCTTTTGATCATCTATAGCGGCCGTCAAACGGAAATCCTTTACAGCAGGTGTCTTGTCTGGAGCAGTCTCCAGTCGATAAGCAATAAAACCGTTAGTCGCTGTATGCCCCTCTGACTCTAGCAAGGACTCCCATGACTGGTTCTCTTCCTCTACGACTTCCTCTGATGCCTCTCGTACTTCCTCGTCTGTTTGGTCTTCAGCTACTGACGTACTGGCTGTCCCGATTGTCTGGATTTCTTTAATCGGATAGGACACGGCTGCATAGGCATTGCCGACAAAAGAAAGCAAAAAACCAGTGGAAACAACGGCAGTTAAGATTGTTTTGGCTTTCGGCTGCTGTTTACCCATATGTAAATACCCCCTCTTTTTCTTCTGTATGACAAAACAATGCAAACTAATGCTATCAGAGGAGGAAATGAAAAAAACCTAACAAAAGTTAGGTTTTTGACGTACTTTTTTAAACGAGTAGCAGATCGACAAAAGAAGCTTGATCCAGCTTTCCGAAAAACTCCTGAAGATTGATATCAGCCAGTCGCTCACTAATAGAGGAGCGATCGTACGGCGTATCTCGCAGCACTGCTTCCAACTCTGCTACATCGCGTACACCGAAGAAATCCCCGTATATTTTCGCTTCTTTAATCTTGCCTTTTTCAATATCAAGCTGAATCTCCACGGTACCGATATCGAAACGTTTGGATTGACGGTAATTGCTTTTCGGTGATTTGCCGTAGTTCCACTCCCAAGTCTGATAACGGGAACGGGAAAGCTCGTGGATTTTCTCCCAATCCTCGTCAGTCAGCTTGTATTCTTCGATCTCTCCTTCTCCAAAAATTGAATGGAGAACCGTCAGACGGAACTCTTCTATGGTCATCTTATCCACCAAAAACTCCGAAATGTTGGCGACGCGGCTGCGAATGGATTTGATCCCCTTGGACTGGATCTTCTCTGCGTTTACCTTCAGCGCAGACACGACGTTTTCCATCTCCGAATCAAAAAGCAGCGTGCCGTGGCTGAACATACGTCCTTTGGTCGAATACTGCGCATTGCCAGAAATTTTCCGTTCCCCGACCTGTATGTCATTTCGTCCAGTCAGCTCTGCTTCTACCCCTAATGTTTTCAAGGCTTGTACAACGGGAGCCGTGAATTTGCGGAAATTGTGGAAGGACTCGCCGTCATCATTCGTAATAAAGCTGAAGTTGAGATTGCCCAGATCGTGATAAACCGCACCGCCGCCAGACAGTCTGCGAACGACGTGAATGTTATTTTCCTCTACATAGGTCGCATTGATCTCTTCAATTGTGTTTTGGTTTTTCCCGATAATAATAGAAGGTTCATTGATATAAAACAGCAAGTAGTCGTCACTGTTGGGCAAATGCTTTAGAGCATACTCCTCAATCGCCAAATTGATGCGCGGATCTGTAATCCCTTGATTATCGATGAATTTCATTAGATAGCCTCCATCTGTAAGCGTTCTATCTTTCTATCATACCATTTCCTGCTGGTTGTATTGCTTTCGAATCAGCTATGCAGGAAGCCTTTTTTCCTTTTCTAATTTTTTTGTAGATTTTTTGAAAATCCTCTATAAAAACGTTTTCATATTGTCGATAATTGACGTAAGTCTAGGGGCAATCATCTTGGTGTTTTCTTTTCTAGATGAAATACTATGGATCAACGAGGTGTTCTTTATGAAAACAGCCAAGTTCTCCCGTTCAAGATCTCTACGTACGAAGCTCGTCCTGTTATGTCTCCTGCTATTGGCGCTTCCATGCCTTAACATCGGAATTCAGGGCTATTATTCTGCGAGCTACAGCTTGGACGACCTGGGCAGCCGCATCTTAAAAAACAACGTGAACTTGACGATTGAAATGATTGATGTTCTCCAGAAACAGGTCGAAGCTGGGAAAATCAGCAAAGAAGATGCGCAAGAGCAAGTAAAAATTCACATCCTCGGGCCTAAGCAATCAGATGGAACCCGCTCGATTAACAAAAATGTCGATTCCGGTGCTAGTGGATACATGTTCGTTCTGGATGAGAAAGGTGTCATGCTCGCCTCTCCTTCTATTGAGGGAAAGAATCAATGGGATGCAAAAGATCCTGATGGTATCTTTTTTACCCAAGAAATGATTAAGCGTGGTCAGGAAGGTGGCGGCTTTACATACTATCAGTGGTCGAAGCCAACGGAGCCAGATGTTCTCTATCCGAAAATCGCCTACTCCAAGCTAGACCCTCACTGGGGATGGATCGTAAGCGCAAGCAGCTACATGGAAGACTTCAATGCCGCTGCTGAAAGTGTACTGTCTGATTTGCTGATCGTGCTGGGAATCTCCTTGATCGTCGGATTCGTCGTCTCGTGGTATGCCTCCGGGTTCATTTCCAAGCCGATTGCCCTGGTTGCCGAGCGCGTGAAAGAAATTGCCGGTGGTGATCTGTCCGGGAAAGACATCGTCGTAAAAAACCGTGATGAAATCGGACAATTGGTACATGACGTGACCCATATGACAGAGAATCTGCGCCAGCTCATCTCTCGTGTCCGCATCAGCTCTCTGCACGTCGCTTCTACCTCTGAGGAGCTGACGGCGAGTGCAGAACAGACGAGCAAGGCAACCGAGCAAATTGCCGTCACGATGCAAGAGATCGCCATCGGAGCAGAAGATCAGTCCAAAACGATCGATGGAACGGTCAAGACGATCAACGACATGTCCTCGCGTCTGCAACAAATTGCATCCAGTTCCGAACAAGTCTCTCTGACAGTCGATACAGCGAACATGCTGGTCTCAAGCGGCAATGAAGCGATTGGCGGTGCCATCGCTCAAATGAATTCCATCAACACTACTGTTCTCGAGTTGGCAGAATCAATCAAAATGCTTGGTCACCGCTCTTCAGAAATCAGCAACATTGTTGAGGTCATCACATCCATTGCCGAACAAACGAACCTGTTGGCGCTAAACGCTGCGATCGAAGCTGCCCGTGCTGGAGAGCATGGACGTGGATTTGCTGTTGTCGCCAATGAAGTACGTATCTTGGCCGAGCAATCAGCAAAATCTACTCAACAGATTAAAGACCTCATTAGCGCGATTCAGGTCGATACGAACAAAGCCGTATACGTGATGGAGACGACGACATCTGAGGTTTCGGCTGGAATCGAAGTCGTACATGAAGCTAGCAAGGCCTTCCAGGAAATTTTGTCTGGAACGACAGAAGTAGCACGTCAGATTCAGCAAGTTACCACTGCTACTCATCATATGACAAGCGGAGCAGAGCAAGCTGTCCATTCCATTGAAGCGATTGCCACCACTGCGGAGACAACGGCTTTCGGAACACAAAACATTTCGGCTGCCGCTGAACAACAATTAGCCTCTATGGAGGAAATTTCGTCCTCTGCTGCTTCCCTGTCAAAAATGGCGGATGAGCTGCATGAATCGATTCAGCAATTTAAGGTGTAACGACGATCATCTCTCAAATGAAAAAGGCTGCCTTTGCTGGTCATCCCTGACATTGCAAACGCAGTCTTTTCCTTTCCATATCAGCCCATTTAAGCCCGAGGCGGTTGCTCCGCTTCCCACGCAATCGCAATCGTCGTCCCCTGCCCGATAGCTGTTTTCACTTCGATTGAACCACCAAACGCTTCCACTAATGCTTTTGTAATGACCATCCCAAGGCCAGAGCCCTCCGTGCGGGACTCGGTGTCTGTGCCACGATAATACCTCTCGAAAAGTCGTTCCGCTGTTTCTTCATCCATCCCGCTTCCATTGTCGCTAAAAATGAGCACAACTGAAGATGGCTCGACTGCCTGTACACTGATGGACACAATCGTACCGCTCTCGTTGTGAATCAAGGCATTGGCAACCAGATTATCCACGATTCGCTGAAACCATGGCTTGTAGACGAGCATGTAAACAGGTTCGGCAGAGGGGATAAACCGGATGCAGCCTTCCGGGTACAAGGGATGTTTTGCTGCTTCCGTGATGGCTTCCGCTGTGCAACCATTCAGGTCAACGAGTTCGACTGTAGGAGCACCTTGTCCGTTCCTCAATCGATATGTCAGCGCCAAATCGTTGATCAAGTCTTCCATATATGCTGACTTGTCCAAAATAATCTTGGCGAAAGTATGTACCTCTTCTGTCGTCCACGTATACTCAGCATTTCCTAACAGATGCGCGTAGCCTTTGACAGAGGACAGCGGCGTTTTTAGATCATGGGAAACACCGGCGATCCACTCATTTCTCAATTGCTCTGTTTCTTGACGCAGCTTTTCGTTGCGGGAAAGCGTTTGCGACAAGGAATCCATCGAGTCAATCACATCTTGGTAGATACGGTATTTACGCTTTCTCTTCCCTCGGTTGTCTTGGCTGAGCGGAACACCATCCGCATTGGCAGGCTCCTCGTACTTTCCTCCACGCAGAAAGGTCAGCCATCGTAAAACATGAACAATCGGTGCGCCAAATCGCTGTCCGAACAAGTAGGACACAATCCCGAAGACGAACATCGCTGACAAGAGTAACACGCCCATCCCGATGAAAAGGGCCTTACTTTCCGGTGTCAAAAGCGGTTCTTCCCCGGGAGTCGTTCCTGGCAACGGAAAACTGAGCACCCAGGTTTGTCCGCTGTTTTGATCATAATGCGATACGATTGTTGCTCCGTAGCGATCCGGGTATATCGAGCGCAGCGCCAGTTCTTCCACCGAGAAATCCTTGATCGCTTTTGCAGGCTTATTGAAGGAAGCCAGCTCCTCTCCCTTCGGGTCCAGGAGCTGCACCCACCCCGATCTACTCTTCAATTGATTTTGGATGCTTGGAGGAAGCACGATCTCGTTATTTTTAAAATCAGCCTCCTTCATCGCCTGCTGCAAAAAGTCGTCATCGCGGTTCGTCATCCCATACAGCAAGGTGTGTACCACGCCGTCTTTTTCCTGTATCCATAGCGATAGCTGATACGGAAACGGGCTTTTTCGGAGCCAAAAAGCCGTTAATTGACCAGGACCATAGTAGCTGGGTACGTCAGGCGGGGTAAAGAAAGAGTCGGTGACATAACCCTTTTCATCAATCCGCTGAAGCCACCCTCCGCTATCCCGCACCTTCTCCAGCAGCGTCGGGTCAAAACGGACATCCTCTCCCTCTACTTCAATGGTCTGGATCAGCCTCTGCAAGCCGACACTCTCAAATTGACGGGAGGACTGTACTTTTGACATTTCTTCCAGTGTCCAATATAACGTAAACCCGGCTAGCACAAAGAGAATGAGGCCAACCAGCACCAGCCACATGATGAGATGGAGCGCGATTCTACTCTTAATATTCATTAGGAAGGCCCTTTTTCACCATTTTGTACCCGAGTCCCCTGACGTTCACCAAAAACTCCGGCTGCGCTGGATCGGGCTCGATGCGCTCCCGAATCCGGTGGATATGTACCATGATGGTGTTGTCGTCACGTAAGCTATTCACGCCCCATACTCGTTCGTACAGCTCGCTTTTCGAAAATATCCGATTCGGATTTTTGCACAAAAATAGCAACAGTTGGAAAACAAGGGATGGACAAGGAATGACTTTCCCCTCCACACAGAGCTCCCCTGCTGCTTCATAGACTTGAAAACGACCAAAATCATAGACACCTTGAACGGGTGCTGTCGGTACGACCGGGTTCGGTTTGCGCGTACGGCGAAGCAATGCCTTGATGCGTGCGACAATTTCCATCGGATTAAACGGCTTCGTCACGTAATCATCTCCGCCAACGGCAAATCCGGTCAGCTTGTCAAAATCGGTATCTCTTGCACTCAAGAACAAAATCGGCGCATCCGTCAGACGGCGGATGAATGGGCAAGCCTCTATGCCGCTCATGTTCGGAAGCGTTACGTCCAGGACGATCAGGTCATAGCTTTTTCGCTCGCAAGCACAAAGCGCCTCCTCGGACGTTTTCACCTTGTCGATCGAGTGGAATCCTTCTTTGTGCAGTACGGTCTCAAGCAATTGGAGGATGGCTTGCTCATCGTCCACGAGAAGGATAGCTGCATCTTTCACGATCACTTCGCTCCTTTTGCGCTTTTGCGTTATCCTCCATTTTATCATGCGTAGTGCCAGCGCGCGTCCGTAACAACCTTAACGGAATCATAATTTTGCGTATGTTCGAATTAAGCATCCTGTAAGCCAGCGTTTCGCGTCCGATAAGAGTCGCTTTCTATAATAGAGCTAGCGCTTAGAACAAGATAGGAGTGGCGACATGAAAAAAGTTTGGATTTCACTCGGCGTAGGAGCAATTCTTTTGACAGGATGTGCTGCGCAATCAGAAGCAACCGCAATCCCCTCTACTACTGAATCCCCCACGATGAAAGGTGAAGGTGCAAAGACGATGACGGTTAAAGCGGAATCTTTTGTGCAAGCGCTCCTTAACGGAAAAATAGAGGATGTATATGAGCAAACAAGCTCGTCATTCAAACAGCAGGTTTCAAAAGCACAGTTTGTAGAAGGGTATACTGCTTTTAGCTCGGGGTTGAAGTCGTGGAATCACTATTCCCGCACGTCCGTAAATGGCAGCGATTATGACACCTGGGTGGATCAGGACGCCAAACGGGGCCTCGTCCTTACGACGGATGAAAAAGGCAGCATTACGGGCGTTTTATTAAAGCCGCTGCAAAGCTACCCTGACACCGACAATGCTTTGACAAAGCTGGCGTACAGCGCACCGTTTACAGGTGAGTGGTATGTGTTCTGGGGAGGTCAGAATGTCCTTTCGAACTATCATTACGAGGTAGAGAGCCAACGCTATGCATACGATCTGATTCAGGTTAAAGACGGATTATCCTACAAGGGGGACCCTGCGAAAAACGAGAGCTACTTCGCATTCGGGCAAGAAATACTCGCACCACAGGCAGGAACCGTCGTACATGTCGTCAATGATCTCAAGGATAATGTCCCTGTCGGAGCGATGAACGCACAGCAACCCGCTGGCAACGTCGTCATCCTCGATCATGGCCATGGAGAATTCAGCTACTTCGCCCATCTGAAGGAAGGCTCCGCCAAGGTAAAGGTTGGCGATCGTGTGAAGAAAGGGGATTTGCTTGGGCTATGCGGCAACTCTGGCAATTCCAGCGAGCCTCATCTGCATTATCAGGTCTCTGACGGCAAAGATTTGTTCAATAGCAAATCCATTCGTGTGCAGTGGGAGAACGGATTGAATCCGCGTCAGGGTGACAGCATTCCTGCACAATAAATCGTATAGCTGTTAAACAGCGGCAGTACATCCTTTTGTCTTGTATCCAAAGAGATGGACTGCTGCATTTGCTCACGAATCCATTGGATCACCTGCTCATTATGTACTAGTTCATGTTTGGATACATTTTACAACAGGTGTTTGCGAACATCTCTAGTTTTTTTAGCTGTAAGATTCTGCTAGAGTCATTAATAGAAGAAAAAATAATGGAGGAGGTCCGCTGTCTGATGAGTACCAGCCCGAATATTATAGAGGTCGCGTCCCTCATAGGAGAACCATCCCGCGTCTCCATCCTGGTCAGCCTGATGAACGGCAAGGCACTCCCCGCCAGTGAACTCGCACGAACCGCAAAAGTCACCCCCCAAACGGCAAGCACGCATTTGGCAAAGCTGGTGGAAGGCGGCCTCTTGGTCAGCGAGTCACACGGTCGACACCGCTACTATCGACTAGCCAGCCCTGATGTCGCCCATGCCCTGGAATCGTTAATGACGATCGCTGCACCTAAGCCTGTTCGTTCCTTGCGCGAGTCCGACCAATTGCGAGCCATCCGCTATGCTCGCACCTGCTACGACCATCTCGCAGGCGAATTGGGGGTTGCCCTGACGCAGAAAATGCTGGAACTACAGTTGATTGAAGCCACCGAACAAGACTACGTGCTCAGCGAAGCGGGAAAAGCCAAGCTGCAATCACTCGGCGTAGACCTTGTGGCCAAGCCGAAGAGCAGACGTCGCTTTGCCCGTCCGTGTTTGGATTGGAGCGAGCGTCGCCACCACTTGGCAGGCAGCCTCGGGGCCTCACTCACCAACCGATTTTTTGAGCTTGGCTGGATCGAGCGAGTGCCAGGAGGGAGAGCAGTCCGTGTCACGCCGTTAGGCATCTCTGGATTTATGACCGAGTTCGGACTGCATGTAGATGAATGCAAAAAGCACAGCTAGCTACTCAGCCAGCCGTGCTTTTTCACTTACTTGCCTTCGCGGAACAAACGTCCAATTCACCAGGAAAATCCCTGCGAAAATCAACAATCCTCCCACATACACCTGCCAGTGCACTACCTCACCCAGCAACATCCAACCTGACAAAACACCGAAGAACGGAGCGAGGAACAAAAAAGCACTCGTCCTGCCCGGATCTCCGTGATTCAGCAAGTAAAACCACGTCGCAAACTGCACAATGGAAGCCATGATCGCGAGCCAGAGGACGACGAACACAGCGGCCGGTGTCACAATCAGCTTCGGCGTTTCCAGCGTGAACCCCATCACGAGAAGAAGAACTCCTCCGAACAGCATCTGATAGGCTGTCATCACCCACACATTGAAGCGGACTCCCCACTTTTTCACGAGAATCGTGGCCATTGACCACGCAAGGGCGGACCCGATACCAAACAGCGTCCCCGTCTCCCATTGCAAATGGAAGCCAAGCGTGATGAACACCCCAACCAGTCCAATCAGAACTCCCATCCATTGCGTCAGCCGATAGGATATTCCTAGAAACAACGTTCCCCATATGACCACGAGCAGTGGATTCATAAATGTCAGGATCGAGGATTCACCCGCTGTGATCGTACGCAGACTCAAAAAGATACATCCCATGACGGCAGCCGTCTGCAAAAATCCGATCAAACACAGCTTCCCCCAGTCACCCGCCGACTTCGGGAGCGGCTTTTTCCATACCCACGCGCCCATGATCAGTCCTGCCAACGTAAAGCGCAGCCCTACCAGCAGCAATGGTGAAAAATAGGCCAATCCAATCTTTCCTACCGCAAAAGACGAGCCCATCAATGATGTTGTCACGACGACAAGTATCCCGAACAAAATTTTATTCATGGCGTTGTTCCCCCGTTTCAGGCAAGCTACTTGTTTCTTCTTACATGTAGTGTACCTGACGGTTAGTTCGATGAGGGTCGAAGTGTGCAAATGGTTTACAGTCGGTACTTCTCTACCATCTTGATCCCGATTTGATTCAGCAAGACAGCGAGCACCTTCCAGACAGCTTGACGATAAAACGGCAAATGCTTGACATACACCGCTGTATATTCCGGTTCCCCCTCGGCTCCCCTGTCCGCTTTGAATGCGCCCACGCCAGCACTTTGATGGAGCAGGATGCCTTTGCTCTGTGCTTCTTGTACCAAGAGGCACGACAACATCCGATACAGCCCGGTTTCTTTGGGGAGCGTCGTATCATAGCCGAATAGCGGTGTCGTCATCACACCCTTTCGCTCAAAATAGCCAAGAATGCCGTCCAGTCGTCCGTCTTTTTCCAAGGCGATGAGGGTCAATGTCCTCTTTTGTATCGCCAGTCGGACAAAGTCCACCGAAAACTGTGGATTATGCTGAGAGTATTTATCCAGATACAGCGCGTTGTATAAAGCAACGATACGCTCGACATGCTGTTCTTCCAACTCCTCATGACGCAGAATGCGATAGCCGGATTTGGCAAGCATTTTTCGATCGCGGTTGAGCGTATTGCGGACCCGCCACTTGCCCTGCGCTGGCCAATCGGGGTGAAACAGGTAGACGTAGCGACTGGGAACCATGAGATAGCCCTTCTCTACGAGCCCCGTGTAAAAATCCGGATACAGCCTGCGACAAACAGATCGAAACGCGATGATATGGCCGGGGAACTTTTGGATGCCGTTTTCCGTGATGTCCTTCACTTCATCTGCACTCACATCAGGATACAGATTCGTTGATAACAGCCAATTGTTGACGATGACCATTTTGTTGCATTGGCTTTTTTTCATCCAGTGTCCAAGCCCTGTGAGTACAGTCGACAACACCCGCCTCAACACCGCTGAATCGAGCATGCCTAGCTCTTCCTTCGCGTACGTCACGTAATGGGTAAACGCCGAACTGACATACGAATTGTCGTACTCGGTATCGTTCACCGTTACGGGCATGATCCGATCGCCTACACGGAGTGCATGCATCCGCGTCTGTACATTTTGCACATAGCGGGATGGTTGTTCCGTCATCATGGGCAGCAAATAGCTTTTGACATAGTCGGCATCCTGCGCCTGTTCCCAAGGGATTTGCTCCGCCGAGGTCCCTTCATACCATTCAATCCATTGCCTGCTCACCTTGAACAAACATCCTCTCTACCCGCCGCAATTTTTTCGTACCGAGATTCAACTCATACGGTGCAAACACAATCGCAGGCAATTGCCCTTGCTGATCGGCAATGACTCGCTCCAGGCTTTGGCGTACTCGCTCCTGCTCTTGCGTGGACGGTCCTTCCCCACCCTTCATGAGCAGTGCTACCTCGACTTGCTCGTAGCTTTGCTGTCGTACTGTATACTCTTCTATCGCATCAGACGAGGTAATGACAGCCCGACGGATGAAATCAGGAAAGACCGATATCCATCGCGCTTCGTTTTCATGGCGAAAAACAAATAGATCATCCGCCCTGCCCTCAATCGATTCCAGCGCCATAAACACCGAGCCGCACGGACATGACGTACGCTTTTCCGTCAATATGTCGTTCAAACGATAACGGATAATCGGCTGTGTCGTCCGAGAAAAATCTGTGATGATCGGAAAGAATCGCTCCTTTTGCTCATCGAGATACTCCTTTTCCACCACTACGAGGTCTTCATTGACATGCAACGTCCCGTGTGAACAGCTCACCGCAAGCAGCCCTTCTGTGCATTGATAAATTTGATGCACAATCTGCCCGAACACTTCTGCGATGTACGTTTGATCCAACGGGTCCAGCACTTCTGCCACCGAGATCACCTTGATCGGAGATATCCGCAATTTCCCCTGACGCTGGGCAGTCGCGAGCATTCTCAACATCGAGGCTGGCGCAACCAGCACGGTCGGCTGATACTGATTCAGGTGATCAAGATGCTGATCGAGCGGTATTTGCAGATCGAAGAACGAGAATTGAATGCGGCGCCTGTTGACCGCCGTATACAGGTTGCTATTCGCTCGCAAGAAAAAAGCAATCCGATGTGTCGACCATAGCTGACCAGGCAGTGCTTTCGCCAAAATCACCCCTGCCCATTTCGCCTGCTCCTGCGGCCCTACAAGGAAAAGCCCGCGATTACCAGATGTCCCAGAAGATAAGCCAACGGTCACCCCATTTAATTGGGGAGTGAAATCGCGTGTCGTTTCTGCTTTCAGTGCAATCGCAAACGCTTCTTCCTTCTTGATCCCGCACGTATTCAGCTCGTCAAAATGGTCCATCATGCGCTGTTTATCAATCGGCTCGATTTGTCTCCATTGTTCTGGCGTTCCCACTCTCTTTCGGTAAAAAGGAGAAGCTGGCAAAATGCGAGACAACATCGCTCCGACCTGCGCTTCTTGCCATTTTACTAGCTGCTCACGCGAGGAAAACCGACGGGCATGCCACTTCGTTTTTACATACTGCTTCAAGAGTGTCATGATCTCCATGTGAACGCTCCTCTGCTGGCCTGCCAGACTTCCCCGCAGTGTGTCGGCATGATTTTCATGTCGGGACGTTGGCGGAATAGCACATGCAACTTGTGCAAATGCTCGCGATACGCCTGTCGATCCGCCATGATCAACCTAGCCAGTGGATGAGGCAACAAGTTGCCACGAAAGGCTTCACTCGACCAAGCGGCATCCGCGCACAAAAATACATCCCCATGATCTCGATCGCGCAGGAACACACCAAACTGCCCGATTGCATGTCCGTTCAGATCAACGATGTACAGACTCTGATCCGCAAACAAATCGTAGCCTACGGTATATGGCGCGTAAGCTTCAGGCAATGCCACCAGCCCTGCTCGATCAATGAAAGTCACCCGCTCTTCGAAATCGTCAGGCATTAAATCAGGCAAGTACGCCTCCCGTAGCGCCGCCCACCCCGTCTTTCCCTTGACGTGGTTGTAGGCACTCTCGAAGCAGTACAGTCGGGCATGCGGAAAATCGCGCAAACCGCCGATATGATCCGCATGGAAATGAGAAATGAGAATACCTGCTATGTCTGTCGTTTTGATTCCGCGTGCTGCGAGCTGTTCAGAAATACTCTCGTGTGCCTCCGAGAATACAGGCGTTATTTTGCCGTACAACGAATAAGGAAGCTTACTCGTGGCTTCAAAAAAGCGTTGCGAATAACCGGTATCAAAGAGCAGCAAGCCGTGGACGGGGTGCTCAATAAGCCCTGCGATGGCGTGAAACGGAATGTTTTTCATCCGGCCGCCTTTTCGTGAAAACATCTCGAGCTGCTGGCAGTAGCCCGTATCCATCAGCGTCAGTTTAACGTCCATCATGCGTCCTCCACCAATCTGTAAACGTCTCGATGCCCTGGGCAATGCTCACCCGCGGTTCATAGCCCAGATCGCGCTTCGCCTTTGAGATGTCCAAGGTTTGTGATTTGGCGAGCACGCCTACCGAGTAACGCGTCAAAACTGGCTCGCGATAGCCCAAAACGGTCTTGGAGAGTGTCTCCAGTACCCAAGCTGCCGCATACGCCTTCCAATATGGCAGCTCGCGCGTTTTCAGCGGAACCCCCAAGCGACGAAACACATCTGACAACACCTCGATCATCGTCACTGGCTCGCCATTTGTAATGTTGTAAGCCTGGCCTAATGTGTGCGCTGGAGAATCCATGCACAAGATCAGCGCGTCCACGACATTTTCCACATAGGTCAAATCAATGATCGCCTTGCCTCCGTCGATCAGCGGAACGAATTTCTTTTCATTGGCGCGGATCAATCTGGGAAGAATTGCATTGTCCCCAGGGCCAAACAAGGCCCGCGGACGAATCGTTATCGTCGGAAGCCCTGCAAGAAACGCCTTGTCGACTTCCAGCTCCGCCTGGTATTTGGTCTGTGCGTATGTATTGGCAAACCGTACGGGCATCGGCTCATCTTCGGGGATTCCCAGCTTGTCGTCAAAATTAAAATAAATACTTGGCGTCGATACATGGACCAGACGCCGGATACCGTGTTGCTTGCAGCCCTCGATCACATGAATGGTTCCTGTCACATTCGTCTCGTACATGTCACGGTACGTGCCCCACGGGGAGGAAAAAGCAGCCGTATGATGCACGATGTCCTGATCACGGCAAGCGTTCAACATAGCTTCTCTGTCTCTTAGGTCTGCCCGAAGGAATCGAATGCCTCGATCCTGCAATTGTCGGCCGATTCGCTCGTCGCGTCCTTGTGCTGTCACCTCATAGCCCATTTCATGCAGTCGTGTAGCCAGCTTCTGTCCGAGAAACCCCGTCGCCCCTGTTACTAGAACTCGCTTGTTCATTTCTTCCTCACGTCCTTACGCCTCTTCTCCGTTCCATTCGATATCGCTCGTACTGCAAGCGATCATGCTTTTTTTCGTTCGAAAGCTCTGCCAAGCCAAATCTGCCAGCATGGAGAACTGATCAAAAAAAGGACGCGGATCATCCCGCCTAAACAGTACATCTCTCGCTGAAAGCAGGTCGCTCACCCAACGCTTTGCCTTCTGGCCATTCGTCATGCCAGCAAGGCCGTATGTCAGCATCGCCATCCCTAGCATGCAAGCTTGCTTTCCAGCAGGAACAACAGTTTTTCCCTGATCAGAAAAATAAGCAGTAGCAGCCTCTTGCTGTCCCGCAAACAAATGCACACCGCTTGTCAGTCGCGGATTGCACTCGATTACGTATAGCTCTCCCTGCTCATTCTCCATGAAATCAAATGCGATTTGTCCGCTAAACGTATGTCGTTGCACGAAGCGACTAACAAATTCTCTTACCTGTGGGTGGGCTGAATAGGCGAAGTGAATCGAGGCCCCCTGTCCTGCCGTATGTGTTGTTTCATAATCGGCGTACAAGGTGAGCTGTCCATCCTGAGCAACAGCGTAGCTGCACACCTGTTTTCCTTTTATAAACTGTTGGACTAGCCATGGTTGCCTAACTGTCGGCTCAGGTAGCTTGGACTGCCCTGCCGCAGAGGACGGGTCTGCTACGATTCGTACATGAGCTGCGAAGCGAGAATAGACAGGCTTGAGCACAACAGGCCCCCTTGCTTGCAGCATAGCCTCCCGCAAGTGAGCAGGAGATTGTACCCGCACCGTCTGTGGAACCAGTGCTCCCACCTCGCGCGCCATTTCGGCAAAAAGCCATTTGTCGTGCAACGAACGCAGCACCTTTATTCCTTCTACAAGCACTTCACCGAAATCAAGCAAGCGATCACGCCCGCGCGATACGTAGAATATCTCCTCGCAAGTCGGGATCAAAAGATCGATACGCTCACGCTGCATGATTTCGCACAGCTTTTCGATATAAGCATCGGGCTGTTGACGGGGAGGAGGCACTTGGTAGGAGCGCTCTACATAACGAGAGTGCTGGCATAAATGTCGCCGCGCACTCTCCGCTACAATGACCCGATGTCCCGCAGAACCCAGCAAGCGGGCCAGCTCCAACGTAGCTGGAGCTCGTCCTCCTGTCAGCAAGACTGATTGTTTAGTATTCAAGCACAATTCCTCCGAGAGACAAGCCGGCAGATGTGCCCAGAAGCATCAGGAGATCGCCTCGCTGTACCCGATTCTGCCCAATCGCTTCATGCAGCGCCATCGGAATCGAAGCTGCGATGACATTGCCATGCTCTGCCAGAATGTTCACCATTTGCTGGTCGCGAAACCCAAGCTTGCCTGCCATGATCCGCATCGCCATCCCACTGGCCTGATGAGGAATAACTGTACGAATTTGCTCCTTGGTTACGGAGGCTGAAGACAACAAGCGATCCACAAAGCCGGTAATCAACTGCGAGGTCAGTCGAAAAATTTTCCGTCCGTCCATATCAAATGCAAAGTCTGCTTCTCTTCCTTGCGCAAATTGGCTCGGGTGGATCAGCGTACCGCCCCCCCTTATTTCGGAATAGTGCGCTCCTTCACTGTATGTTTTCATACTTGAACCCAAGATGCGGGAGCTTTCTGTTTCTGGCGTCCTGCCAATGACAACAGCCGCAGCTCCATCTCCGAACAGCACACAGCTCTCTTTTTGCTCCCAATTCAAACCTGCGGAGGATATCTCCGAGGAAATGATCAAGACTCGCTCGTAAATACCGACTGCCATTTGGCACGACATCACATCCAACGCAGTGACAAAACTTAGACATGTCGCATTTATATCAAAGCAAGGAATACCTGATTTACTTAGTTGAAGCTCTTCTTGAATCAAGGCAGCCGTGCAAGGGATTTCCTGCTGTGCCGTCCCGCTTGCACATACGATACAATCGATATCGTGAAGGGAGAGGCCCGCCGCTTCCAAAGCACGCCTAGCAGCGATGGCTCCCATCTGTGCAGCCGTTTCGTTCGTCACAAAATGCCTGACGCTTACCCCGGACTTTTTCTCTACCCATCCAGCCGCAAGTCCCAACTTTTCTTCCAGTTCTGCCGCTGTCACACGCCGAGTAGGCAAGTATTTCCCTGTTCCGAGGATTTTGATTTTTCTCTCCATGATCTGTGTCTCCCTTAGCTCGCATTACTCACACACGATTCGACATCTGCCCTATATTTTACATAAGTTTGTCGATTTATGGGAAACAGAATAAACACTTGGTACAAATTACCCAAGTGTTTACGTATGCCGCTTTTCTTTCGTTAGGCAAGCTTTACCACTCATTTCCACCTACTACAGTAAAAAGCGATAACCGACACCCCACACCGTCTCAATGTACTGCGGCTTAGCCGGATCGCTTTCTATTTTTTCCCGCAGCTTGCTGATATGCACCGTCACCGTCGCGATATCCCCGTACGAATCGAGACCCCAAATCTTTTCAAACAGCTCTGTTTTGCTAAATACCCAGTTGGGGTGGGCTACCAAAAAGAGCAGGAGGTCATATTCCTTGGAAGTGAAAGCCACTTCGCTTCCGTTGATGTAAACTCTCCTCGCCAGCTTGTCGATGCGAATCCCCCGAAGCCTGATCTCCTCTTTTGCCGTATGCGGTTTGGCATCGGAGACGAGGCGGTCGTAACGCGCCAGATGGGCTTTGACCCTCGCTACCAGTTCGCCCAAGCTAAAAGGCTTGCTAATATGATCATCGGCACCCAGACCCAGTCCACGGATCTTGTCGATGTCTTCCTTTTTCGCGGAGACGAGTAGGATCGGAATATTTTTGGCTTTGCGGACTTGCTTGCAGATTTCGAAGCCATCCACGATCGGGAGCATCAGGTCTAGTATCAGGAGGTCATACTCCTCTTGCAGTGCCTTTTGCAACCCTGTATCGCCGGAAGTCGCGACATCGACCGAGTAGCCGTTTGCCTCCAAGTAATCCTTTTGCACCTCTGCGATCACCATGTCATCTTCAATGATTAAAATATGTTTCAATCCGTGTCACCCCCGACTCTCTTGAGATCTGGCAAGGTAAAACAAATGCGGGTACCGCGTCCGCTCTCACTCTCCGCCCATACACGACCACCGTGCCCCTCCACAATTTGTTTGACGATGGCGAGTCCAAGACCACTGCCTCCCATGGCCGAATTACGCGAAGGGTCCGCCCGATAAAAACGGTCAAAAATATGAGGTATGGCTTCTTTTTCAATCCCTGTCCCATTGTCGGAGATCGACACGATCACTTCACCGTCGGCTTTCTCCACCTTCAATCGGAGTAGCTTCTCGTCCTTGTTCAAATACTTCAGGCTATTGTCCACGATATTCATGAGCACACGATGGAGTTTTTCCTGATCAGCCATGACTGGAATCGGACTTTCATTTTCCTCGTCATAGCGAATAGATACACCGTGCATCCGCGGGTCTAGCCGCAGCTCCTCGGCAAACTGAGCCAAATATGCTCGCATATCAACTTCTTCAAAGTGAAAGGGAAGCTTGTTCAAATCCAGTCTCGAGAATAAAAACAGCTCATCAATCAGGCGGTCCATCTGCTCTGATTTGATGGCAATCATCTTCATATATTTTTCCCGCTTCGCTTCCGTATCCGCAATCCCTTCCTGAACCGCTTCTACACAGGCTTTGATTCCTGTTATGGGTGTTTTTAGATCGTGCGAAATACTGGAAATCAGTTGTTTACGATTTTCCTCATACTGTAGCTGCAAATGGATAGAATCATACAATCTGCCACGCATCTCTTCAAATGCTTCTCCCAGCTCTCCCAGCTCATCCTTGCGATGGAGTTGAACAGAGCGCTCCAGATTGCCTTCTTTGATTTCGTATGCTGCCTGCTTTAAGGCGTACAAAGGTCGAATGATACTGCGTGAAACTAGAAATGTTAGTACACCGTTCGTCAGCGCCACAATCGTTAGAAGACTAAGAATCAATGTGATAAAAAAATAAATGCCTGTCTGCATAAATGGAAAAGAATTCGCAAGGAAGTAGAGCTTCCCTTTACTTTGATCAGCAAAAGGAAACTCGTACGTATCAAACGTGTAGCCGTCCTGATTAAATTGCTTCCAGTTATGCATGCGCCCCTGATCCGGTTGATCCTGCAAATAGTCAGGCACGTCAGCGCTATCAATCGACGGGGAGAGGAATAGCACTTTTTCGTCCTTTGTCAGTATCAATGCACCACCAACTGCTTGTAGCTGCTCATCCGTCTCTGTCAGCATGTTCTCGTTCGTCAATTGATCGGGAGCGTATTTGGCCATGAATGTGACACCAGCAAACAACTCGTCTCGTTTATTGAGCGTATCACGAAGGAGCGGTTTGCCTTCCTCCCGTTCTCCCCAAAAGTAATTCGCCAATCCCGATGCCACCAATCCAAACAAAACAAGGGGGATAATAATCATGGCAATATAGGAGAGCAAAAGTCTTGTTTTGATCGACATGGTTCATCACCCCCTTGCAGTCATGGTTTACTCGGAATCGGAATGCTTCGTCCAGCCTTTTCTCCATTTGTTCTTCATGTCCTCACGGGAAACCTTCTCAACTTGCTTGCCAGTAAGATCAATGCGATCAGGTGTGGTCGTGCCCAGATCGGTCAAGCGGATATCCAAAGAAAGCTGGAGATTGTGCTCTTTCCCAGACGCGTCCGTTCCCGAGAGGTTCACCACAGCAGATTGCTGTTCGATTTGATTTTTCTCGTCGATCTTGGCGTTCAGCAATACTTGGTCCACTTGAAAATCCTCTTGCAAGCGAGGAAGCTTCACAGATAGATGGTTCTCGGAGGAAGACGCTTCTTCACTATGTTCGGCGAGCTTATCGTAGAGAATAGGTCCGGCTGCCTGGATAAATGCCGGAATTTGCTCTTCGGAGAGCTGAAGCGACGTACGCTTGCCTCCATCCGGTAGGTTCTCAACGGTCACATTTTTCCCGAGATCGCCGAATACCGAAGCAAACAGCTTATGCATCATGGCCCCGCGTTTGTTATCGGCGTCATTTTCTGGTTGGTGTCTTCTATCCATTTTTTCCATGACCCGATAAACGTTACTATCCCCTTTTTTAACCACAACTTGATCCTTTTCCAGAAAGGCTTGCATGCTTTTCTCGCCCAGCGTGTCTGTAAAAGTCGCCTCTACATTTCCGATGTGCTGGTTATGATCGATCTTTGCGACTCCCTCCAGTGTGAGCAGCTTCGCTCCGTTGTCTGTGAGCGATAGCTGCGCGTGGGCCGTCATGTTCTTCGCTTCCTTCGTTTGATGCAGGGCTGATTCATATACGCCCATCGTCGTGCTATCCGCACTCGCTGATGCCCCGTATCCCCAAATCAATGCTCCTGTGATTCCAACCGACAAGCCGATACCCAACCATTTTTTTCGCATGATGGTCCCTCCTATTTTCATCGAAAGCAACTGTCATCGCTCTCTATACCAGTCATGATAAATAGAGGGTCTAAACACGCTCTAAATCAATTCTAAAAAAAGTGTAAAAACAATTCCATATGCTATATTGAAAGAAGAAGTGATCAGCATGAACCTGAAGTGGAGGCATTATCGATGAGTATGCAAGAAGGCTATATTGACGTTCCTGGCGGAAGAGTATGGTACAGTCGTGTCGGCGAAGGGGAGAAAACGCCTCTGATCGTCCTTCACGGAGGACCTGGCAATACGCATGATCCGCTCAAATCAACGCTTCATGTCTTAGGCAACGACAGACCCGTCATTTTCTACGATCAACTCGGGTCAGGAAATTCCGATCGCCCGACCGATCTGACTCTTTGGAAAACCGAGCGCTTTGTGGAAGAGCTGGCTTGCATCAGACAAGCCCTTGGCTTAAAAGAGGTTCACATTCTGGGGCACTCGTGGGGCACAATGCTGGCAGCAGCTTATTTGGTGGATGCCAAGCCGGAAGGGGTACAGAGCATCATCTTCTCCAGCCCATGCCTGAGCGCTGAGCGTTGGAAACAGGACGCAGATCGTTTAATCGAGCAATTGCCAGAGGATGTGCAACAAACCATTGCCACACACGAGGAGCAGGGCACAACGGATTCACAAGAATACCAGGATGCCATGAAGGAATACTACAAGCGCCATGTGTGCCGCCTTGATCCAATGCCAACAGTCATGACAGAAAGCCGTCCAAAAGCGAACAAAGAAGTGTACATGACGATGTGGGGACCGTCTGAGTTTTGCCCGACAGGGAATCTGAAAACATTCGACTACACACCCAAGCTGCATCAAATCAACATTCCTTCCCTGTTCGTTTGTGGCCGATATGATGAAGCGACGCCTGAATCGACAAGTTACTATCAGTCTCTGGTGCCAAACGCCGAGCTCCATGTCTTTGAAAACAGCTCGCATGTCGGCTATCTGGAAGAGACAGACGAATACGTGCAGGTTATCCGCAGCTTTTTGCAAAAAGCAGATACGAAATAAAACCGCCGCGGCCTCACTGGCTTAGCGTGACATGAAAAAACGGAAAAACTTCGTATCATCGACGATGCGAGTTTTTCCGAATCCTCATGCTTTTTTTAAGTAAATAAGGAAATTAAGTATGTTCAATCCTAAAATGATGAAAAACATATAGGTGGACATAGCATCTCCACTTAGGTTAAATTCATCAGCTATGTAACCCATAACCATAAGATTCGTTCCGGAAACGATTACTGAAATTGCTGAAATCATACTAAGTGTGAATCCATTGACAAGATTACCTCGTTTCTTTTGAAGCAATAAAGCAACGGAAATAACTAGTAAACTGATGATAAAAGTAATCAAAACGAATCTTAATAATTCGTTTATCTCCATCCCTGCCATAGTCATCCTCCTAACAATCTTATACCTGCTATATTTTACCACACAATTAAAAGACCGAACCTCGCAAGCAAGTCCTTTTGCAAGATTCGATCCCTTCTTTTATACCCCTCTTCTTTTCTCTCGTCCGATCAAATACAAGAAATACGGCGCCCCAATGACAGCTGTCACGATTCCCACGGGAACCTCCATCGGGGGCAAAAGCCATCTGCCTAGCCCATCAGCGGCGACCATGAGCGTAGCACCGAGCAGAGCGGCGACCGGGAGAAGAAGTGCATGCTTCCCACCTACCAAACGACGAGCGATGTGCGGTGAGAGCAGACCGACGAATCCGATGGAACCGACAACCGCCACACATGCTCCTGCAAGTGCGACAGAGGTTACCAAAAGGACAACGCGCAGTCTCGTCACATCCTCGCCCAAGCCTTCTGCTACATCATCTCCGAGAGACAATACGTCGAGCCGGTACGCCAATAAATAAGCAATCGGTAAAAAGACGAGTATCCACGGAAGCACCGCCCATACGTGCTCCCATCCCCGCCCCCACAAGCTACCCGCCATCCAAAGCAGTGCCGCATTGACATCACCCGGATTTTTGACCATCAGGTATTGGATGCCCGCCTGACAAATGACCCCGATGGCGATCCCCACCAGCGCTAGAGTAGCGGACTGGACGCGTTTTCGCGCTGTATATACATACAGGATAGCAGCGACAACGGCCGCACCCCCAAATGCCGCCAACGGCAGCAAATAAGCCGGAGATTTGGGAAAAAGAAAAATGACGATGGAAGATGCGAGCCCCGCCCCTTTGGTGATGCCGATTACGTCAGGAGAGGCCAACGGATTGCGAATCATTCCTTGTAAAATAACCCCGGATACCGCCAAGCCCGCTCCAGCCAACATGCCGAGGACAACACGCGGCAAACGATACTCTCCAATTATAAAGTGATGATTTTTCGGCCCCGTCCCAAAAAGTGACTCTACTACCTCACGCGGCGATATGGACACCGCCCCAGTTCCGATACTGATAATAACGGTGACGATGAGCAACAGAAGCAATACAGGGGCAATACTTTGTCTGCGTGTCATGAGGCTCTCCTCTCCTTACCCACTAAATAGAGGAAAAAGGGAGCGCCCAAGAAAGCGGTCACGATGCCCACTGGCGACTCATACGGATACGCAATGAACCTGGCAAGAACGTCGGCATAGACCAGCAGCAATGCGCCGAGCAACGCTGTAATCGGGAGGTATAGCTGACTCTCTCTTCCTAGCAAAAGTCGGGTCAAATGTGGCACCATCAATCCGATAAAGCCGATCGGGCCAGCAACGGCAACAGCCGAGCCTGCAAGTACGATGACAATGATTCCACAGATCATTCGCACCCGAACTACATGTTGTCCAAGATTTTTGGCTACATCCTCACCCATACGCATAATCCCGATGGACCGAGCCATAAAAAAGGCAACCACCAGCCCCGCGATTGACCAAGGCAGCACACGGTTCACATCCGTCCAATCCGCTCCATCCAATGACCCTGCAAGCCAAAACAGGACTTGATCGGTCGAATGCTGATGAAACAAAATGAATGCCTCTGTAATGGAAGCGAGAAACAGATGGACGGCTGTGCCAGCCAAAGCCAGCTTAACAGGAGTCATCCCCCCAGCCGCACCGAGATAGTACACCACAAAGCCACCTATGACAGCCCCGCCAAAAGCGAGTGGCGCTAATAATGGCACCGGGAGATTAGGCAAGAGTACCAAGGCAGCTACGACAGCCATCGATGCACCTGCGTTAACCCCAAACGTCTGTGGCGAAGCAAGCGGATTGCCTGTCATTGCTTGCATAATCGCACCAGCCACACCGAGACAGGCCCCAATGATTACCGCCAATAGCGCTCTGGGAAGCCTGAGCGTCGTCACAATCAAATGCTCCTGCGATGTAGAGGGGGCAAAAAGGGATTTTACGCCACTCACCAACCCCATGTCTGTCCAACCAACCGAGATACTGACGACTAAACCAAAAACGAGCAGGAGCATTCCTGCCGCAAAAACGATGCCCGCCTTTGCTCCCTCCATAGGTACAACCTCCTCCCGCAAAAACGACGGGATCGATGTCAGCTACGACACCCATCCCGAAAAATCCCCTCTTATTTTCCAGAAAGAAGCGTTACTGCTTCCTCCGCACTCAACTCTGATCCGATCAAGCCTCGCGAAAGTGCCCATTTATTGCGGGCTACTTCATACACCTTGCCATTTTTTACGGCGTTGATGTTTTGCCAAAGTGGGTTCGTCTTCCATTCATCCACAATCGTCTTATCACCTGTTTTCATCAAAAACAGTACGTCTGGATTGAGGGCAACCAGCTGTTCCAGATTGGTTTTTGGATACGCCTCTTCACTCTTTGCCGCATCCTCTAACCCGAGGTATTCCAGCAGTGAGCCAGCATAGGAAGAATTAGAGTGAGCGAAGAATCCGGTCGGGTTCACTACTGCTGGCAGAACCTTCAGCTTGGCATCGGTTTTTGGCAGCTTCGCTTTGATGGCATCCATTTTCGCTTGATGCTCGTCCAGGCGTTTTTTGCCTTCTTCTTTCATGCCTACTGCATCAGCGATTACGGCGTAATTAGCTAGCATATGCTCATAGTTCGCCTGGTGGTCATTCAGTACAATCGTCGGTGCGATTTGCTTCAATTTGTCGTAAACAGCCTTGTGCTTGTTCAAATCTGCAATGATGAGATCAGGAGCAAGGGAACTGATCAGCTCCATGTTTGGTTCGTAACGAGAACCGAGCGATGTATAAGTTCCTACTTTTTCTTTCACCTCAGGAATGATCAGATTCGCATCATTATCATCAGAGATTCCTACAGGGGCAACACCCAATGTCGCCAAAGCATCTGCAAAGGAAAAGTCCATCACGACAATACGCGCAGGCTTGCCAACGATTTCCGTTTCCCCCAGCTCATGCTTGATCACTCGTTTTTCACTTGAAGCAGCTGGTGTAGATTCTGTATTGGTCGCAGCTGGAGCTGTTCCCTGTGCATTTTGTGTCGCTGTACCGCAACCACTTAAAAAGACAGATACCATAAAAATAAGAAGAAAGCCGGGTAACAACAGTCTTGCTCTCATGATGGGAAAACCTCCTACCAAAATAAAACTCCATCGAAATTGAAAATCATTTTCAATAGAGATTATATCGATAGCCACTATACCATACCATGAAGAATCTTGCTCGATTTCATGAATTATCTTGTCTCATATGCGACTTGACGTATTCCGATGGTGATTGGCCAACGACTTTTTTAAACATCTTGCTGAAGTAAAACTCATCGTTATAGCCTACGCTTTGTGCCACCTCACGCAAACGGCTCCCCGACAATCGGAGCAGCACCTTTGCCCGATTGATTCGAAGGTTTGTCATGTAATCGGAAAAGCTCACACCCTTTAACGTTTTGAACATGCGTGAATAATAGCTGGGACTGACATTCGCCTTTCCTGCCAACATTTCCAGCGTGAGGTTGAGCATATAGTGCTGATCGACATACAGAATCGTTTCCTCGATGCTAGCCATTGTATTTTCGTTGCTCTCAATCGAAGAAAAATCTTTTACCAGGATGTACAGAATACGCTCGAATAACAACCTCTGCCGAAATTGCTCTCTCTCCTCATTTGACGCATAGCTTTTATGTAGCTCCTCCATTAAATGCAAGACCTGCGAATGGCTTCGTACACGGAAAGTCCCTTCCAGAGGAAAATTATCTCCTCCCGGAACAAATACTCTCTCTTTCCCTGTTTCGTTTTGTTCGATCCAATAGGAGAACGCAATGAAAAAGACCTCCAGCTCTTTATCTTGTTCCGTCCGTAACGAAACGCTCGTCTTCGGCTTGATAAGAAACACATCTCCTGCCTCAACTAACTGTCTCTTCCCGTTCTCTTCCATTGTTCCTTTTATATTTTTGACAAACCCGATTCGATGAGAAGGAGCAGGTGAGAGGATCAGTGGTTCCTTGTAACGGCAAATCTCAAGACTGACCGTGTCGAGGGAGTAGATCATCTGTTTTAGCTGTCGATAGGCTTCATTTGCAAACAACGGGTGCTTCCCCCTCTCATATTCCTTCTATTATAGCTTGTATACGCTATCTAACGCATTATTTGAGGGGATTTGAGGGTCATGGTAAATGAAAGAAGCTGCCCGAAGTAGATCCTCGACAGACCACTTCGAACAGCTCGCTATTTCAATCCGATATGCTTGTCATACACATCGTATACAGAACGTGAAATGATCGCAGCCGACCTTCCCCCATAACCGCCCTCAGGAACGATTACGGCTACTGCCAGAACAGGATCGTCGACTGGGGCATACGAAATGCTGACACCATTCGTTATGCGACCGTGCATTTTCCACCTTGTCTTTTTCTGCCCTGTTTTCTCATCTGTCTCTGTCACCGGTACATAAATATCTTGCTCCGATGTCCCTGTCTTTGCAGCTACCTGAAACGCCATTCCCTCATACGCGCGGACTGCTGTTCCCCCTGGTTTCGTCACCATCACCATGCCTTGCTCCAGAATGTCCCAGTATTTTTCAGGGTGAGGGAAGGTGCTCATGGTTTTCGGCGTGTACGTTTTCACCAGTTTTCCTTCTGCGTCTGTGATCTTATCTACCATCTGCGGCTGCAAACGTACACCTTTATTCGCAAGCGTGGCCGCATATTGTGCCAATTGCATCGTCGTTGCCCGGACTTGCTGCCCAAAGGAAGCCTGCACCATCGCTGCTAATGGTCCGTAGTTTTCATCCATTACCAAATAGTCTTCTTTGCCTTTGTTTTCATTCGGCAAATCCACGCCAGTCTGAACCCCTAACCCGAATGCGTGATAGTACGATTGCAGCACGGACGCTGACTCTTTTCCTTTTCGGCGGGACAGCTCCTCCCCGATTCTCGCCATGTACGTATTCGATGATTTTTGCAGGGAAATCGCAGGGCTAATCATGCCATGTGCTTTGGAGTTGTCGTTCTTAATCCGGTCTGTTCCACGTCCATAGTGATACACCCCTCCGTCATTCCAACGATCTGAGGGAGAGATGATGCCTTCCTGCAAACCAAGCAATACCGTAATCGGCTTAAGGACAGACCCTGATGGGACAATTGAGCCCGGATGTTTGTAGCCCTCCTGGATAGCCGCTTCGCCCGTTAATGGCCTCGTATCGTATGGCGCTTCCCGAATCGTCCCATTCGTCACCGCCAGCTTGATCTCGTCATACGTTTTTTGATCGGGCCCCTCAATCCACACGTTTGGATCGTATTCCGGATAACTGACCATCGCGACAACCTTGCCTGTCTTGACCTCGACTGCCACGACGTACGCTCCCTTTGCGGCCCTCGCCTCAGGGATGGTTGCACGCATCTTCGGAAGAAACGCTCGGATCGAATCCCGGATATCCAGTTGTACCCGCTGATCAATGGTGAGATACACATGATTGCCTGGGACGGATGGAACTTCCTCCACTTGCTTCACAACCGTCTGATCGGCTGCGACCTCATACATCCGGTAACCGTTGCCCCCGCGAAGCTCTTTTTCGTAAGATAGCTCAATCCCATCGAGCCCGACTAACTGGTTCGGCAAATACCGCGTACTCTCATCCTTGTAAGAGGCGAGCTTCACATTTTCAGCAATATGAAAGGGCCGAACATACCCGACCGCCTGTACGGCGATTTGCTTGGGATCGTATTTCCTGATCGGTTTTGTCACCACTTCAATCCCCGGCAAATCGCCGCGATGCTCACCCAGCACCGCGATTTCTTTCTCCGTCAAATCAACCTTCAGCTCTTTTTCCAAATAGCGCGGCAATTGTCGCGCCGCTTCCACATACTTGCCTTTCTCGTAGGCATAGCCGACATCCATCTTTTTTAGCAGCGTGGCCTTGTCGAGGCTCAATATTTTCTCCAGCTTTTCCACCAGTTCAAAGTACGCTTTCTTCTCCATGATCTCTTGTTCACGGAAGACAGCGAGATGGGAAGGCCGACTTTCGGCAATAACATACCCGTTGCGGTCATAAATGTTTCCTCGCATAGCGGGAATGTAATCTTTTTTATAGGATCTGTCTGCCAGCTCATTTGCATAATCGCTCCCTTGCTGGATTTGGATTTGCGCCAATCTCAAAATAATTACCACAAACATCAGAAATACGACGATATAGACGATTTGCAGTCGTTTCAAACGATCATTTTTTTCTTCCTTCATCCTTGCTCTCCCTACTCTTTCAGTACCTTCGTGAAAATCCGTTTAATTCGTGCATCGAGCACATGACTGCCACCCCGGCCACGGACATCTTCGATCATCATGGTAACCAGCAAACGCGGATCATCTACATTAAAAACGGCATACCATCCGTTTTCTAATCCGAGCTCGCCCTTTTTTTGTTTCAGCTCCGCTGTTCCAGTCTTGCCCGCCATGCGAATACCAGGCACGCGTGCTCCTCGTCCGGTGCCGCGCGGGTCTTCCATGACCTGTATCAAATACTGCTTCACCGTGCTCGCCACATCAGCAGGTATGACATTCGCCTTCCAATACCCTGCTTTTTTGTCATCCTGCAACAGTGATGGATGAACGATATTCCCGTCATTTGCAAAAGCGCTGTACACCAACGCGAGATGAAGCGGCGTCATCGTTACCTCGCCCTGACCGTAACCAGAGTCTGCCAATTGAATCTCGTTTTTGAAACCGTCGTTATACAGCTTCGATTTGTCCAGTGAATATGGAATCGGGAGAGCTTCATGGAATCCAAACAACTCGCTCTTTTTCACGAATTGCTCCTCCCCCATGGAGAGTGCCGCTTTCGCAAAATAAATATTGTCGGAGTACACCAATGCTTTTTCCAAATTGACAGGTCCTCCGTAATCGCTGACCCGCGTTACCTCGTATCCACCCCATGACGCATCCTTTTGCCAATGCAGTCCGCGGACATGAATACTATCCGCAGGGGTAATGGCGCCTGACTCAAGTCCAATCGCTGCCGTAATCGGCTTGAAGGTAGAGCCCGGCGCAAACCCGCGCGCGAATCGATTGAGAAGCGGCTTTTGCGGATTTTCATTCATTTGCTTCCACTCTGTAGCCGACATCCCAAGCACAAACGCGTTCGGGTCAAAGGACGGAGAATTGACGAGAGCCAGTATTTCCCCGGTCTTTGGTGAGATCGCCGCAGCCGTGCCTGCTTCGTTTTTCAGCTCCTGGTAAATCGTCTGCTGTACTTTTGCATCGATGGTTAATGCCAGTGGCTGTCCATGCTTGGCGAAGCGTTCCGCCACGGTCTTCTTTTCCGTTCCATCTGCATCCGTAATGACGATACGCCCACCTGCACTCCCTCTTAGCTGTTCCTCAAAAATCTGTTCCAGTCCTGATTTGCCAATCACATCAGACGTTTTATAGCCCTGCTTCTTTCGCTTCTCGTACTCTTCCTGATTAATCGCTCCTACATAGCCAACCAGATGGGCTGTCGCGTCCTGATAGGGATAGTAACGGACTTTCTTTTTATGCAATTTGAGCCCTTCTGTTTTTTCTAATTGTTTGATGCGTGCATCGTCCTGCGGCAGCGTGGCGATCCGGATAAACTTGGTCGACTGGCTTGTCGTAGCTTGGGCCTTCGAGGTGAGGTCATCCAATGGAATTTGCAAAAGCTTGCTGACCTCCATTTTCCCGACCTGCGAAGCCTGGCTCCACTCTGCCGGATTTATCCCGATATCTACCACGATACGCTCTGTTGCCAATGGACGCCCTGCCCGATCCGTGATCTCACCTCGTCTGGGATACACCGTATTGGCTCTTACTTTGTCCCCTTCTTTCATTTCCGGAAAAATAAAAGAAGGATTCCAATGAATGTACCAGTCCTCCAAGTCATTCTGCGTTTCTTTAACAAGCGTCGCTTTCCCCGTAAAGGAAATCGGTTCAATGAAAGTTTCCATCGTCAGCCGGTAATGAAAGTTGATCTGCCCATTCTCACCTGGCATGACGTCGCCATTGTACATCGGCTCGACCGCAATCGCATTGGCCTCGATTCCGCCGTAAATGTTTTGGTAACGCGAAACGAATTCTTCTTTGCTGATGGTCTTTTTTGTATGTAAAGAAAGCTGCTCGTACATGTCAGAGAATTTCTGTTCTCCCCACTTTGTCGTATACGCGGTGAATGCTGCCTTTGCCCTCTCGCCGTCCGACTGCGTGTTGTCCTTCCAAAAGTCCCAGAAAAGATAGAAAAAACCTGAAAGAACAACGAAAAAAACCGTCCAAAATACTATCCATGTCTTTTTCACTAGTCATTCACCTTCCCTACCACACGATATTACAGTCGGATACCATAATATATGGAAAAAAGATGATGACTAGATGAGACTATTCTCATAGGACGATGATAAGTGTCAGATAGTTACATCAAATGCAAAAAAACACAGGAAATTCATCCTGTGTCTGCCATACTGTCTACTATTCTTCCCACATGTAACCGAAGCGCGGGATCGTGGTGACGTTCTCGCCATATCTGCCCAGCCGCTTTCGCAAGCGATAAACGAGAGCGTTGATCTCGGCTCGTCCAACATCCGGGACGCTGCTCTCCGCATTCAGCAACCGTTCCGGCCAGACGAGTACCATGATTTCCTCATAGCTGACCGCCTGATTCGAACGTTGGTACAGAAGCATGAGCAAGTCCATATCTTTTCCGGTCAAATGGATTCTCGCGCCATCGAGACGAATTTCTCTGCGTTCCAGATTGATGACCAATCCAGATGTGGAGGTAGTTTCTTTTGGAATCGTCAAAGGGAATGAGAACTCCCGCGTCACATCCATCTCGCTACCCTCTGCGAAAAATATCATCTCTACGACGCCTTTGGCCAGCGTAATATGATCACCGTGATAAAGAAAATGCGGCGCTTGCTGTATCGACATTCCGTTCACTTCTGTCCCATGCTTGCTTTGCAAATCAGAAATCGTATATTGGTTATTGATTTTCCGTATCACGGCATGCCTTCTGGAAATATACGGACTGGAAAAAGCAATGTCAGGTTGTAATTGATTGCCCCGTCTCCCAATCGTACACTCTTCCTTATGTAGAAACTGACGCTTCTGAAGCTGCTCGGGGTCTCCTTTTTTAATCAATACATATATGCCGTCGTCCAACATTCATCACCTCGAAAAGAGTTGGAGCTATCAGTATTTATTACATAATAAATTACGTATAAGTCAACACTTTTTTTGAACATATATTAATAGCAAAAAAGCCGCCAATTGTCCAGACAACGAAAGTGACCGGTCGATTGACAGCTCTATATCATCGCTATTCGCGAACGAATAGCGCTCGATTTTCTATGTTGATCGTCTTAGGAGCAGCGCTTGAGAGCAGCGAATTTTTTCGGTTCAATCGCCAGTAGATGACAATCGCCATTCGGGATAAACAGCTTGTAGGAAACTCCCTTTGGCACAACGATAAACTCTCCGGCTTCCACCCATATATTACGCTCGTGGTACATCAGCAGCAGTCTGCCTTTGACGACAAACAGCAATTCATCTTTCTGGTCATTTTGTTGCCAAGGATACTCACCTTGCAGCTTCTCTAGCTTAATAGACGTATCATTCATCTCTCCGACAATCAGAGAGCCCCAGGAATCTTGCAAGCGTGATAGATGTTGTGCGACGTTCACTTTCTCCATGATGATCCTCTCCCCTTTGCCTTCTACGATAATATAATTCGCAGGAGAGAGACATAGTAGCGAAATGATAAATCATCTCATAAAAAGATGATAAGATGCTGAAATTTCTGATTAAGAATGGGAGGACACAAAATCTCGATCTCCCATCTTTGACCACCACGTTCTCGCAAATTAAAAATGGGCAGTCACCCTAACAGACTGCCCCTAAAAAAGACTGTATGTCTTTCTCATCTCACTACTCTGTCGTGCCAAACCGTTTGGCGTTTCTCGCGCGAGCACGCTCGATTTCAACTTCTCGATTGCGTGGCTCTGCATTCGTCACCAGCGAATCCAAGAGATTTTTCGCAACAACGGAGACTTCTTGGACCGCGCGGTGAAAAGCCTCTTCATTGGCCTTCGAAGGCGTGTTGAAGCCCGAGAGCTTTCGCACGAATTGCAGGGCTGCTGCTTGAATCTCATCTTCTGTCGCGGGTGGATCGAAGTTGAACAAGGTTTTGATGTTTCGGCACATCGCTTACACCTTCTGTTCCCTTTTTTGTATCATTCTACTATACGTAAGCACTGAATCCTAGGTTGGGCTGATTGTGCTTCAAAAATCTCACTGACGAGGCGTCGTAATGTCAATCGTTTGGGGGGGGAATTGGTAATCCTTGATAGAATAAATATGAAGATGATCAGGTAATAAATTTGTACACAAAAGGAGATAAAACTAATGGCAAATAACAAATTACTAAGAATGGACAATGTTGGTATCGTTGTAGAATCCCTTGATGACGCCATCTCTTTCTTCGAGGAGATTGGCTTGAAGCTCGAAGGGCGCGCTACTGTCGAAGGTGAATGGGCTGGTCGCGTAACTGGGCTGGGTTCACAATGTGTAGAGATTGCTATGATGGTTACCCCAGATGGCCACAGCCGACTTGAACTTTCGCGATTTCTCACCCCACCTACTATATCGGATCACCGAACCGCTCCTGTAAATGCCCTCGGTTATCTGCGGGTCATGTTCACCGTTGCAGACATTGACGAAATGGTATCCAGGCTCACTAAGCATGGCGCTCAGCTCGTCGGAGAAGTGGTTCAGTACCAGGACTCGTATCGGCTCTGCTACATTCGTGGAATTGAAGGACTTCTAATCGGTTTGGCGGAACAGCTCGGTAATAAATAAGTGCCGTTTAAAAGAAGACTTAACTGAAATATACATTACTAAATACCGCGTTCACGCTCCGGGTCTGGGCGACCCTCGGTCCCGGAAACAAGGAATGTGGAAGTAATTGCACTATTGTCATTGGAAAACAGGTGGTGTGAACGAAGGTGGCAGACAACAAAAGAACCATCGTAATTTGCAAGGATGTGGGTCTTTATTTTGACGCTCTGACACGTGGTAAGCATTACGAAGTTTTAGCTGAGGACGAAGTAAAAGAACAGATAAGGGTTGTTGGTGACAATAACCGAGCAAGATGGTTTAGAAAGTATTATTTCGTACCTGACGGGAGTAGCGTACCAGTATTAGTTAACTGGGCATTTGACGATACGATTCAAGATTCAAGTGAAGAATCTTTAGAACATATTGAGGTCACAGTCACCTTTAGTGAAGGTGAAAAGAGATGGTGTTCCCTTTACACTAAGGCTGGATTGTTGGATTACATTGAGCGGTGCATGGGCGATAATGTTTTCTTAATAGAGAATCAGGTAATTGTGAAAAACTTTTCAAAAGAAGTAGTCAATGACGCATTAAAGCGATTAGACCAACAAAATCTACTAATTAGTTCAACTAAACCGTTCAACTAACGGGGTCGATCGTTCAAGATCATGTACGGTGAACCGTATCACAAGTAACGGTAAAGTTGTGTAACTAAGGAGGTCAACCAGTAACAACTGACTAACCTCCTAATACGAAAGGGCAGTAGTACGAAGATTCGCCACAGAGACCTATTTAAAAATACGATCAATTTCGTTGATTTCTTCTTCTGTCAGGTGGACGTCTACTGTTTTTAAATTATCCAGCATTTGCTCTGCTCTTTGCGCTCCGGGAATGACAACCTCAATTGAATCATGTGTGAAATACCAAGCAAGGACTATATGGGCAACTTCGGCATTCTTTTTATTTGCAATTTTCCGGAGCTGCTCTACCTTTTCTAGATTTTTTTTGAATTTGTCGCCCTGGAAGTGCGGCATATCTTTGCGTAGATCATTGAATGTCATATCCTTCTTGTATTTACCGGCAAGCAAGCCTGATGCTAGTGGAAAGTATGGAATAAACGAGATATTATTCTCTGTCGTATATGGAAAGAATTCTTGTTCCGCTTCACGCTGCAGCAAATTGTAGTTTCCCTGTAATACATCGACATACCCATCCTTATTTGCTTCTTTCAATTGTTCCAGTGAGAAGTTAGAAACGCCAATTCCTCTGATTTTACCTTCGTCCTCAAGCCGTTTTAAGACTCCAACCGCCTCATCTTTTGGTGTATCCTGATCTGGAGCATGAATATAAAATAAATCTATGTAATCTGTTTGTAGCCTTTTCAAACTATCTTCAACGGCTTGTTTTAAATAAGCAGGTGAATTATCCATGGTAACATCATTGCCGACAAGTGTAAGGCCACCTTTTGTTGCAAGGATGAGTTCATGTCGCTTTCCTGCTTCTTTTATCACTTCACCTATTAGCTCCTCTGAACGTCCTGTTCCATAAAAAAACGCTGTATCTAAAAAGTTCACTCCATGGTTGATCGCAGCCCGCACCAAATCTTTCCCTACTTCTTCATTTAAATTCGGATAAATATTGTGGCCACCTACAGCGCTTGTTCCTAGTCCGATTGGATTGACAACTAAATCTGTTTTACCAATTCGTGTTTGTTTCATCATTCTCTTCAACTCCCTCTCATTTTTAAGCTTAGCGTACGTTTTCGCGCGAGGTTTTTACCGGTATTTACAGCATAATTCATTACGTTACGTAAGCTTCAAGTGCAAAATGGTTTTTTTGCATATACGTATCTCTGCAACTACAAAAGCTGCCCCTCACAACAACGGGCAGCTTCCTTTACCGCGGATACTATTTATACTCATAAAAACAAGGATAAGAATAGGCGAGAAATTCAAAGCCTTTTTTCTCCAAAATCGGTCGACTCATCGGACTCGCATCCACCATCAACAGCGGATACCCGCGTTCCTGTGCTGCTTGTACCCGCACTGCCACGAGAGCTGTATAATAGCCTTTATTTCGGAAGTCAGGCAAAGTAGAGCCTCCCCACAGACTGCCAAAGGACGTATCCTCATGCAAGTACATCCAAGCTGCACTCACTGCCTGATCACCACTGTATGCAGCGTACACGAGCAGGTGCTCAGGATCTTCCGCCAAATCCCGTTTTAATCTCGCAGCAAGCTCCGCATTCGCACTGCCCCATAGCTGCTCCTTCAACTGCATGATATCATCAATGCCCGCCGAGTCTGTGATTTGCCGTATCTCTGTCGGAATGACAAGGCTTCGCAACTCCTCTGCCTGCGCCACCTCCAACACAAGCAGCGCCTCCTCCTCATCAACTGTAAAACCATGGCCTTTCAGCCTCTCAAGCAAATTAGCCGGTTGGTCATAATCAAACAGCTTCCACTCAAAGGACTGCTGAAGACTTGAGAAATATTCAAGTTCCTGCTTGATAACTTCCTCTGCATTTTCTTCAGACAGCCTGGAAAACAAAACTACCCCTGAATCATCCGAGGTAGGTGAGACGTGGCGAACGAGGTGTTCTGTCTCCTCCCGCCGGAGTGGCGGATAGGTGATTTCCACCCTCATCTCCTTGTCAAAAAGCCGTAATACCTCTGCCTTGTTCATGTTTTCTTCCTCCCTTGTCTACGTCAGGACTAGTGCAAAATGTTCAGCAAAAACGTTAATGTGCCTATACTGATAACCGTCGTAACCAGCACGCTGCTGGAGACGAATTGTGGTCGCATGTTGAATTGGATCGCATAGATCGCAGTAGTTGCGGCAGAAGGCATGGCGGCCAGAACGACCAACACCTTTTGCAGAAGCGGGTCAATCGGAAATAACAGACAGATGAGGTACGCCAAAAGTGGTGACGCCACCAGCCGAATGACACTCGCAGCACTGAGTCCCTGCCACTCTAGCGCTTTGGTAGATACATTGGCGAGCTGCATGCCCAGGATGAGCATCACAACTGGAATCGCCGCCTGTGCGACGAGATCAATCGCCTGATAGTAGCTTTGCGGAATGACGACTTGAAGCTGTTGCAGCAAAATCGCGAGAACCACAGCGTAATTGGACGGCTGCTTGAAGATCGCCCTGATGGCCGTCCCCATCCCATTCCCGCCCCGGGAGGCAAAATACACGCCGAATACGCCCATCATGATCGAGTGGAAAACCATGATTTGCACCGCATACGTAAAGCCAGCCTCTCCGAAG
Source organism: Brevibacillus brevis (assembly GCF_001039275.2). Lineage (NCBI taxonomy): Bacteria > Bacillati > Bacillota > Bacilli > Caryophanales > Paenibacillaceae > Brevibacillus > Brevibacillus brevis. The sequence goes on from NZ_CP030117.1 coordinate 5,018,499, forward strand.
GCGAACAAAATAATCGGCGTCCCGTAGTTGCCACTGTTCATGAAGGCGGTCGCGAGCATCAGTGCACTTTCCTGTTGCTTGTCGTATTTGAACAATCGTGCCGTCAACTGCGTAATCACAACGAGAGCAGCCAGCAAAAGCAGCGAAATCACGACGATATAAAATAATTGCAAGTCGAGCTGTGTTTTGTAAAAGGTTCGAAAGACGAGCGCCGTCGACAAGATGTAAATCGCCAGGGAAGAGATCGGCTTCAAATCCATTTTGAAAATGCGCTGCAAAATATAGCCGCTAAAAAAAATGAGCAGGACAGGCAGGATGACTTCCACAAATATCATAATTCTTCCCTCCTACCGTGCTGCTTCCATGAAGCTTTTGACCTCAGACAGCGTAGGCAAGGCGGGAATAGCACCTGATCTCGTTGTCGTGAGTGCACCTGCGGCATTAGCAAAGCGAACCATGTCCTCTAACGCGGCTTGTGGGATATCCAGCATACTTTTCCCCACCTCAAGAAGCTGATAGAGCAGCGCTCCCACAAACGCGTCTCCCGCTCCAGTCGTATCGATCGCGGTTACTGGAAAGCCACCGACTGTACCAAAACGATTTCGTGTGCGGTAAAAGCACCCCTTTTCCCCCAACGTAACAAAAACGGCTTGCAGATCATATTGCGCAAGCATCCACGCTGTCGCTTCCACGACATCCTCGCTCCCCATGAGAAATGCCAGCTCTTCCTCGGACAGCTTGACGATATCAGCCTGCGCCATTCCTTTGAGAGCCATCCCCTTCGCTTCCTCCAGATCCTCCCATAAGGACGCTCGAATATTCGGATCAAATGAAAGGAGCCGCTGATGCTTTTTCGCGTACTCGACGGCTTTCCAGGTTGCTGATCTGGCTGGCTCATGGGTCAAGGACAACGTACCGAAATGAAAAATCGCTGCCTGTGCAATCAGCGCCTCGTTCACGTCTTGCTCCCGCAGCATCATGTCTGCACCCGGATTGCGGTAAAAGTGAAAAGAACGATCGCCTGTCTCATCAAGAAGGACAAAAGCCAATGTCGTAGGCGCTTCCTCCGTGAGCACGAGCCCTTCTGTGCCAATATTCTGTCTGATCAAGGTCTGTTGCAAAAAACGTCCAAACACATCTTTTCCCACCGCACCGATAAAGGAAGTCCGTTTCCCAAAGCGCGACAGAGCGGCAAGTACATTGGCAGGCGCTCCTCCAGGGTTTTGTTCAAATGCAGCGCTGTCCGGCTTTTCCTTCTGCTGTAACGGTGTAAAATCAATCAATAACTCGCCACATGCAACCACATCTACCATGTTGATTTCCTCCGATGACCGTGATAGCTCCAGTATGTCACAGGTTCTTTTTTTTGCCAATGAAAGCCAGCAACTGTATGTTGCTGTTTCTATTTGGTAAAATCAAGAAGCGAGGTGATCCACCATGAAAAGTTTTGGGTTTACCATTTTTGAACCAGTTGGAATCAGAACTGATTATCCTTTGGTTGATTTGGAGAAAAAACAGGTGACAGCAAGAATCTTCTATAAAGATAAACTTCTGATGACAGTGCTCGTTGATTTACGATTAGATCAGATTCAAAAGGAAGGAAATCTATCAGAAGTTGCTCACCTCACTACTCCAGATGGAATGAAAGTGGTAGAGGAAGAGAGAGAAATTAGCATCATAAAGAGCCAGGCTGAATTTTTTATTGAAAACAGCATTTCGAATCCTGAAGAATACGAAGAGCAACTTATCAAAGATCAATTACACAAGTAAAAGAAATGGCTAAAGATCCAGACATGCTCTGTGATCTCTAGCCATTTCTTTTTAATAGATCGTCAAATCCCACGCACTTGCCATATGCTTGAGCAGTGCTACCCCTGCTACGCTGTTTCCATACGGGTCAATAGCAGGGCCATACACACCGATTCCGCAGCCGCCGGCAAAAGGCAGTTCCCCAGAACGCCCACGCGGAGGGACGGCAGCCATAATGCCTCCTGACACACCGCTTTTCGCTGGCACACCTACAAAAGCGGCAAAATTGCCAGAAGCGTTGTACATGCCGCATGTGACCATCAATGCTTTGGTCACGCGAGCCAGCTCTTTGCCGAAAAGCTGTTCCTTGCGTATCGGATCATAGCCATCTTGCGCCAGGATCAAGCCGATTTTCGCAATGTCCTCTGCTGTTACCTCCAGTGAGCATTGCCGGATGTACACGTCCAAAGCATCCTCTACCGGACAAGCCAAAAAACCAGTAGCTGCGAGATAGTAGGCGAGGGAACGATTGCGGTTGGCCGTTTGCCACTCGGAGCGATACACTTCCTCGTTGATCTGATGCTTGCGACCTGTCATGCGCTCGACCATGTCTTGAAAGGAGCGAAACTTTTCCTGGACTCCGTTCCCCTGCAACAAGGAAGAAACCGTAATCGCTCCTGCATTGATCATGGGATTAAAAGGCCTTCCCGGCTTGTGCATTTCCAGCCGCACCATGGAATCAAATGCGTCTCCCGTAGGCTCTACATCCACCTGCTCCAATACATTCGCAATCCCGTGGTGCGTACATGCTGCGAGAAAGCTGATGACTTTGGAAATGCTTTGCAGGGTAAAAGGAGCATCATAGTTGCCAGCCCTGCTGATTTGTCCATCTGGCCCCATCACACAAATCCCTAGCTGTGTTGGGTCAGCCTCTTTCAAAGCAGGGATATAAGCAGCGCATTTGCCTTTGCTGGACTCCCCGCGATATTGCTCGATCCATTGTTCCAAGCAGTCTGTTTCGATCGTTCTTGTTTGCTGCGCCACTTGACTAACCAACTTCCTTTTCACCATCGATTTACACTTTCTGAGGTGGTTGAACATCGTCAGGAATGAGCGAGAAATATTCTTCTCCTTCCAAACGTTCCTGCAATTCGGCTTTTGCCTGTTGGATCAACGCAGGGTTTTCCATCGCCTCGATCGCTGTAGCAGCCATGACTTTACCTGCTTGCAGCATCCCCTTGTGTGCGATAGGCATGGCCCCTTGCGAGACGACCTGCCACGTATGGAAAGGTGTACCCAGTGCCCAGCATGTCGTCATGCATTGCATCGTTGGAACTTGCCAGCTCACATCTCCCACATCCGTAGACCCAGCAAGCGTAAACTCGTGCGTTGAAAGTGGCCCGATCACATCCGCAATCGCTTTGTCCTTCAGTTGCTTCGCTGTTTCACGATCCAACCCGAACAACGAGGCTCTCATATCCTCTGCTGTTAACGTTGCCTGAATTTGTTTGGCATATTGCTGGTCTGCTTCATCGTACGTAGGCACGCCGACTTCAACCAGATTTTTGTGCATGAGCTTCGCTAATACCGTATTCGGCACCAGATCAGAAGCTGTCCCCTCAAACACCGCTTCCATGGTGGTTCCCGTCATCAAAGCGGCTCCCCGTGCGATGTCGTAGACTCTTTCATACAGTTCCTTCACTTGCTGCTTTTTCGGAGCGCGAATCAAGTACACGACCTCCGCAAACGGCTGGACGACGTTTGGCGAAATACCGCCTGTATTCGTAATCGCGTAGTGAACCCGTGCTTCCGGAATCATATGCTCTCTCATGTAGTTCACGCCTACGTTCATCAGTTCTACGGCATCCAGGGCACTGCGTCCCAAATGCGGAGCGGCGGCTGCATGCGCGCTTTTTCCGTGAAATTGAAAACGAACAGAGTAATTCGCGAGCGAGCTGATGTTCATGATGCTTGGCGCTGTCGCAGGGTGCCAGGAGAGTGCAAAATCTACGTCAGCAAATACGCCGGCTCTTGCCAAATACGCTTTTCCAGAGCCTGCTTCTTCTGCTGGGCACCCATAGTAACGAACAGTACCTTGTAAACCGGTTTGCTCCATGTAATCCTTGATGCCAACCGCTGCTGCCAATGCTCCGGCACCTAAGAGATTATGTCCACATCCATGGCCATGTCCGTCAGTCACAATCGGATCATGGTTGATCGCGCCTTTTTTCTGGCTTAAACCTGCCAGCGCATCATACTCGCCCAGGATGGCTACGACAGGCTTGCCGCTTCCAAAGCTGGCAACAAAACCAGTACCCAGTCCAGCGATTCCTTTCTCCACTTCAAAGCCCTCTGCTGCCAAAGCTTGATACAAATACTCGGCAGAACGATGCTCCTCGAAGTAAATTTCTGGTGTTTCCCAAATTTTATCGCTAACGCGAATAAACGCGTCTCTTTTTTGTTCAATTAACGCAGAAATGATTTCGATTCTGTTCATTTCATACGCTCCTTTCTCTCGATGTTCAGGCGGATGCACTGTCGGCGTTTTGCTTCAACAGCTCGCCTTTTTCATAGTTCAACGATAATAGTGCGCCGATGCAGATAACCGCGAAGCCGATCAGCATCCAGAACGCTGCATCAAATGAGCCGTTAAACGCTTCAACGATAAAACCAATCGCCATTGGCGTGATAAAGCCAGCTAGCTGTCCACCTGTATTCACGATGCCCATCCCTGTTCCCGCTACGGCAGCCGGAAGATTTTTCAGGACAACAGACGGCAACAGAATGATCACAAAGGAAAGGAACAGCGACACAATGGCTTGATACGTAATAAACATCGTCACGCTCGATGCGGTAAACATGAAGTACAAGAGGACCGCGACTACCACACAGGAGAAACTACCAATGATTTTTTCGCGACCTTTAGGCAGCTTGTCCAGTACATAGCCACTCACATAGATACCAACCAACGTAGCAAAGCCAGGAATCGTTTGTAGCCAGCCAAGTGAAATCATATCCAGTCCGCGTACCTTGCTCAAGTAGGTTGGCATCCAGGTTACGAGGCCCCAGTTTACTGCATAAATGCTAAAGTAAGCGATTAACAGACTCCAAAGCAGCGGTGTTTTAAACAGCATAGCCACTGAGCTTTTTGGTTGATCGGAGCCAGTTGTATTCATTGCAGTTTCTGTTTGTGGAAGTTTAATATAGCGCCAGAACAGGAAAGCAATGATGGCGCCAATCGCTCCAATGGCGACGAACATGGTTCGCCAGCCCATGGTTTGAATCATCCAAACGGATAAAATCGGAGAGAAAAGTCCAACAATGGCACTAGAGGAGAGCATCACGGACATAGCTCGCGAGCGTTCCTTAACTGGAAAGATGGTAGCGATAATCTTCGAGCTGGCTGGTTGGAAACCACCTTCACCGATCCCGAACAGAAAACGGATGAGAATCATGGAAGCCATCGACCAAGCGGCTCCGGTCAGCCCCGTAAAAATGGACCACATGACAACAGAAGCGATGAGTACTTTTCTGGCACCAAATCGGTCTGCCAGCCAGCCTCCAGGCATTTGCATGAGTGCATAACCAGCAAAAAAACTACTGAGCAATAATCCCGTGGATGAAGCACTAAGCTGCAAGTCTTCTGTGATCGATAAAATGGCATAGTTCATGACGTATCGATCCAGGTTCCCTAATGCCCAGCCCAAAAACAGAAGCGCTAAAATCCAGTTTCTCGTGCGTGCTGATACCATATGTGTGGATACCTCCTTCTAGATGCATGACTAAGCTAGTCTTTCATTTTGGCGAAAGCGCATTCATCTCGTTCGATGACTGACGATCCGCGCAAATATGGTCCAGCTTTCTTATTTATCGCATATATTACGACATGTCGTTATATATACATTACGAAATGTTGAGACTATTGGCAACGGTTTTTTTTAACATTTCGATTTCTCTGCAATGAAAAAAGCACCCGTAAACAGGGTGCTTACAAAAGTCGGTATCGCTTGATGGGTCTTCCTCGCGTTGATTGCGATTCCTCCCCTGAGCTTTCCGCCAGCTCAACAGCGCACAAATCCGCGACGATTCGCTGTGCATTTCGCTCGCTCATTTGCAAATATTTGGCCAGATCCTTTGTCGTGAAATCGGTCCAACCCATTTTTTGCAGCAAGGCATCGAGCTTTTTATAGCTTTTGACGCTGATGTTTCCCTTTTTCAGCTTTTCCAAAACCTCATCATCGTCGGCACGATACGAGTAGATGAGCTCTTCTTCCTGACCGACCCACTCCACGATCGTTCCGTCATCCTGGATCATCACGATATCTCGTGAAGCTTTTTCCTTTGATTGACGCAAGGCTCGGTGTGCATTCATCTCTGCTGCAAAAACCGTCTCTCCAAAACCGATTCCGACAGCGACCGGCGTATCTGCTTCTTTTGCCAAAAACTCCACTGTGTTTTGCAAGGTAGGAATCTCCCTGTGAATCGTCCCGCGCGTGCTGAAGATGACATATCGGCCATTCCCCTGCTCCAGAAGTGATCCGTCTACTTGCTCACACAGCTTGATCAAGGCTTGCTTTATACGTAGCTCCAAATATTGCAAATGATACGGGGTCTTTGCGCCCTCCTTGATTCTGTCAAATTGCTCGACCTCAATCATCTCGATTCCGATCTGTGTATCCTTGAAATACGACGTCCGCACTTTCTCGACAAACACGCGTACCGTTTGCTGGATCTCCATATGGCTTGGCGAGATCCAATAGGCTGGGATACCTGCCTCTACTAGCGCTTGATAAACGGTCGGATAGCAGGTCATGGCAGCGTCTGTCTTTTTCTCCTTCCATAGCGCAAGATGAAAATCCAGCAGCTCCTGCGGATCGATCGTAGCTTCGAACGTCTTCATATACATATCGCTAACAGAGATGTTGATGCTGTGCAGGGAATCTTCCATGAATTTGGTGGATAAAAGCATATCGATGCTGACGCGATCGATTAATTTCCGATGGGTGTAGACCATTTCCAAAAAGCCTTTATAGATGCTGGACTCCGTCGGGTAAATATGCTCCATCCGCTTGTCATCATCCAATGCTTGCCTGGCAATCAAGTACGGAATCGGTCCGGAAAAAAGCCAATGATCCACGTACTGGTCATTTTCCAAGACGATTTTTTCTGTCTCTTTTGTCTCTGTATACGGATACGGAACAAAATTCATTCCTTCCTCGAATTCCTTTGCAACCGCAAGAATCCTTTCTACCGATTGCTTGGGACCCACCACGCCGATTTTAAACATCCATCTATCAACCTCTGCGTTTCTATTTAGACGAGCCTTACTTACGACCATTCTATACGTATTCACGCAAACAAATCCACCCTTCTCCAAACAAATAGGAAGGGATGACGTTGGTGAAAGACGAATAACTCCGGATTCCATACCGAAAGGAGTCGTACCATGAATTTTAATCTGGAAGAAGCGATTGAGGTTCTAGAACGTACGCCACAAGCATTGGAATCCCTGTTAACGGGCTTATCAGATGGGTGGTTGCTGCACAATGAAGGCGACGGCACCTGGCATGCTACTGAGGTGATTGAACACCTGATCGAGGCGGAGAAAACAAACTGGCTCCCGCGTCTGGAGATCATTCTTCAAGAGGGCGAGAGTAAACCGTTTCCTCCCTTTGATCGCTTCGCTCACTTACAGGAGACGTCAGAAAGATCGTTCGAGCAAAAGCTGCTGGCATTCAAAACACTTCGTGCCCAAAACATAGCCAAGCTGCGAACGCTCGTGGAACCGGAAAAGCATCTGGAATTAACCGGACTCCATCCCGCTTTTGGGGTCGTGAAGGTACGGGAACTGCTCTCTACGTGGGTCGTCCATGATTTAACGCATACGGCGCAAATTGTACGGGTCATGGCCAAAAGGTACACAGTTGATGTAGGGCCATGGAGTGAATATTTAGGTATCCTGAACAAATAACCGAACAGGCAGTGGCAGCTCTGAACGCAGATGTACGTCATCGCTGCCACTGCCTGTCTTTTTTACGGTAAAAACAACTGTGGAACCGTATACAGCGCAGGGGAGCCACCCGTATGCAGGAATAATACGTGATCACTCGTGTTAAAATGCCCTTCGCGAATTAAGCCGATCAACCCTGCCATCGCCTTTCCGGTATAGACAGGATCTAGCAAAATCCCTTCTGTCCGAGCAAGGAGCTGAACGGCTTCGATCATACCCTCCGTCGGAATCGCATAGCCTGGCCCGACAAATCTGTCGTCGCAAAGCACAGCTTCTGCTCGTATGTCCCCTTGCAAACCGATCAGTGCAGCCGTACTGTGCAGCAACCCCATCACCTTTGCTTCTTGTACTGCCCGATCGCGGCTGACATTGATCCCGATTACTTTTGTGTTAGACTGACGCGCCATAAAACCAGCAAGCAGACCGGCTTGCGTACCGCCACTTCCCGTTGCCGTCACGACATAATCATACGGAGTCGTCGTTTCCCAAGCCTGCTGCTCGATTTCTTCCGCACACGCCATGTATCCCAAAGACCCGACTTCGTTGGAGCCTCCGACAGGGATCAGATATGGTTTTCTCCCTTGTTTTCTCAGACTTTCAGCCAGCTCTTCCATAGCTACTAGCAAATCTGCCTCTGCGGGAATGACCTCCATTTTTTCTGCCCCCAGCAGATGGAACAACAGATGATTGCCGCTCGCTTGCGATTGGTACTCGCCCGTCTCAGGCGCGGACAGCACGAGCTGGCAGTGCAGCCCTTCGCGAACTGCCGCCGCCAGAGTCAACCGGCAGTGATTGGATTGGACAGCTCCACATGTAATCAACGTGTCTGCCCCTTGCTCGATTGCCTCCGCCACCAAATACTCCAGCTTTCGCGTCTTGTTTCCCCCTGCTGTCAAGCCAAGCAAGTCGTCTCGCTTGATAGAAATGCTCGGTCCTCCCAACTCCTTGGACAGTCGCTCCAGCCTTTCGATTGGTGTATGTCCGTGTGTATAAATTTTACGCTGGTAACGGATATAGTTCATGCCCTTCGTTCCCTTCGATTTGAGGTTTGAAGTGTATCTGGTATTCATACGCTTTGCGGTGTACGAATTCCTTCGCATTATGTGACTTTGTTACAGGCAAATATAAGATTGCCCGATACAATGGGTCTCATAAACCACAGTAATCAGGAGGCTGATCATGAAAAACGTAGGTACATTTGATCAAATTTTTCGTGGCGTTGCTGGGCTAGCGTTTCTCTCCTTGTTCTTTATTCTAGAAGGGGGTTTGCAGTACCTCTCATTCATTGGCGTTCCCTTACTCTATACTGCGCTGACTCAACAATGCTTTCTTTACCGCCTTTTCGGAATGAATTCCTGCAAGGTTAAGTCGTAATTCAAATGTCACGAAAGTTGAATAGCTTGAGCTCAGAGCGCCTCTTTGTTGGGGCGTTCTTTTTTTAGAAATTTTTGTCGAAAATTTAAATATTTCCCAATTGTAAATATCAGGAATAATAGGGATAATATAATCGGCAGACTGTAAACCAATTTCAATCGTGGAGGGAAATCTATGAAAACACTCCTGCGAATTGCCATCGCTTTAGCCATGGTGTTAACCATGTCAAGCGGTGCTTTTGCTGCTCCAAATCCTGCCGCTTACGAGGCGAAGTTTGTAGGATTAAAGGAAACTTACAATGCTGGTGAATCGATTAAGCTATCTGTAGAAACAAAAACAGCCGGGCAGATTACCGATGCCAAGTTTTTGCTGAAAACAATTGGTGGCAATGATAAGGATAAGATCACCAGTGTCCGAACTACCCATAGCAAAACCAAAGCTACCTATACAACCACAGGTTACCTGAAGCCTACCTCTCAAGGTATCTACTTGCTCGCTTACCAAGCCACTCACAAGAGCCTTGAAGGAGAAAAGAAAATAGAACTCATTGCAACTCTTTCGATCAAGGACCCAAATAAAATCACCTTGAATGTCACACCGAACACCATCCATGTCAAAAAAGGCAAAGAAGTGCCTATTCTCATCACATACAGTTCAAAATCCACTCCTCAATTCACTTACAGTACACAGGTTACTGAGCTTTACACGAAGCGGGTCGGCAATGAAAACAAGAAAGTTGTCCTCTTCAAAGCTGAAAAAGCCGGAAAATTTACAATCAATGTCACTGCCAAGAACAAATACGATGAAGTGTCCGAAGCAGTTGAGATCGTTGTTTCGGATTAAAAGATAATATCGAGCACGATCATTTCTGGCCATACCAAAAATCCCGTCCCCTTTTGATAGGGCAACGGGATTTTTAACTGGTTGGCTCTATTTCCATCCACGATAACAACTACACTCTCTCCAATGCTTCTCTCAAACGTTCCTGATGCAGCCATAACGGCTTACGCAGACCAGTCTTCTTCACAACACCTTCCGCTGTTAGCTCGTGAAGCGTCTCCGTCACCGTTTCACGAATACATCCCATCATGCTAGCCAGCTCCTGATGCGTCAGGTTCACTGCCAGCTCGATCCATTCTGGTGCATCATCCTGAGGTTCTCCCCCATATTTCTCGCACAGCTTGCCCAGCAAATACAGAAGACGCTGACGCACACTACCATACGCCATGAGCTCCATCATTTCTTCTACCTCTTGCAAACGATTCGAGACAATCTCGATAAAATGCAAGGCAAGCCTCGGCTTCTCTAGCATCAGCTCTTCAAATTGTCCTTTATCAATCGAACAAATCACCGAATCTTCCCACGCTTCGGCGTACATATTGGTTGAACTAATCGTAAACGAGCCGATCTCGCCAAACACATGGCCCGTGCCGAGCAAATCAATCGTTAGCTCTTTGCCGTCAGCCGAAAGCTTGTATAAACGAACCTTCCCGGCCTTGATCAAAAACAGCCTTTTCTGCTCCAGGTGAGGGGTGGAAATCATCGTTCCTTTTTTGACCACTTCCATAGGAGTCGCTGGTTCCAATTGGGCTAGCTCCACTTCACTTAACGACTGAAACAAATTGATGCGGGATAAAAACTTCTCCTTTTCGATCACGGTTCACTTCCTCCTGCTCACTGTAGGCTGGACTACATATTGTATGGATCACTCCCATTATACTCCTCGTTAAGGAATGGATTTCGAATGAACAAAGGAGTGTAAACCGTTGAACACATTCATCATGATTCTTTCACTGATTTTGGCCTTGATGTTTTCCATCTCTGTGTTAATGAAGTTTTCACGCGCAACATCTATGCTCCAGCACTGGAAGGAATATGGGTACCCACTTTGGTTCATGGACATGATTGCCTCACTTGAGCTGGTCGGAGTTATCGGCGTGATTAGCTCCTTTTGGATTCCTGGAGTATTAACACTCGCTTGCATCCTGTTCGCCATCCTCATGCTTGGAGCTATCCATGCCCATCTTTTTCGGGCAAAGCATAAGCCCGTCATGGCGATAAATGCGGTATTTATGCTTATTTGCTCGTTGCTTCTCCTTTGGCTTTAATCGTTTTCGGGCGCTTTCCAATACGTCTTTTGTCCGTTACTGATCAAGATTGCCTGTTTCGGAACTTGCTTCATTACCAGGAAAAGATTCAGCATATCGACTGATGAAGCGATTGCGTTTATCAAAACCAAAAATTTTAATACGGTAGTGAACAGCCCCAAAAAACCTAGAAGAAATGGCAGCAAAACCGAAAGGATAATGAATGGGGCGATGGTAATCAGTATATATCGTGATTTTGGAATCTTTTCTTCCGTTGCGACAAACCCTCCAAACAAGGTAAGCCCCATCCATGTCTTTTCTGATCTCATGAAATTGGGGATAAAAATCAAATGCAAGCATTCATGAAAAATAACCAAGGCAAGTAAGAACAAAATCACACTGAAGTCAATGGATATGGATAGAGAGCCGGATGTCAGTCCAAATTCCTGAAGGGATATTGGCGAAAAAATATGGATGATCCCAAAGGCAATGAGTGCATTGATCAGCATGAAAGGAATCGATAAAAGAGTGGCCTTGCCCAAACTCTGTGGTTCTTTCAGTGGAACCCATTCCTTTTTCATCAACTCGAGATGTACATGTTCATGGTACTGGGGCAGTTTGGTTGTGATTCTCATAAAAAACCTCCTTCCTTTCTAGTAAGACGTTCATTCTATGTGTTCAGTTTCTTCGAGGGAGAGTAAATAAAAAAGGCTATCTCCTGAGCTTCCTTGGAGACTAGCCTTTTTCTCATGCTCAATTATGCTTGCTTAAGCAAAAATTGCTTGCCATATTCCCCGTGATCCAGAATCGTCGGGTGCTCGATCTGAATCGTCGAATGGTCAATTCCGTACTTCGTTTGCAAAATGTGATTAATCGCCAGAATGACACAATACGGTTGGATTCCTTCACGAACAAACACATGTGCTGTCAGGGAGTAATGTTCCGTGGATACCGCCCACAGGTGCAGCTCATGAACATCCTCCACGCCCTCTACTTCACTGAGGTCCTGACGGATTTGATCGAGATCAAACTGCTCTGGAACAGATTCCATCAACACGAGCAGCGATTCACGAATAATTTTGGCACCACCTGTAAAAATAATTCCCCCAATCACCAAGCTGATCAACGGGTCGAACAGGTAGTAGCCGGTCATGTAAATGAGAATTGCCGACGTAATCACACCAACGGAGCTGAGCAAATCTCCAATAAAGTGCCATAACGCGCTTTTTACATTGAGGTTGTCTTCTTCCTTCATACTGCGGGAAAGTACGATGGTCAGCACGATGTTTACAACCAAACCGATGGATGCAATGGTCAGCATCAACTGCAAATCAACGTCTTGCGGATTAATCATCCGTTTGATCCCTTCAATGACAATCCCGATCGAAATCACGGCAAGAGCCAAGCCATTCAAGAACGAAGCAATAATTTCAAAACGGAGAAATCCGAACGTGTACTTCTTCGTCGGCTTACGTGTCGCCATATAAATAGCGGTCATACTCAACCCTAAAGCAAAGACGTCAGAAATCATATGGGCGGAGTCGGACAGGAGCGCGAGTGAATTGGACATCAAGCCTCCCACAACCTCCACGATCGTAAAAAACAACGTCAATAGGAGCGTAATCCACAATGTTTTCTTCGATGTTTGCTGTTCTTTCACATGATCAAGATGGTGAAAATCACCCTTTTTCATACGTATCACCTCTGTCCATTTAAATTATAAAAATTATAATGTAAGAATTAATGTAATCATATCCTCTTTTACGACAATATTCAAATGAACATTTTATGGATCATACAAGTGATTTTCATTACCAGTCATCTCGTACCAAGACAAAAAAAGCCTCATCCAAAAGGATTAGGCTGATCATTCCTGATTGTGATTCCCTTCCAAAATCCGTCGAATATTCCCCTTGTACTGGGTGAGCAACTGCCTTGCCTCTTCTGCTGGCAACCCCGTCTTTTGCATCACGATCGCCAGTTTTGCGTCACCGTCTGCCTTGTGCAACAGTTTATCTGCCTCATCGGTAGAGACATGGGTCGCTTCTGCCACGATTTGTTTTGCCCGTTCCTTCAGTTTCTCATTGGTTACTTGCACATTGACCATCAAATTTTTGTACACTTTCCCCAACCGTACCATACATCCGGTCGTAATCATATTGAGAACCATCTTCTGCGCCGTCGCTGCTTTTAAGCGTGTCGATCCGGTCACCACCTCTGGCCCTACTACCACATTAATCGCTACATCCACACCTTGACTGATCTGCGCTACCTGGTTGCAGGACAACGAAATGACTTTTGCCTGCTGCCTTCTTGCTTCCGCCAATGCTCCGATGACATAAGGTGTCCGACCACTCGCCGCAATTCCTACCACGGCATCCCCTGCCTTTACGCCGTAGGCAATCACATCTTCTCTGCCGTTCTGCTCCACGTCTTCGGCTCCCTCGACTGCCTTGACGATCGCTTTTTCCCCGCCTGCTATGATTCCCTGCACCAATGAGGGGTCCGTCCCAAAGGTTGGGGGGCATTCAGCAGCATCGAGCAAGCCCAATCTCCCACTCGTGCCCGCTCCAAAGTAAAAGAGCCTTCCGCCGTTTTCCAGACATTCTGCGACCAAATCAACGGCCGCTGCAATCGAAGCCAGCTCCTTTTCAACGGCAAACGCAACTGTTTTATCCTCTTCATTCATAATCTGGACAATTTCTATCGTAGAGAATTTATCCAGCTCTTCTGTTTTCCGATTTCTAGTTTCAGTCGTTAAATCACGCAGGTGAAACTTCATCCAGTTACCTCCCACCCATCTACTCTCATCTTCTCTTTCTACCCCACACCATGCTGCTTTTTCTCCGATGGAAACAGGCTGACCGGAAGATGTCCAGCGGCCTTTCGTTCCCCGAACAAAATGTCTGCCACAAGCTCGATGGCATGGTACGTATGGTCGTAAACGGCGAGAAACGCATCGACCTCTGGCATTACCAAGAGATCATACGGATTTCGCAAGGCGACAGCCACGACCTTTTTCCCCTGTTGAACGAGCCGATTCACCAGCACCGATTGGCCTTTAAAGATATGGGCATTGTACGTAAAAACGACGATTTGCTCCAAAGATGCCATCTCATTCTCCACAAGATCCACTTCATCCTCTGTCGGGTTGAGTGTCGACATCATATGGTATTCAACTTCTCGATATTTTCTCAATGGTGCGACCAAATCCCCAGAAGCTGCTTGCCCATCCTCTGCCAAAGTAAGGTTGGAAATCCCCGGAAAAATCACCCCGAGCGGTTGCGTGCTTCTCTGTAAAGGAAGCAACTGATGCTCATTTTTCACCAAGGTTATGGCTTGGGCGAGGGCATCTTTCGCCATGTCTGCATGTTGAACACAGTCAAAGGAAGGGCCATTTTCTCGCAAGCAATGCTCCCAGGAAAGAAATCGTATCTTTAATTGAAGCACGCGATTTACCGCTTCGTTGACCCGCTCATCTGACAGCTCCCCCGAATGAATGGCCGCAACGAGGCGTTCATACGTTTTTTGCTGAACTTCATGCGTGTGGGAAACCAGAACCAGATCGATCCCAGCCTGCACACAACGCACCGCCGCTTCCGGAACCCCGATGGTACCCGCAATGGCTGCCATCTCCATACAATCCGTTATGGCGACCCCATCAAAGCCGAGCGACTCACGCAAAATTCCCGTCACGATCTCCTTGGAATACGTAGCAGGAGAACCCGACGCATCCATACTCGGCAAACTGATATGTCCAACCATCACCATGGGGACTCCTGCCGCGATACTGCGCTGGAATGGAACCAACTCGACCTGATCCAGTCGCGTCCGATCATGCCCAAGCACAGGAACGGCTTCATGAGAATCAGTGCTCGTATCACCATGACCGGGGAAGTGCTTGATAGAGGGAATGACACCGCTCGCGAGCAAGCCTTGAATAGCGGCCTCACCAAACCGCGCCACCTGCTCTGCCGCTTCTCCAAAAGACCGCACCCCAATGACCGGATTGTCCGCATTATTGTTCACATCGACTGTCGGGGCAAAATTGACTGAAATCCCTGCTGCACGCAGCTCCTCACCTGTTGCCTGGTAGATGCGCTTGGCTTGATCGAGATTGCCTGTCGCACCCAAAGCCATCGCGCCTGGAAAGCGCGTCGCCCCTTTTTGCAGACGGGAAACCACGCCATTTTCCTGGTCGGTCCCGATCAACAACGGATAGGGATGCCAAGACTCATACGCCCAGCTCTGGAGCTTCTGTACGCGCTGATAGGTCTCCTCCGGTGTCCCGATATTGCGGCTAAAAAGAATCACATTGCCAATCTGTTTTTGCTTGATCCACGCTTCCATTTCTTCGGGAATATCCAGCGTAGGGTAACCGATCATCAGCAGTTGCCCGACCTTCTGTTCCACTGTCATATGTTCGGCTTGCATGGAATCCACCTCCCTACCGACTTGCTCTTGTTATGAGAATGCTTTGCCGTACTTCGCATACTGCTTCCAACTGCGATAACCGAGCCTCGCATAGAAGTCGACCAGCGTCGTCCAATCGATCACAATGTTTGGAATACCGCGATTCCGCAAAGCCACAATGCCCGCCTCCACAATCGCTAGTCCCAAACCTCGACCTCTATACTCCGCATCCACGCCCAGTGGACCGATGCCGCCCAGCCCATCTGCAAACAATGGTGCCCAGTATACGTTTTGGGCAATAAACGGAGAATGAGTATCATTGATTCGGCAAAAACCGACGATCTCACCGTGCAGCTCCACCACGACGAATTCGCGTCCAGTTCCTCCCCGCTGAAAATAGTGAATGGCTTCATACTCCCAGCGCCCGGGAAAGCATCGATGCAGGAAGGCCAAGAAGGCATCTTGGTCCGCCCTCGTCAACAGTCGAAAGCGGCCATCTGGTACCTCTGGCAATTCTAGCTCCGCTGGTTCGAGATACTGGCCTAACAGATCGTTCTCCAGCCGCTCCTCCGAGTGATACCCTTGTCTCTCAAACCACGCTTTTACGTCCGCAGATTCATCGGGTATGCCCGGGAAATAATGATACGGATCGCGTCCCAGCAAGACCTTTTCTACCCCTTGCTCTCGCAACGCATTTTCTGCCCTTGCCAGCAATTCACGTCCGACCCCTTGCCCGCGATGAGAGGTAGAAACGAGTAAGACCTGTATCCAGCCAATGCCTTTCCCCAACTGAATGTCGAGCTTTTCCTGCCAGCATTTGGCCACGACAAAACCGACAGGACGCTGCGTCACAGCATCTACCGCAATCCACGACCCGGCTTTGACTACATTCTGATCCTCGAAGCTGTTTTGCCGCATGAGCCCAGGCCGCATGGGAAAGCGCTCACCCAACTCCTGATTCCACAGCTCACACAGAGCGTCCGCATATTGATCGTCCCAAGGTACGTATTGCATCGGATGCTAGCCTCCTTAACGCCCTATTTCAATCCAGAAGTTTTGGAGCCTTCCACAAAATATTTCTCCGCAAACAAAAACACGATCAAAATCGGGATCAAGCTGATCAATGCCCCCGCTACCAGCAGTTGGTCCTCTGTCTTGTACTGACCGCTCAAAGACAAAATCCCGATCGGCAGCGTAAAGTTCTCGTCCGAAATGAGATAAATGACCGGCGCCAAAATCTCATTCCACTTCCCCATAAACGTAAAGACTGCCAGTGTTGCCAAGGAAGGCTTGCACATCGGCAAAAACACTCGCCAGTAAATCTGGAACGGATTGCAGCCATCCAGCTTTGCCGCTTCCTCGTAATCCTTCGGGATGTTCAAAAATGCTTGCCTCATTAAAAAAATGGCAAACGGCTGTCCGAGCCACTCCAAAATCCAAAGCGGAGCCAACGTGTCGAGCAGTCCCAAATTTTTAAAGATAATAAACTGTGGGACGATCGTGACGATCCCCGGGATCATCATCGTTCCCAGCACAATCATGAACAGCGTGTCGCGAAAAGGAAAACGCAGCCTTGCAAAGGCAAAGGCAATCATCGAGCTGGACAATAGGGCCCCGATAACCGAGAGAATCGCGACAATCAGACTGTTGATCGTATAGCTGCTAAAATTCGCCTGTTCCCACACGGTTGTATAGTTGCTCCACTGTGCTGGATTGGGCAGCCATTCTGGCGGAAATTGCATGTACTGCTTGTAAGTTTTCAGCGAGTTAAACACGGTCGTTAAAAACGGAACCAGCATAATCAAGGCACTGGCTATGACAAACAGGTATCCAACGATTTTATTGAGAGGAAAACGCTTTTGCATGGCTACCTCCTTGCCTCTTAATCATAATGAACCCATTTCTTTTGGAGCTTGAATTGGATGAGCGTAATGGCAAGCAGGATGAGGAACAACACCCACGCGATGGCAGAGGCATAGCCCATTTTGAAAAAGCTGAATGCTTGGCGGAACATGAACAGCATCAGGACGAGGCTAGCGTTATTCGCACCACCTGTCGAGCCTGCCTCTGTAGAGCCCCCGGTCATGACAAAAATCTGCTCGAAGTTTTGGAAGGAGTAAATCGTATTCAAAATGACGACCAGAAACGTCGTGCCGGAAATCATCGGGACTGTCACCCGCCAAAACTTTTGCCAAGCGTTGGCTCCATCAATCGAGGCTGCCTCGTACATGTCAGAAGAAATTCCTTGCAGCCCAGCGAGAAAAATAATCATCATGTAGCCGACTGATTTCCAGATGGCGATGAGAACCAAGACCGGGATGACCCAGAATTCATCAATCAGCCAGTTTTGCGGGGCTAGCCCAAGCTTAGACAGAAAAGCATTGGCAAAACCGATCCGCTGGTTAAATACCGCATCCGCTACATACGCGATCACCGTCCATGAGGAGATAACCGGCAAAAAGTGAACCATCCTGAAAAATTTCAAGCCCTTCAACTTTTGATTCAGGGCCACTGCTAACAGCAACGCCAAAAACGTTTTGGCCGGAACGTACAGGATCGTAAAATAGACCGTATTCCATAACGCGCGATAAAACAGCGGGTCTTCAAACAGCTTTGCATAGTTGTCCAAGCCCGTCCATTTAGGCGGATTTAAAATATCGTAGTCTGAAAAGCTGAAGTACAATGAAGCGACCGATGTTCCCACGACGAACACGAGAAAGTGGATAAGATAAGGGGAGACCAGGAGCAGTCCCCATCTCCCCTCGCTATCCAACCCTTTTCTCTTTTTCACAGCAGACTTCGCCTGTTGCTTGGTTTGCAGCTCTAGCATGGTTGTCACACATCCTCACTGATAGATGACTACTGCTTCTTGAAGAAGTCATCCAGAACTTTTTGAATCCCTTGGTCTGTTTTCGTAATGAATTCATCCGTTCCGTATTTATCCATAAACAGCTCCGCCAGATTATCCGTGAACACCTTCACCCACTCGGTAAAGACAGCGTTGGTATCAATCGTGCCTGCGAACTCCAAGGTATCGAGGAACACTTTTTTGTTTTCCGGCTTCGTGGCTGGGTTTAGGAACATTTCGGAATTCGCCACTGATTTTTTCACTGGAATGGCTTCCCCTACTTCTGTCCACTCTTTTTGTGCTTCATCTGATGTCGTCCAGTAGGTGATCCATTCTTTAGCGGCCTTGACCTTCTCTTCCTCTGCTTTTTTATTGATGACCCATGAGTTGGCGATTACGGGTGCGAAGCGTTTGCCGTCCGGTCCTTTTGGCATAGGAGCGACATCGTAATTCAACCCTGCACCATTCATCGAGGTTGTTGCTGCGTAAATATCGATTTGCATCGCCACAGCCCCGCTCAAAAACGCTTTGAAGTTGCTTTGGAACGCCTTCAAATCAGCAGGATTCGGGAATAGCTTGCGCTGCATGCCGTCTACCATCCACTCGACCGCTTTTTTGTTCTCCGGGCTGTTGATAATCGATTTTGTCAACGTCGGGTCCAGTACCCCGCCCCCATACGCTTTCAAGATGTTAAACGCACCGCGTGAGCTACCGAAAAACGCGAAGCCGTACTGCTTCACTGATTTTTTATCAAAAGCAGGATCGTCTGCATTTTTCCCGTTGGCATCGAGGGTCAGCTTGACAGAAGCCGCCTTCAAATCATCCCAGGTCCAGTCAGCCGTAGGATATGGCACGCCCGCTTTGTCGAACAAATCCTTGTTGTAGAAAAGGGCTCCGACCTGGATGCCCTGCGGCACACCCCAATACTTCCCCTCGGAGTCTTTGTTGAACTCCAGACCGTTGAGCTCATCTTTGCTAATTTCTTTCGTGACGTAGTCGGTGATGTCGAGAATCGCGCCACGTTGGGCGTAACCAAATACTTTTGTCCCGTCGCTCTGCCAAAGATCAGGCGCATTCCCGGCCGCGATCTGAGTCGTCAGCTTTTGATAGAAGTCATCATAAGGAGCGGTCATCGTTTTAATTTTGATGTGCGGATGTGATTGTTCGAATTTTGCAATAATTTCTTCCATCTTTTTCTTCGTGGGCGGATCAGAGCTGTAGCCCATATACAATTCGACTTTGTCCCCCTGCTGTGTGGAGGACTGGCTACTACATCCGGAAATAAGCAATGCCGCGGCTAAGCCAATCAAACCGAGTACTGAGAGAAACCTTTTCTTTTTCATGGAAAACCTCCCCAATTGCATGAAGTAAAAAAACTTGCATAGCTAATGATATTTCTAAACGCCTAACATACTACTAGGCACATGTGGATACGGTGAAGGTAAGGGACTCTTTATTGACTGGTAAGGATAAAAGGATAAAGGCAGAAGTTTGTGTATTCTCAGGAGGATTTGCTTATTTGTATTGCTCCCGAACAGCTTTACGCGTCTGGCGCAAGTACGCAGCAGAGACGTCGTAATTTTTGGCAGCAACACCTCTAAACAAGATGTCGATCACATTGAGTTGTGCGATTCGTGAGGAAGTGGCGGCACTGCGTTCATCCGCTTCTGTTGAAAACGTGGTTAAGTGAAGATCCACGCATTCCGCCAAGGAGTTCGTGCCGTATTTGGTAATGCCGATGGTCACAGCACCCGATTTGCGGGCTTGTTTCATCGTGGTTATGATCTGCGAGGTTTCCCCCGAATTTGAGATGCCAACTGCCACATCACCAGCCGTCAAGGTGACTGCCGAAGTAAGCTGCAAGTGGGAATCCGAATGGGCGGTGCACATTTTATTGATGCGTAAAAATTTATGTTGGGCATCCTGGGCAACCAATTGCGAAGCACCCACTCCGTAAAAATCAATCCGAGTGGCTCGGAACAGCTCTCCAATCGCCTTCTCCACTGCTTCTGTATCCAAAATTTTGATCGTTTCCCGCAAGGAGAGGATGTTGTTGAGCGAAACCGATTCAATCAAGGTGTACATATCAGCATCGGGAAGAATCTCTTTGTATTCATCCTGAGCGGTAGACGATTGCAGATCACCCGCTATTCTGATTTTCAACTCCTGAAAACCATCTACACCGATACTTTTGCACATGCGTATGATGGCAGCTTGGCTGGATTCGCTTCTTTCCGCGAGCTCCTTGATGGAAAGACGAATCACCTCATCCGGATTGGCTAAGATGTAATGCGCAGCGTTTTGTTCAGAACGCTTGATATTGTGCAACGATTCGCGGATGCGCAGCAACCCGCCATTCAACACGAAACCACCCCTTTTGCCCATGAATTTGTTAAGCGCTTACAAACGAGTGTGACTTTGGTAAATGATTACATATTTTGTATTATAGACACTTGAAATAAAATATCAATATGAATTGTCAGATTTGAAATAAAATTTCAAAACTATTTTTCGACACTTTCTCCCTTTGTTCGTCCTGTAATAAATTTTTCACAATTTATACCGTTACTTTTACGAATCTCTTTCCGTATTAATCCATGTACACCCAATTGACAATTAATGGGGATGATCAAAAATGACCAAGCGTAAGGCACTAGCATTCACCCTGATAGCGACACTCCTTTTGCCAAACACACCTGTTCTGTCAAACGAAGCCGCAGCAGCCTCTTCCCACAAAGCGAAAGCAACTGTAACTGCGAGCAAGATAGAAGAGCTTTCCATAAAAGATCTGAATCAAAAAGCAAAAGCGACTCTGAATCACATCAAAGAAGTCATCCCTGACCTGAAGAACTATCACATCACCTCCCTCTTAAAAGAGAACGTCGTCACCACCTCGGGTCCTATCGAACGTCTCGAAGTAATCTTGTCGAGCACACCGGAGGGTACTGCCCCAGACTTCGGAGTTGTCCATGTAAACGCAAGTACAGGAGAGCTGATCGGTGTCGCCATCCAAAACGGACTTCCCTCTTCGAAAGAAGTTTTAGGTGATGAGAAAGCGATCAAAAAAGGCAAGGAACATCTCAAACTTTTGTTTGGAAAACAGGCAGAAAAATACAAGTTCTCACAGATCCAGACCTCTACTGTCCAGGATAACAAGACACAGATTCTTGTCATTTACACTTCCCCGGATCATTACATCAACGTAACCATGGATCGTGCCGGAAAATTAAAGGCTATCCAAAAAGACATCTATCCCAAAACAGAATGAGTCCAATTAAAAAGAGACGGTTCAGCCGTCTCTTTCTTGATGCTACGAAACCAACCTTACAACCCTGTAATATTTCGTAAGGTAAATCAATTTCCCATTTTTCTCTTATCGATTACGATTCTCCTGTTACATGTAAAGGAGGATCACCAAAAATGAATGGCATGGAAATCAACATTCACTACTTTCGCTTGATTAATGACTTGGGGAAAGAGTATCCGGCTCTGAATCCCGTGGCTTTTTACGTAGCGGAATATACGGTGTTTATTCTGACGTTGAGTGCTTTGGTGTACTGGTTTACGAGAAAACATGAGAATCGCATCATGGTCCTTTGTGCGACGTTTACGTTTGTCATCGCTGAGCTATTCGGGAAAGTAGCCGGCAGCTTACATGCGAATAATCAGCCATTTGCAGAGCTTGCGAACGTCAATCAATTGGTTCAAAAAGCAGTCGACAATTCGTTTCCCAGCGACCATACGATCCTGTTTTTTTCCTTTTGCATGACCTACTGGCTTTTTAGAAAGACGACGGGGCCACTCTGGATGCTACTTGCTGCTTGTGTCGGTCTTTCTCGCATTTTGGTAGGTGTTCATTATCCGGCAGATGTCATCGTGGGTGCCCTGATCAGCATTGGGTCTGCCTTGGCCGTCTATATGATCGTGCCAAGATTGAGTTTTGTCCATACTTTACTTGCTTTCTATGAAAAAGGAGAGCAAGCGATCTTGCCTGCCAAATCGAAGACGAGAGACTTTTGATTCATTGCTACGTTTCTGTTATCGTTCCACCATTGACATGCAATACCTGGCCCGTGACATATCCCGAATCATCCGAGGCCAGGTAGACATAGGTCGGAGCCAGCTCAAACGGCTGCCCTGCGCGACGCATCGGTGTGTCGACACCCAAGGTCGTGATGTACTCTGCGGAATAGCTGGATACTTGCAACGGCGTCCAGATTGGACCGGGAGCAACTGCATTCACCCTGATGCCTTGCTTGACCAATTGAAGGGACAAGGAGCGGGTAAAGGAGACGATGGCCCCTTTGGTTGCTGAATAATCAACCAATTGCGGATGACCAGCATAAGCAGTAACCGATGCCGTACTAATGATGGAACTGCCTGGCTGCAAATGCGGCAATGCCTCTTGGGTGATGTAAAAAAGGGGGAAAAGGTTGGTGCGAAACGTGTCTTCCAGTTGCTCGCGGCTTATATGGAGGATGCTTTCTTGTGGAAACTGTACGCCTTGATTCAATACAAGCACATCCAATTTGCCAAAACAGCCAACCGTTTGGCGTACCACCTCCCGACACCAAGCCTCGTCGCGCAAGTCTCCCGGCAGCAGCAAACATTGCCCTCCGTAATACTCAACGACTTGCTTGGTCTCCTCGGCGTCGATGTGCTCATCCAAATAAGGAATCGCTACAACTGCCCCCTCCTTCGCAAACGCAACGGCTACAGCACGGCCAATCCCGCTATCTCCACCCGTTATAATCGCTACCTTTCCCCGAAGCTTTCCGCTTCCGATATAGTGAGGATTATCGAAAATCGGCCGCGGGACCATCAAGTATTCCATCCCCGGTTGTCGATCCTGATGCTGCGGCGGAAACGTGAGGGGAGTCTCTTCGCAAGTAGTCTTGTAACTGTAATATGGGTATCTCGGATACATGGAAAATACCTCCTGTTACGAATTCAGTCGATATCGCCATGATATTCGCCTACCCTTCTTGGTGTGCGTTGTGTACGCCATCAAGGGCACAACATGGAAGGAAAATATCATGTATGTATGACATGACCTTTTCCCAAGGTGGAAGCTACCATTTATGAGGTAATCATCTTGATGAACTGAAGAATAAGTGGAACTCCTTGTACAGGAATGTCACTCAGAATCAAAACTCCCGGCTGGACAGTGTATACATTGGGAGGTTGTAGCATTCCATTGATGAAAAGATTCACAATAGAAACTTCATTCGGGTCCAGTATCCCGGAAGTACTGAATAAGATGACAGCATCACTGTTGGTATACATGTTTTTGACTCCATCTGAAATTGCTGTATACTGATAGGTTTCTGTTCGTATTAAACCAGGCGTACATGGGCATGGGGGGCAGGGCGGCACGATTTGCAGACTCTGTCTCCTCACTGTGTATGACTGTGTGACATAGTGCCTCATGAAATCACTCGTCCTTTCTCGAAATGCTTCGAACCCCAGGCACATTCTATCCACCTGGGGCCACCATCCTATTCACCTTAGTTAACGACAAACTCTACAACTACGGGTGTACCATCATTTTCGGCATCTCCATCTGGAATCGTAATCGCTGTCGTTGTCATTGTGGAAGTATTACCTGCCTGGATTACCCCGTTAATGTAGAGATTGTAAAAAGCATACGTACCAGGAAATGCAGTCGCAGCAGCGCCCGCATCATTGGTAAAGGCTGTTGCCGCAATGGCAAACGTAGCACCAGTACCAGTTCCAGCACCCATGGTAGACGTAAATCTCAATGAGGTTAAATACGGTTTCACAATCGGCACTTAGAACACCTCCTCCTCTATTTAATCCCTACTAGTAAATGATTGGTTTCATAAGATTGAAACCGACAAATGACTGCAGAAACCTGCACATTTTTCCTCAAAAGAATATAATTGGAAAATAAAATCACCCTCCCACTTTTACCAGTAGAAGGGCGACATGATTTCTAATCCTGAAACAGTACTCGCAACTGCTCTTTCTCTGCGTCACTCAATACGTATTCTGCCATCGGAAACAGCACACTCTCTTCTTTAAAAAAATGTTCCATGAGTATTTCTATTGACTTCAGCAAATGAATGTGGACAGCTTCTACTTCAACAGGCTCAGACTTTTCCATTTCAACGATTCGCATGAATGACATCAGGCTTTCATGAATGAGATCATGCTCTTCCTCCATGACAGCAATCGGTCCCATCTCCCGTTCGATATAGTTAGCCATCAGAGGATACAGGTCTTCTTCCTCGCGTCTGGAGTGTTTCTCCAGTTCTGCCCGAAACAAGGACGCCAGCTCATGAAGCTCTGTTAAGCCTTTCTTTCTTTTCGTAGGTTCGGCAGTAGATTTCAGGCTATTTGCTAGATGTACGAGATCGTTCATCTGCTCAGCTAATGATTGGTGCTCGTCTTTCAATTTTTCCAGAGCTGGACACAGCTTCCTTCGCCCCTCAAACTCCTGCATCATCCCCATACATCCTATAGGCGGTGGTCCCATTACAATCCCTCCATCTACGAGTGGAAGTTAGTTACCAAAAGAAATATGGTACGCTAGCTGTCCCCGATCGTCCCTAGCAACCATTCGAATACAATCATCCTCTTGCGAAAAAACAACAGGTCCATTCTGGATGGGAATCGCAACAAACTGGCAAGGATTAAAATAGAGTCGCAGATGCTCCTCATCCTCCGTGATCTCCCATTTTGCCAGTTGCCTTTCCAAGAGAGCCGGACTGTGTGGTTCGGCATCATCCGCTACATCTTGAATGAGTATCCCCATTTTTTTATCCACCAAGGAAGGCAGCTCCTGGTGAAGCTCGGCAATCGTTCTCTTACTAGGATTCATGGCAACTGATCACTCTTCCTTCCCCGGATTATTTCCCTTGTTCTCTTCGATCTCGCTGGTCTTTTCTCAATACCATCCATGCCAGTGGGAACAACACTACCGTTGCACCGCTGAGCAATAGCACCTCCATATACCGCTGTGCAAAATACATATTGACTGTGTACTGGGTGCACACAATGCTGGCGAACAAGATCAGTGCTAATAGGATGACACCTCTATAGCTGCTCTTCATATCTCTTCACCCCTACAGCGTATACGGCTCCATCTTTCTCTTGAAGCACAATTTCCGGAAGTGGTCTTCTTGGAGGACCAGCGAGCGGCTTACCTGTGGCGATATCAAATTTCCCATGATGGCAAGGACATAGCAGCTCTTTCTCATCTCGGTCCCAAAATACCGGACAACGCAGGTGGGTACATGCATTTTGATACGCCTTATATTCCTTTTCCTTCACATATACGAACAACGCGCTGTCATGCTCTCCTGGATAGTTAAACTCAATCGCATCTCCGGGTTTTATATCGCTGAGATTCGCGATTTTTTGTGTGGGATACGACTTGCTGGATGAACTCATCAGCTCCTTGGCAGCTAATGCCCCCCATGGCAGAGTAGATGCCGCGAAAAGACCGGCTGCTCCTACCATTGTTTTCATAAAGCTCCGTCGATCCAGACTACGCTCATTGGAACGATTGATGTTATGTGTATAATTGTCATCCTTCAACGGAATTGGGCGGTTTTTCTCGTTCTCCATAAGGTATTTCTCCCCTCTAGAATAGCTTCTGTTTGCCCTGCAGAATGCCAGGCAGGCTAATTTTCACATTGGTTTCGCCTTCGAGCACATCCGGGTCGTGGCTGGCAGTCCATTTGCCATTGGCCAAAGGAATCTGTGCCCGCTTTTCTTCCAGCTCTGCTTCCTCCATCCACTGCAAGGTGTTTGTCGGGCAAACCGAAGCGCACATCGGCGGGATTCCCTCTTTCGTACGGTCGTAGCATAGATCACACTTGTACATGAGATTCTGTTCTTCATCAAATTTGGGAATCCCATAGGGGCAGGCAATCGTACAATTTTGACAACCGATGCATTTCTCTACCAAAGCTGACAATACGGCCCCATTATCTGCGATTTGAATCGCCTGAGCAGGACAGCTACGGGCACAAGCAGGATTGACACAATGGAAGCACATGAGAGGAATCGTTTGTCTGTTGATAAACGGGTCCACATCCAGTACGTAGTTTCGGTTTCGGTTGTCGTGACCTCCACACTGTGTACACGCCGCCAAGCAGCTTCGACACCCGATGCAATTATCCATTTCGATGTATAAGACTTGTTTACCCATGGCGAACTCCTCCATGTTTGTGCTTGATAATTTTCGCGGCGCACGCTTTAAACTCAGGCATTTTGCTGTAAGGGTCCAATGCCGGGTTGGTCAGCAGATTGATAGACTGTGCTTTTCCCCAGTGGTACGGGATAAACACCGTATCCTCTCGAATGGCCTCGATAACTTTCACGCGATACTGC
Organism: Brevibacillus brevis; assembly: GCF_001039275.2. Taxonomy (NCBI): domain Bacteria; kingdom Bacillati; phylum Bacillota; class Bacilli; order Caryophanales; family Paenibacillaceae; genus Brevibacillus; species Brevibacillus brevis. The sequence continues at coordinate 5,045,341 of NZ_CP030117.1, forward strand.
GCCTCGCCTCTTCTCGTTTTCAGAGTGACCAGCTCATCGTGTTCAATGCCATAACGTGTCGCTGTTTTTGGGTGAACCTCTAGCAAAGGATCAGGATACATGTCCTTCAAAAACGGGATTCGTCTTGTCTGGTTCCCGGACAAATAGTGGAACACAACTCGTCCCGTAGTTAACCGCAAAGGATATTCTTCATCCGGCTCCTCCGCTGGCGGGCGGTAAGGCAACGCACATATTTTGGCTTTGCCATCCGGGTGATAAAATTTTTTATCAAGAAATAAATGGGGCTGCCCCTCGTCATCCTCTTCACGGCACGGCCAGAAAACACCATTGTTTTGATCAATTTTCTCGTAGGTGACCCCGTAATAATCAGCTATTCCGCCTTTGGAGACCTGACGTATTTCATGAAAAATATCCTGAGGAGACTTCAAGTGAGTAAAGAATTGTCCGCGCCCCATTCTTTTGGCGATTTCTATCTGAATCCACCAGTCAGGCTTGGATTCGGCAAACCATTCCTGTGCCTGACGGTGACGAATGATGCGTCCTTCTAGATTGGTAGTCGTTCCATCGTCCTCTGCCCAAGTCGTAACGGGAAGAACGACATCGGCGTATTCAGCCGACTCGGACAAGTAAAAGTCGCAGCAAACCATAAAATCCAGACTTTTCAGGGACTCCCGAACATGGTTTAGATTTGGCGCACTTACAACCGGATTGGAGCAGAGTAAGTATAAGCTGCGAATCGTTTTATCCTTCATCAACTGGAACATCTCATAGGCAGAGACACCTTTCTGCGGCATCTCTTCCGGGGAAATGCCCCAGGCACATGCTATTTCACGCACATGTTCAGGATTGTCGAGCTTGCGGTAGCCAGGCAATTGGTCGGCTTTTTGCCCGTGTTCCCGCCCACCTTGACCGTTTCCTTGACCAGTAAGGGTTGCCACACCCGATTTTGGACGGCCAATCTTTCCTGTGACGAGCGACATGTTGGTATAGGCCGATACGTTGTCTGTCCCTTTCGACTGCTGTTCCACACCACGGCAAAACATCACAATCGCCTCGGGTGCTCTCCCGAAAATGTCGGCAGCCCGCACAATCTTCTCCACCGAAACCCCTGTTATTTCGCTGACATAATCTGGTGTGAAGGTAGCAACCAGTTCTTTTGTTTCTTCAAAACCATTCGTATGATTTCGAATAAAGTCTTCATCAATATGCCCATTCTTGATCAGGAGATGAACGATTCCGTTTGCCAGCGCCAAATCTGTACCGGGTCGCAGATCCAGGTGGATATCAGCTCGACGTGCCAAAGGCGTTTCCCTTGGATCAGCTACGATCAGATAGCCGCCCCGATTTTGCACTTCCCAAATACGGAACATGCTGGTTGGATGACACTCAGCCGCGTTTGAACCGGCCAAAAACAAGCAGTCTGTTTGGTGAATGTCCGTCCACGGAACAGTAGAACCGCGGTCAATCCCCAAGCTTCGATTCAATCCGGCCGCAGCGGAGGACATGCAGAAGCGTCCGTTGTAGTCGATATAGCGGGTTTGCAGGGCGACCCGTGCAAACTTACCCGTGAGGTAGCATTTTTCGTTCGTCATGGAAACGCCAGAGTAAACAGACAAGGTATCTTTGCCATAGTTGTGCTGTAACTCCTTGAACCTGGAAACGATCAAGTCAAGTGCTTCTTCCCATGACGCTTCCCGAAAACCTTCTGCCGTGCCTTTTAATGATGCATCTGTTCGAATCAACGGCCGCTGTATTCGATCCGGATGGTTCACCTGCTGATAGGCCGTCACCCCTTTTGGGCACATCTTACCCAGATTGACAGGGAAATCGTACCGTGGCTCCACTCCGATAATCTTGTTCGTCGTTGTATCTACACGCAGGTTCATCCCGCATTGCATACCGCAGTAGCAGCAGTGCGTGCTGACCAATTTCTCGTTCGGATGTATCTTGTTTTCCATTACTTTAAAAAATTTATCCTTTGGCATGTTGATTTGCCTCCCTGGCATTGATCTCGTGCGTAGGAACTCCTGTGAAGCGGAACATCCGGTATTTTCTGCGGCACGGCAAGCAAAGTTCAGCCAAGTGGAATCCTTCTTCCATTTGAAAAGCCATTTCGTTTTTACCCAGCACGTTGATTACATCTGCCGATTGTTCCGCAGAAACAAACTCATTGCTGCACACTTTGCACTTTTTCATTTCCTGTTCCCCATAGTGCTCGCGATAATTGCGTGCAAACACACTCATGGGACGGAACGGTATGTGAGCCAGTTTTCCGAATGGCAGATAAATCAACGTCACAATCACGGCAAATTGATGCGTGACTGAAATGACCGGGTGCCCAAAGCCGCCTAAGAACATGTTGCTTGCGGTTAACATCAAGCCTGTCACGCTGATAAACAGTAGCAGGTATAAAGGCAAAAAGTCGTAGACAAAGGATTGTTCAGCCCGTGCCTGCATGTTCTTGTGTCTGCGATACAAAGCCATGACTGCTCCGCCGATGACCATAAAAGCAGTAATGTTCAACGCGTTGTAAAAGAGAAAAGCAACCCAGCCATCCGCTTGTACGGTCAGAACATCCACACCCATGAACACGACCTGATAGTAGCCATTGTCCGTCATCGTGAAATACATCCAGCCAAACACTAACGGAAAGGTGACAAACGCGGCCAAGATGCATCCCCATCCCAGCAAAATATGCTGTGTCCAGCGGTACCATCCCCGATTCCAAATAAAGCGATAGATGGCCAGATGATCCACCGTTGTATTTGCCGTGTTTTTACGAAAGAGAAGGCGTAGCCCCTTTTTCAAAATGACATTCGTTGGCGGGCGATCTGCCCAAGCAGAAAATCGATAAAGGAAACCTCCGATAAAGACAAGCGTCCCCACCATATAGCCGTAAAGCGCCAAATCAATATGCGTGAAAAAACGTGTTCCCACGTAACTTAAGACGAACAAGCAAGCAATGATGATAAAAGCACGCTTCGCCACTTTGGAAGCAAATAGATAGTTCATACAACACCCTCCCTGCTGCTGCTCATTTTTTCCTTTCGCTCGAGACCATTGTAGCAACGGCTCGTAACCCAGGTTGTGATTTACCTCACACCACTGCCACAATCAGGACGATTTACCTACCCCCAACCATCGATTTCGGATGATATAATGAGTTACCTTTGTATCCTTGTTGTAGGGGGGACCCCACATGACCGGAAATGGCACAACGTTTGTGGAGCAGATTTCTTCCGATTTTGTGAATAGCCTTGAAACGTTTTCTGTTCGGAAAAATTTCGTTCCCGGAGCCGTTCTGTTTTTGGATGGTGAAAGAGCCGATCAGCTATTCTTAATTTCGTCGGGCCAAATCAAGCTCACAAAGAACACAAATGATGGAAAAGAACTAACACTGCAAGTGTTTGGTGCTGGAGAGCTAGTCGGCGTCTCCGGGCTCTTCGAACAGGAATTAACGTACACCTCTACAGGCACCATGCTGATGGAGGGTGAGATATGGATCATCCCTCAACAAGGGTTGGAAAAAATGCTCATCAAAAACGGTCAATTTTGCGTAGACTTCCTGCGTTGGATGGGATTGATGAACAGGCGGATGCAGTCCAAATTTCGTGATTTGCTACTCAATGGCAAAATCGGCGCCTTGTATTCAACGCTCATCCGCATGAGTAACACGTACGGCAAGCCACACCCCGACGGAATCCTCATCGACCTTTCCCTTACCAATCGTGATTTGGCGCAATTCATTGGTCTGACCAGAGAAAGTGTCAACCGGATGCTTTCCGATCTGAAAAAACAGGATTCTATCGATCTGCTTCCCCACGGGCATATCTTGATTAAGGACCTTGCCTATTTAAAAGAAGCGATTTATTGTGATGACTGCCCTCCTGATATTTGCCAAATGTGAGCAAACTCTACATATTTTCGTGCACAAAAAAAGTCCTGGACTTGTCCGTCCAAGACTTTTTTTCATGAGTGATTCAAGCTTCTTTATCCATGTCTTTGCTCCGCGAGCTCACTGAACATGCCAGCATAATACTCGACGTCTCCTGCATCGTCTTTAATCGCGCTGATCGTTAACCATTGGAGATACTGATCTCCATTTTTCCGGCGATTCCAGATCTCTCCTTGCCAATAGCCATTCTTCTTGATCGAGTCCCACATCTTCTGATAGAAGTCCGCACCCTGTCTGCCTGATTTTAAAATATTGGGGGACTTGCCAATCACCTCATTCATCTCATAACCGGTCACTTTCGTAAAAGCGTGGTTCGCACTTTTAATAACTCCTCGTGTATCGGTAATCAGTATCGCCTCTCCCGTCTTTTCCATGATGGTTGCGGCGAGCTGCAGCTTCTCTTGATAAAACATCCACATCACCAAAACCAAACTTACCAGTGCAAACTGAGATAACGCCATGAAACCAATCGCGTAATGCCCGGTCAAATTAAACAACATCGTCAAGATCAACGGCGGGAAAAAGCCTCCTAATCCCCCCATCGCAGATACGATCCCATTTACAATCCCTGCTTGCCGCGAGAAATACATCGGCACTAATTTGAACACGGCTCCGTTACCGATTCCAGCACATGTCGCCACCATCAAGCACCCTACCGTATACATCAAAATCGATGGCGAAAACGATAAGACAATACCAGACAGTGCGAGCCCGGCAAACACAATTATCAATGCCTTGAAGGGGTTCCACTTATCACCTAGCCAGCCTCCCAAAGGTCTTGCAAGTGTCGCCAAAAGAATGAACCCTGCTGTTCTCATCCCTGCATCTACTTTATCCAATTGGAAATGGCTCACTAAAAAATTCGGGAGATACACGGTGAAAGCAACGAAGCAACCAAACGTAATAAAGTAGAACAAACTGATTAACCATAGCTTTTCGTTTTTGTAGACACTCTTGATCTGTTGACCAAGGGGAGTCACTACCTTAGGTTCATTTTTATCCCCCATCAAGAAGGTAAGCACAGCAAATCCCACAAGCAATAGCATAAACATCTGTACAGTAGTGGCCCATCCAAATGATTTAGCCAGAACTGGCGCTGCAAAAGTGGTGATTGCTGTACCAATATTCCCCATACCGTAGATTCCGTTTACAGAACCATGCTTTTCTTTCGGATAGTATTTAGGTAGAGACGTGACACCAACGGAAAACACCGCCCCGCCTATCCCTATAAATAGCCCGCCGATTAACAAATCTGTATAAGTGGTCGCCTGGCTAATATAAAAAACAGGAGCCAGCAGCAAGAGAAAGCTTATGCTAAATAAAATTCTCGCGCCAAATCGGTTACTCCAATATCCAACAGGGATTCTCAGCAACGATCCAAGAAGAACAGGAATCGCTGTCACCCACGCCACTTCGCTTGCACTCATGGGTACGGTTTCTTTGATAAAAGGCATGAGCGATGACAGAATGACCCATACCATGAAACCGACCGTAAGACTCAACGTCTGTAACGGCAACTGCCATTTTCGTACCATAAACAACACCCCTCACTTGGGAAATCTTCTTCATCCACTATGATAAGAGGCAAAGTTTGGTTTCGTTGTGATTTTAATCACAGCTCCTTCCAGACGATCCGCTTATAATCAAAGCGAAATCTTGAATCGAAGGAGTGGATTATACATGTTTTGTTATCAATGTGAACAGACTCCAACAGGTGGTTGTAAGGTCATCGGCGTTTGCGGAAAGAATGAAGATCTTGCGAGTATTCAGGATACAATAATTTTTGCTTTAAAAGGAATTGCAGCTTATGCCACACATGCTCGTCAACTCGGCTATATCGATCCTGAAGTGGATGGGATTACTCAGGAAGCTCTCTATTTTACATTGACGAATGTGAATTTTAACTTGGATGAACATTTGCAAATGGCCATGAAAGTAGGCAAAGCCGCCATAAAAGTCATGGAGCTTTTGGATCGAGCTCATACGGATCATTTCGGAGTCCCGCAGCCAATCACAGTCTCACAAAATAAAATCGAAGGAAAATGCATCGTTGTTACGGGACACAATCTGTTTGCTCTCGAAGAGCTGTTAAAGCAAACAGAAGGCAAAGGAATCAATGTGTATACGCATTCCGAAATGCTGCCCGCACATGGCTACCCCGCACTGAAGAAATATCCTCATTTGAAAGGAAACATCGGGAAAGCATGGTACGATCAACGCCAATTGTTCGAGAAATTTCCAGGTGCCATATTGGCTACAACAAACTGTGTGATGCCTATTCGAGGCAGCTACGCCGATCGTTTCTTTTCCTATGATATAACCGGTTTGGAGAACGTGACGAAAATTGTAGATAACGATTTTGCGCCGCTCATTGAAAAAGCATTGACTCTCCCTGAAGTCTCCATCGAATCGGAACTGACATTGACTACCGGGTATCATCACAAAACAGTTCTCGGCATCGCCCCTGAAATCATTCAGGCAGTCAAGGAAGGACAGATCAAACGCTTCTTCGTTATCGCTGGTTGTGACGCTCCTGGCAAGGGGGGCGAGTATTACCGTGAATTGGCTACGTCCTTACCGCCAGAAACCGTCATTCTTACTACCTCCTGCGGAAAATTCCGTTTTAACGATGTAGATTTCGGCACCGTGCCAGGTACCGACATCCCAAGATATATCGATTTGGGACAGTGCAATAACTCGGTTTCTACCATTACGATTGCGGCTGCATTAGCCGATGCCTTCGAGTGTGAAGTGAACGAGCTGCCGGTAAGTATCGTTCTTTCCTGGTTTGAACAAAAAGCGGTTGCCATCCTGCTCGGTCTGTTTAGCCTGGGGATACAAGATATACGGATTGGCCCAAAATTGCCTGAGTTCATTCAGCCCGGGGTTCTGCAAGTACTGCAAGACTTGTTCCACATCCAGTTGATTGGTGACGCCCAAGAAGATATGAAGCAAATGCTCGGAATCACTCAGTAGACATAATAGAAAAAACGGCTGTCAGAGAGTTAGTGGTAAGACTAACCAATGACGGCCGTTTTTTCATTCTTTACCTTTTAAGGAACTGATCCATTTTCCTGTGTGTGCGTCGACAACTCCTTTGTCTCCGCTGAGGCGGTAAACAAGCCGCGGTTTTGGTTCCTCTACCTCGTTAAAGTCTAAATCCGGTAGCAAGTAGTAGAGTTCGAGCGATTTTTTCACGGCTTGCTCCGTTTTTTTCGCAAAAGCCAGGTCTACTCTCTGCATGTTATTGTCGAGAATAACGGGCGAGGTAAGCTTCTCATCCCCTATAATACTGCTGCCTGAGGACGAGTTGACAGCTATTTCAAATCTTGCGTACCTAATCAGAATACCATTTTTCAACCATCCAAAATGCACTTTATAGTCCCGCCAATTCGTCTCCTTCCCCCTCGGACCTCCATCATACGGCTGTGGATCAAGCATATAAATATCTGCCAACTGATGACGGAGCTTCGTTTGCAGGAGATGGATTGCGCTTGCCTCCGCCTGCTCACGGGTAATTGCTACATCTTTATGACTCGCCGCCTTTGGAGCTGAAGCAGCGGGCATTTCCTTCAAACTCTTGAACGGTTGCTTTGGTTTCGCCACCGCCCCATCGCCATCGATCATCACGCCTGAGATCGCATCTACCATTTGCGGATCGGTTGGTAGGTAACCGTAGACTAACATGTATTTCTCCCCATGATCTCTACTGGAAAAACTCTCATAATACAAGGTTGGCTCCGTTTTTTGTTCCAACAGCTCGCGCGCTTCCTTTTCCGATATGATTTGGCTTGCGTCAGGCAACTCCCCCTCATACCATAATCGATTAAATCGCAGAACCTTTCCGTCTCCTCGCGCGGTTACAGCGATATAATTGTCCTTAAAAGGAATCCCATTCTCTACTCTCTGAAATTTAAAATAGTACGTACCGTCGCTCTTGTAATCGACTTCATTTGGCTCTATTAAATTCGCTCGTTCCTCAGAAGGAATGACTTTTGTGAGAAACTTCATTACTCCCTCAAGAGCAATTTGCTTGCTATTCGTTGTAACAGGGCCAGGGGCTTCGCTGTCTTTGTCATCATATTGATGATAGCTTAACAGGTTCCCTGAGACAGGATGAATTTTATAGCCGACACTTGATTTATCTGAATGATGCCAACTAAGGCCCCATCCCGCATAAGGTGTAAAGTCGTCATACGGTTCGATGTATTCTCCATAGTCATACTCATAGCCTTCGGGAATAGTCACCCATTTCTTAGCGTATTCAATAGCCTCTTGTTCTGAAAGAATCTTTTTTGATTTTTGCTCAGCCGCCTGTACCAGTGTACTCTCATCTGCAATATTGCCTAGTACGAGTAAAGATGAAAGCAAGAGAATCGACAATCGTTTCCAAAATCCTTTTGTCCTACTTTGCTTCATACACATGTTCCTCCTCTATCTATTCCTATTGATTTCACTATATTGATATTTTTCCATTCTTTGTTAACTTTATATCAATATACATATTTTGTAAAACGAAAATAAATAGATATAAGGGAATAACTCTTAAGTATATTGTTATAAAAAATCGAACATAAGACTACATTTCCCACAATCAACCTTGTAAGATTTATACATTAATTAAAACAGTTTAGCTGTACTAATTCTTAAGGAGTTGAATTATTTGGGAAATACTAAAAAGTATCTTACGCTATTTTCATTGTTTTTCATTATGATTTCTTTATTTTCAACAAGTGCTTTTGCTGCTACTCTAGGAGAACGATTAACAGCACCAGAAGCAGGATGGCAAAGAATTGATAGTAGTAATGTTCCAAATATCATATTTGAAGGTACCTTTCATGACGGGCCAACTAACGTTGGATACAAAGGTTCTGAGAAATTTACAAATACAATTGGTGATAAGATTAAATTCGATTTTACTGGTACCAAATTACGTTTGATTTGTGGTCAATTTATTAATAGAAGTGATGAGATTGAGGTTTACATTGATGGGGTTATGGTTACTAAAATGTCCCAACACGGTCCACATATTGGACAAGTGCTTAAGTTTGAAATATTGGATTTGCCTAACACGAGACATACTGTGGAAATTATCAATAGAACTAGTACTTCCAATACCTCAATGGGTCTTGATGCTATTGATATTGATGAATCAGGTGAAATTTTGTTTCCATATGAACCGTTAAACCTCACCGCTTCACCTAATGATCCTACTATCAGACTCACTTGGGGTTCTGTTAACGATGCAACAGGATACGTGATTAAGCGTTCTACAACAACTGGCGGACCATACGAAACTATCGAAACAAATCATACGAATACTACATACGACGATTTGAACGTTGAAAAAGGAGTAACTTATTACTATGTTGTCACTGCTATTGTTAATGGCGTAGAGAGCACAACTTCAAATGAAGATGACGCCACATTGATTGGTGATAAGCCAACTGATCCTGATCCTAAACCAACTGGTGATAATGCACTACTTGTTATTAAAATGATCAGTGGCCTTGAAAAAGAATTTGAACTAACTGCATCTGAAGTACAGGACTTCATCGACTGGTATAATGAACGTGCAGATGGTCATGGCAAAGAAACATATATGTTCGATAAGACCTTTAACAAGGGGCCTTTTACTGCTCGAAAAGATTATGTAGCATTCAGTAAAATTCAATCCTTTGAAGTGATGGAATTTACCAAATAACATGATGAAGGCACCTCCTATAGAACTGGAAGGTGCCTCGTACTTTTTATGACTCCGCAATTAAGGCATGCCTAAGCAGCATGCCCATTCCCCTTTTATCAAACCGTGTTGCTTAGCAAATTTACATAATAGGATATTTCTACCATCCCGTTTCCGTTTTGTGTTCAATTATTTGTACGACTTTTGGTTCAACTTCTTTCATCATTTGTTTCAGTAAATCATCGCTGATCGTTACTTTATTTTTTCCATCTTGAAGCTGTCCTTCAGCCTGTGTTCTTGCAATCACATCAATGACTTGTTGTTTCGAGATATTTTTCGAGGCTGCAACCTCCACAACAGATTTCCCTTTTGCTAGTTCTTCTTTTAACTCCGTCGGGCTCATTTTTAGTAGAGCAAACAGTTTTTCATCGTTTATAAAATTATCAGCATAATAATCAGGCTTACCGTCTCTGGAGAAATAACCTTCTACTTCACTGTTTGAAGGTGTAGGCGCTACCGGAGAAAGACTAATTGTATTACCTTGAACAAATGCTTGGTAACCCTCTCCCTCTGATCCCTTCTTGGTGTAATTCAAGATAACTGTTTTTTGATTGGGATTGTCCATTTGCTCCATGGCAACCTCGTAATCTTTGATGTTGCCGTACAATTGATCAATAAGCTGATCTACCTTCCCCTTGATTTCCTGATCCGGTAAAGTGATGAGTGGTTTCTCCTTAGGCTCCCAATTCTCTTGCGTCAGGTCTTGAATCTCATCCGTAATACCGTTTGTATGGAGGGTAATCTTTTTGCCAGTTCCTCCTTTTTCCTGCAAGACGATGCTTAGTTGGACCTTTTTGGTTGAATCATTGGGGTCTCCAAGGTAGCTTGCATTAATAATCTCAAACGATTTTGTTTCGGGAATGGCACGATACAGCTTCTCAAGTGTTGCTTTCCCAGCCTCATCCAGCTTGACTTGTTCAGAAGTCATTGGTGCTCGAGTAAGCATGTCAATCACAACAGGTGCTGCAAATGCTGCGGTTGGAATCAAAATCGCAGCAGCAACAATTCCACCAATTAATCGTTTTTTCATAGTTATTTCGCTCCTTTTTCGTTGCAAATAGTGAGAATAGGATTGTTCTATACGTTTGGAAATGGCCGGCGGGCACTCCATCGTTTCTGCCTCTTCGTGCAGATGTTCACGGATTTTGCGTTCAATAGTCATTGATCTTTTCCATCCTTTCCAGGGGGAGATTCCCTAAGTATTTTCGAAGCGCCTGGAGGCCAGCATGATATCTGGACTTGACTGTACCCAGCGGAATATCGAGCAAAGTCGCAATTTCCTCAAGAGTATAGTCGTGATAAAAGCGGAAGATAATCACTGTCCGCTGTTTGTCGGTCAGTTTTCGTATGGACTGGGATATCATTTGGTTGGTTCCATCCATCAACGCAGTATGTTCATCCAAATAAGACTCTTCGTGGGAGAAGGAACGAATACGTTCAAAAATGCGGAATCTCCTCCAGCTCTTGACCCGAAATCTCTGCACTTGACGGATTACCAGGCCATGCAGCCAGAACTGGAAAGGACGGTTCGTATCGTAATTAGCAAGTGAGGTCCACATTTGCATATAGATTTCATTCATGACATCTTCCCGATCCTGCTTATGATCCACCAGAAAGGAGACGGTCCGGTATACGTCCTGAAAGGTGGCATCATACACCCTATGAAATGCCTGTTCGTCACCCTCTTTCATTTTTATAAGTAATTGGTACATCTCTTCATTTTCCATTCAGAGGGCCCTCCTGAGTAAGCAACTTACACCCTATATTGTCTCTCGATCGGAAAAAGGTTCGGTTCTCTTCGTATTTTTTTTGCTGTACTGCTACTTCTCACCGCACCACTGTCAGAACTACCCATGTTTGGAAGGGTGATAACCTAATTATGTCGAAACCTAAAATTACAGAAATTACAAAGTAAAGCCGTAAAGTCAGTTCGAAAAATGAAAAGTGGGAGCGTGTAAAATGAATGTAAAAGAAAAGTTGATATTCATAAAAGAAAATGGCTACCAAGCACCACCCGATACATTACCATTCGTATTAGAAATGATAAATGAAATTGGTTCTTTGGATGCCACATTACGTGATGACCTCATTTATACAACCTTATCACATTGGATTCCCGGTAATTCTCTAACTGCAAGCGAACTAGAACAACTGATACCAATCATTCTAGATAAAAACCATTTGCTTTTTAAGGTTGGTGAAACAAATACAGACTCTGTCTTTACCCGTTCTTTCTCTATGCTAGTCATACCACTACTCCTCATGAGGCATAGAGAATCACCCTTTCTCTCCAGAGAGAACATCCATGAGATAAAAGAGAAAGTATTTTTCAGCGTACGAGAAGAGCGAGATTACCGAGGATATGATGAAGAAAAAGGCTGGGCTCATGCCATAGCCCATGCAGCGGATGCATTAGACGATTTAGCTCAATGTTCCGAACTGGATAAAAATGACCTCATCACCATTCTCGATTTGGTTTATGAAAAGATGACCATAACCGATCGAATTTACTCCGATGGGGAAGATGAGAGAATGGTAACAGCCATTGTCAGTGTTATGAATAGAAAAGTACTTAGCCCGAGTTATGTAGAGAAATGGATCCATAGTTTTGGTGATGTGGATAAGAGTTCCGAATTTCTTCCTGCCTTTAAACAAAAAATCAATATAAAGAATTTTTTGAAAAGCTTGTACTTCCGCTTGAAATTCTACAAAGGAAATGCCGATCTCTGCCCAACCATCGAGCAGACATTATATAAAATAGAAAAAGTATACTATTCCTGATATCGGAATGAAACGAATACAAAAACAAAAAAGAGGCGGTTCTCCCGCCTCTTCTCCATTCATATCTCATCAAATATACTAATCATTTAATCCCTTTCCCTCGAGAATTTGGGGGATACATTTTTCAACCCTTGACTCTCGCGTTTTGGCTTGCTTGGGTGCGGAAAAATGAAGAAGGTATGCTCTTTGCCGTCCCGGAGTCAATGCTTCAAAAGCAGTTTTCAAGGCAGGGATTTCATCCAATTTATTTTGAAATTCTTCAGGAACGTTGTATTCTTCATGCTTTTTAAAGTCCACTTCCAAACCGGCTTTTTCAACTTCGATGGCTTCCTGAATATAGGCCTTCAAAATAGATTCCATTTCCATGATTTCGTCCACATTGGTGAACCGGATCTGGCGCGCAGACTGTACATTCTCCGTTTGTTGGATGAGAATCCCATTTGGATCTTTTAACAAGGCACCTTTTTGAAACAGTAGCGCACAATATTCTTTAAATCCATGTATTAAAACGATATTTTTTTTCTCAAACGTGTAACAAGGATGCATCCACTTAAAATCTTCGGTCAACTCGCAGTCAAGAACAATACTTCTGAGCTTCTCGTATTCTGCCTTCCACTTTTTCGCCTTGCTTAAAAATTCATCAACCTTAGGATTCGCTTTACTTGTTGTCATCAAGGAACACCCCTCTTCTAGTTGGTGTCATGTCAATTTTTAGTTTTGCATTATGGTATTTGTATTATTCTATCATCATGTATTCAGGTTCCTTCTTTTAAAGAAAAAGCTTTAGAAGAGTGAGCGAGGACTTTCCTGCTCAAATGATGAGACTGCTTGTCCAAAAGAACCATCCATGCCATAGGGAATTTAGGTGAATCTAATTACAGGATGGTAACGGGTTTTGTCCAAAGGGCAAGAACCCGTTTTCTTTTTACTCGTAAGTGACCTTCATCATTTGACTAATTTTATGGTGGTAGTGGGAAAACTAACGGGAAATGGCAGATAAGGGGAATACACATGATCTCAGAATTCAAGCGATTTTTGCTCGGTAGACCTATGAAATCAAGTGAACTTGCCGAAGAAAAGTTAAATAAAGTAAAAGCTTTGGCGGTTCTTTCATCTGATGCTCTATCTTCTGTCGCTTACGGAACAGAACAGATTCTTCTCGTGTTAATTACTTTGGGTGCAGTAGCGATGTGGTACTCTCTTCCCATCTCCATTGCGGTTGTTGGTCTTTTAACCATACTCATTTTGTCTTACCGCCAAACCATCTTTGCTTATACAACTGGTGGTGGGGCATACATTGTCGCAAAGGACAATTTAGGAACCACTACTGGACTGGTTGCAGGTGGCTCTTTGCTCGTGGACTACATTTTAACGGTTGCTGTTAGTACGTCTGCTTCTACGGACGCTATTACTTCGGCATTTCCAATGCTACATGAACATCGCGTTCTTATTGCTCTGTTCATGATTGCCATCGTAACGGTATTAAATTTACGTGGAATTACAGAATCGGCAACGATTTTAATGTACCCTGTTTATTTGTTTGTTGTCGCTATTCTCGTCTTAATTATTGGCGGCGGATATCAATGGATGGTGGGAAATGTGCAAGCCCATCCCCCAGCATATGGGGCAGTTGTTCCAGGTATATCTATATTTTTTCTATTGAGAGCATTTAGTTCAGGGTGTTCAGCATTAACAGGGGTAGAAGCCGTATCCAATGCCATTCCCAACTTCAGGGACCCCGCACCGAAAAATGCAGCACTAACGCTTATCATGATGGGACTTATCCTCGGTGTTATGTTCATGGGCATTAGCCTGTTGGCTTATTTGTATGGTATTTCACCGACCCCAAAGGAAACGGTGGTATCTCAAATCGCTTCTACTGTTTTTGGACGAGGGATCATGTATTACTCGATTCAAGCTGTTACAGCACTTATTTTATTCCTGGCGGCTAATACTGCTTTTGCAGCCTTTCCTTTACTCGCCTTTATGTTAGCCAAGGATAGATTTATGCCAAATATGTTTATGGTTCGAGGAGATCGTCTTGGTTTTTCAAACGGGATTATTTTCTTGGCTATTCTTTCAGCAGTATTAGTGATTGCATTTAAAGGAGAGACGGAAAACTTAATCCCTTTATATGCACTTGGTGTTTTTATACCGTTTACCTTGTCACAAGCTGGAATGATGAAACGATGGATTTCCAAAAAGCCCCGAGGTTGGCTCACACCTTTTGTTATTAATACGTTGGGAATGCTAACGACCCTTACCATTTGCCTGATCTTTTTCATTACAAAAATCTCGCAGGTATGGCCGATTTTTGTGTTCCTTCCTATCGTCATTTTCATCTTCAGGAAGATAAATCAGCATTATAGAGATTTGGCAAATGAGTTACGCCTTGATATGGAAACAGACAAACCCGAACCAAAAGGGAGTGTTATCGTTATTCCTGTGGCTGGGATTTCGCAGGTGGTGAAAAACACCATTAGTTATGCGCAATCCTTGTCAGACGACATTGTCGCTGTCTACGTCGGATTCAGTGATGAAGACATGAAAAAAATGGAGGAAAAATGGGAACTCTGGAATCCCGGCGTACGTTTGATTGTCCTGCGTTCCCATTATCGCAGTATCATAAGACCTTTGTTTAAGTTTATTGACACGGTTGAGTGGAAAAAGGCAGAAACGGATCATGTTACTGTCATGATTCCACAGTTTATTACCAAGCGGTGGTGGCATAACTTACTTCATAACCAAACGAGTTTATTAATCCGTGCGTATTTATTCGCCCGCCAGGATGTAAAAATTGCTACGGTTCCATACCGATTAAAGAAATGAAGCAATATCCATTAAGCCATAAACAAACGAAGAAAACCCGTCCCTTTGTAAGGAGACGGGTTCCATCATTTTTGATTATCTTGATCATCACGACGATGATTTAAATCCAGTATGAGCCTAAAATTAGATTGAAAGACAACCCAATCATACACTTTTTTTACGCGAATGATTTCTGGCTGAATACTGTTGGAGACCCCAGAAGTGACGGTTACAACAAAGCTGCAAGAGGCCGTATTTCCTGACTGATCCCTGGCTGTACAGGTAAGCATCGTCATTCCTACAGGAAAGTCCATGGCAAAAGTTGCAACTGCAATGGGGGCAGGAGGAGAAAAGGACCGTGTGATCCCATGACAGGTAATAGAGGTCACCCCACAAGTATCAGTGGCAGTGACTTCATAGGTAACCGTAGCGGAAGTTTGCCCAGGTAAAACAGGGATTGTAATATCCTCAGGGCAAGTGATGGTTGGAGGCTCGTCAATAACCGTGATGGTAAATGAACATACTTCCGTATTCCCAAATATATCTTGTGCCGTACAGGTGACAACAGTATCTCCCACTGGGAAAAGCGAGCCAGAAGGCGGAGAACAGGTAACAGTGACTCCGGGGCAGGTGGCAACAGGTGTTGGATAGTTTACAATAGGGCAGGGTACGACCATGTCAGGTGGGCAGGTTGGTGGCTGCACGCATCCATTGAGCAAAACAGAAACATTGCTCGAATCCTCGTTTGCAGTAGCGATGTCAACTCTACCGTCTCCGTTAAAATCAGCTACTGTAATGCTGAAAGGACCTGCTCCTGTAGGAAACTGAAAGGGAGTCGAGAACCCTCCTGACCCGTTGTTTATGAGAATAGAAACGTTATCAGAACCTGCATTTGGGGTAGCCAAATCAATGACTCCATCACAATTAAAGTCAGCCGCTGTTATATCAAAAGGAAATGCATTAGCGCCCAAGGTAAAGGGACTTCCTGCTGCTACTGTAAAAGAACCGAATTTATCGTTTAGAAAAACGGTTACATTACTCGTTGCGTTATTTGCGACAGCAATATCAATAAACCCATCACCATTTAAGTCAGCAGATACAAGGCTACTGGGGGATGAGCCGCCGGGAAGTACAGAGAAACTCACTCCAGGAGTTTGAAACGTACCGTTTCCATTCCCTCTAAAAACTGTTACATCATTGGTGTCTCGATTGGCAGTGGCCAGATCAAGGCGTCCATCTCCATTAAAGTCAGCCGCAACAATATCAGTTGGGGCCAATCCAGGGTTCGTGTCAAAAGGACTCCCTGGAGCCATACTAAATACACCCGATCCATCATTCAACAAGACAGTAATAGAACTAGTTCCTGCAAGTTGGCCCCTATTTGCTATAGCTAAGTCCAAACCATTCACACCATCAAAGTCCCCTACAGCAATCGCAAAAGATTCGGAAACAGCAGGAAACACTCCGGTACTATAGGCCACAGGTGCAGCAAAAGTGCCATCCCCCATATTTAAAAGGATAAAAACTCGGTTATTGGAAGATTGATCTGTAACAGCCAAATCGATAGAACCATCTTCATTTAAATCAGCTGCTACAATTTGCCCTAATAAAGACCCGGGAAACAAAGTACTGAAGGGGATCGTTTGTGATACGGAAAATACGCCGGACCCATTGTTCAGAAGAATGGAAACATCATTGGACCCACTATCCACTACGGCCAAGTCTATGCGACCGTCTCTGTTAAAATCGGCAGAAGTAATGCTGGAAGGCGATGTTCCTCCCGTGTTATATTCGACTGCGGGCTGAAAAAATGGGCAGGCCAAATTGGATTCACCCTTTCTTACAGGAATTCAGGCAGCAATTCCCTGCATCCTATGCAAATGCCTTTGATCATGATATGGCTGTTTAGGCATGAAGGTGAATCCACTTAAAAAAATAAAGAGGCGGTTTCCCGCCCCTCTTCTTGTATGATCAATCCCAAGCAAACCTCTGCTCTTTCCAAGGATCGCCGTACATATTATACCCGTTCTTCTCCCAAAACCCTTGTCTGTCTTTCTCCATAAACTCAATCCCACGCACCCACTTGGCGCTTTTCCAGAAGTAGAGATGCGGAATGACAAAGCGCAGCGGCCAGCCGTGCTCAGGGGTCAAATCCTCGCCGTTGTGTTTCGTAGCGAACAGATTGCCGCTTTTCATGAAATCGACAAGCGGAATGTTCACAGTCCATCCGTGCTCAGCGTGCAGCATGACGTACTTCGCTTCCGGCTTCACCTTTACCAGCTTCAGTACTTCCTCCACCGGAATGCCTTCCCATTCATTATCCAGCTTGCTCCAGCCTGTAACGCAGTGAATATCGTTAGTCGTACCGCCTTTTGGCAGAGCCATCATTTGCTCATAGGTCAATGTAACTTCCTCTTCAACAAGACCGAAAAGACGAAAGCTCCACTCGGTGGACAGGTCTGTATATTCAGGAACCTCCCCGTAGTGCAGGACAGGAAAACCTGTCGTCTGCTTCTGATTCGGGGGAATACGGTCGCGTTTGGTGTCTGATGATGGATTGATAAACATGTTGTTTCCACTCCCCTCGCTGATCAGTGTTCTCGATTATTTCCCAACCCGCAGCAGGGCGTGATCTACTTTAATGCACATGTCCTGTACAACCTCAATGCCTTGATCTGCAACCAATTTAGCAGCCTCTTCGTTGGCAATGCCTTGTTGCATCCAGAACACTTTTGGCTTGTTCTGCATTTTCAATGCTTCCTGTGCAACAGGCAGGATGTCTTCGCTGCGGCGAAACACGTTGACGATGTCTACTGGCTGATCGATCTCAGTCAGGCTGGCAAGTACTTTTTCACCCAAAACTGTTTCACCCGCGATGACAGGATTGACCGGGACGATCTTGTAACCAGCGTTCTGCATAGCTTGCGATACCATATAGCTGGTGCGGTCCGGCTTGTTGGACAGACCCACTACTGCGATCGTTTTTGCATCCTCCAGCAGTTGGCGACGTGCTTCGTTGCTTGGATTTTGTGCCATGTGAAAACACTCCTTTTTTATATGGAAATGGAAATGGAACTACCTCTTATTCACTACGACTGGAAACAAACTCAACAATCGTGCGCGTCATCGCTCCGGTACCGCCAGCTGGTTGCATGTCGCCAGCACTTGCTGTGTATGCCGTACCCGCGATGTCCAGATGTACCCACGGTGTATCGCCAACGAATTCTTGCAGGAAAACACCGCCGATGATGCCGTGGCCATAACGTCCACCCGAGTTTTTCAAATCAGCAAAGCGACTCTTGTTCAGGCTGCGGTATTCATCGAAGGTCGGGAGTTGCCACAAGCGCTCACCCGCGACGTCTGCTGCATTCATCAGCTCATCCAACAGTGCTTTGTCATTGGTCATGGCGCCAGAGCAGAAATGACCGAGCGCAACCACGATACCACCTGTCAAGGTAGCGGCATCCACCAGGCAAGACACTCCTTGCTCTTTTGCATAGGTGATGCAATCAGCCAGTACGAGACGACCTTCTGCGTCTGTCGTAATGATCTCTACCGTTTTGCCACTCATGGTCGTGATGACATCGCCTGGACGGAATGCCGTTCCGGATGGCATGTTTTCCACAGTACCGACGACAGCCAGTACGTTTACTTTTGGTTTAATTTGCCCCAGTGCCTCCAATGCGCCGATCATCGTAGCCGCTCCACCCATGTCCGACTTCATGTCTTCCATGCCTGCTACTGGCTTGATGGAGATCCCACCTGTATCAAATGTCACGCCTTTACCGATCAAGCCAATGACATCGTCCCACGTGTCTCTTCCTTGATATTTGACTACCACAACATAAGGCTCAAGCTCGCTACCTTTTGCTACAGAGAGCACTCCACCCATCCCCAGCTCTTCCAGCTTTGCTTTTTCCATTACTTCCACAGTCATGCCGTAGCGCTCTGCTACCTCGACCATCGCATTTTTCAAAGCGCGTGGAGTCAAGTAGTTAGCTGGTTCATTGACGAGCGTGCGGGCCAGATTCGTTCCGGATACGAGCGCCGAACCACGTGCAACACCTGCCTGTACCAATGAAGCATCGGCATCTGCTGACAATATTTGCACCGTCGCAATTGGGTCAGACTCACGCTTTGCCTTTTGACGGTAGCCCTCGTAATTGTATTCGGCAAGACCAAAGGCTTCTGTCACGGCCTGCGCCAGACGGTCAGCACTCAGATGCTCTGTTGTTGGCAAATCAATAACCACTGTTTTGCCGTTGCCTTTTCCCACAACCGTTTTGGCTGCACGTCCCCATGCATTTCGGGCTGCGACGAAATCAAACTTGCCTGGTTCACCCATCCCGACGATCAACAGTTTTTTCGCAGCTACGTTGTTCATTCCGTGGACAACCGTAATTTCCTTTGCCTCACCCGTCACTTCCTTATCCTGCTGCAAGCCACTCAGACTGCCGCCAAAAGCTTCGTCCAATTCCGGGTATACCTGCGAAATCTCCTCGCCCTTCCATAGCGGAACAATCAGTTCATCACACGCGATATTCACAAGCTGTATGCGTTTTTCTACTGCTACTTTCATATACTCTTCCCTCTTTCTGTGTGGTAGGATACTATATGGGCACATTTGTTTAACACGATGTGTCGACATATAAGCGCAAGGGTGGAAACGTCATGGCTTTTGCCTCTGTGTAAGAAATGACATCCTTTTCCGGCAACAATTTCTCGCATTCATCTATGTAACGAAGAACTCTTGTTACGTCCAGTCCCCAATGAACTGGCTGGTAACGGGTCAAATACTTTCGTGCATTGCCTAACATCCAGCGAGCACCTTTTATATTGCCGTACTCTTGGTGATACAGTCCGACTGACAATTGCAGCAATCCTTGCAAAAACTTGTCTGACTTATCTTCCATCCAGATGTCTTCCAACAGATCATGGCATTCGTAGTATTCTCCATCATTGAATTTTTCAATGAACTGCAAATACTGCTCGGGATACCCCATGGATGCATGCCTCCGTTTCGAACCTTCCGTCTTCATGGTAACACAGATTGGCAATGACTTTACATCCAAACAAAAACTTCACGGATTAAGACAACGCCCTTCTGTTACAATAATCCTAGAGATAAGCGCACAGTAGAAAGGAATGGATTTTCCGTGGCGGATTTTTTTGAAAACTTCCCCTTATGGGCAGCACTGCTAGCCATAGGGATCGCCCAATTTATCAAAATTCCCCTCCATTTTTTTGCAACGAAAACGTGGCAATGGTCACTGCTCATGAGTACAGGCGGTATGCCCAGCTCCCACTCTTCTGCCGTGACAGCACTATCCACAGCCGTGGGACTGCGTGAGGGCTTTGGCAGCAACATGTTCGCTATTTCCGCCATTCTCGGTGTGATCGTGATGTTTGATGCCGCAGGTGTCCGCCGCCATGCCGGCATGCAAGCCGTTGTCTTAAATAAGCTGGTCGATGAATTCAACCACCTGTTAGAAGGAATGAAATCGTTAAAAGTACGCCCTAACCAGGAAAAAGCAAAAAAACTGAAAGAACTGCTTGGTCACCAACCGATCGAGGTATTGATCGGCGGTTGGTTAGGCGTCATGATTGCGTTATTGCTCCATCCGTTTTTTTAAAGGAGGGCTCCCATGCGCATTGTCTCCATCTGTCCCAGCAATACCGAAATTCTGTATTATTTAGGCCTGCATGAGCATGTAGTCGGTTTGGATGATCACTCTGACTGGCCGCAGGAGTGGCAGCATCTCCCCCGGGTTGGACCCGATTTGACAATCGATATGGACCGGGTCGCTGCCCTCCAACCGGATCTGGTCGTAGCGTCACTCTCTGTTCCTGGCATGGAGAAAAATATAGAGGCTCTGCGGGATAGAGACATTCCACATATCGTCCTGAACCCTTCCCGGATCGCAGAAATCGCTCATGATATCCGACTCGTCGGTGAGGCGACAGGAACACAGAGGCAAGCCGAGCAGCTTGCGGGACAATTTGACGAAACCATTGAAAGCATCCGACAAAAGGCAGCGAAGTACGCTCAACGCCCGAAGCTGTACTGGGAATGGTGGCCGAATCCCATCTACACACCTGGTCAGGAAAACTGGCTGACCGATGTAAGTGAGATTGCGGGTGCCACTAATATTTTTGCAGATTATCCTGTCGCAAACGTCAAGGCCACACGGGAAATGGTCATGGAACGCAATCCCGATCATATTTGTGTCGTCTGGTGCGGAATTGAATTGAAGCGAATCAAACCTGACATGATCACAAACCGCCCAGAGTGGATGAACATGACCGCGATTCGAAACAACCAGGTCCATTTGTTGGAAGAAGGCCTATATTGCCGCCCTTCTCCTCGCATTTTGGAAGGACTGGAAAAGCTGGTTGATTTGATTCATACAGAATGACACAAAAAACGTTCAAAGCCTCTGCCTTGAACGTTTTTTCTTTTTTCTTTCATGCCACCAATGCGGCATCCATTCGTTTTCGTTAGTTGCTATTCAGTTTGTTGTTTGCCGCTGACGGGTTCCGCCATGGCTGCTATTCCTTTTTCATTCAAGCTATTCAGAAAAGCTTCCGTTACCTTGCCTTCGCCTTTTTTGACGATATACACGTCCACCGATTTTTTCCCCCATTGCGAGAATACATCCTGCTTGGTCTCGAAATACAGGTCAATTTTATGGCCGCGAATCGCTCCACCCTTGTCAGCTACAACGCCATATCCATAACCGGGAATGTACAAGATGGTCCCCAGCGGGAAAACGCGCAGATCGGCTGCAATCGTGGAATAGTCGTCTCTACGTACTTTTACACCTGAATAGGTAATGCCATAGGACGGGTGAGATGGATTTTTGCCCGTCGACTCGTATCCGGCATAGTAGCCAGTCGCTACTACACGTACTTTTGGATATTGATCGTGTAATACATCCGCTTTATCAATCACTTGAGTAAGAGAACTGGCAGATACCGTCCGTTTTTTGACGACACGTTGCCCCTCTTTCGTTTCCTTGATTCCAAAAGTGGATGAGACTCCGTGGTCTCCCACAACATTATAGCTGTATCCATCGCTTGCGAAGGCCGTCAAGACCAGGATGAACAGCGCGATGATACTTACGAACTGCTTTCCATTCATTTCTTGGTAAACCTCCTCTCGTTTCTAGTCATGTCCCGACGAGGAGGAAAGTATACACAAATTTTGGTTGATTACAGAAATATTCTGTCAGTTGCATGTTTTCCCAATCAAATGCCAAAAGAAAAACAGGCCCGAAACTATGGCCTGCTTGTGCTTGTTGTTAAAACATCCGATATCCTTTTTTGCGAAGCGTTTGAATGGTCCAGCCACTCGCCACTGTACCTGCCATGCCGCAGCCCAGAATGAGCGAATCCCAAATTCCCGGAACAATTTGTTGATAGACAAGTGCACCTACCACTACACCAACGCCGATCACAACAGGAAACCATGTTGTTTTCAAAATCATGTTTAAAATAAACCCAATGCCAAACCCTAGCACGGTGAACAGAACAATGGATACCATAAATTGCATCAAGTTCATCGACGAAAAAGACCTCCTGCCACCTTCTCCACCTTTTGCCACTTTCTCAGCAAATACAGGAAAGACGGGCTATTTTCGGTATTAAGTGTAGCAAAAAGGCGAGGGATCGGTCAATAAGAGAAGCTCATCGTATGTGTTGCATGCCTGACAGAAAAAACCGCCGATGCATTCGCTTCGACGGTTTTCTATACGAGGTTCCTTAATCATTATGGATGAGAAGAAACAGCTTCCTTCTGAGCTTCCTGTGTACCAGCTCCGTCACAGTTAGGGCAATTCTCCGAGCCCCCCAGGAGCAGTTGGAAATACCCTTGGCCATGGCAGTACGGGCACTGTTCTTGTTTTTGTCTCATGTTGAGCTCCCCTTTCGGAATACATGCGCGAGAATTAATTGCATGTATTTTCAGATTATTTTGATGTATCTAACTATATCAGAATCCTCCCTTGGTTCACAATGCAGTTCATCGCGAAAAATCCATAAAAAAACCGCAATGTAAGCGGAAACATTGCAGTTTATCTAACTTATTCGCAGGATTACTTAAAGATTTTATAGGAAGTGTATTGAAAAATAGGATCGATATCAAACGATTGACCTGTCATTCCCTGTTCCCGTTTTATATAGTCCGGCAATATGATTTTCAAATAAGTCGAAGACAACGGGTCATGAAGCAGCTCCTGTATCGGCAAAAATCTCGCCTCCGCGATCTCACCTTCCTGCGGGCGCGGTTCCCCCCCCATGTAATCCATCCAAAAAACGACCATATTGTCGCTAATGGACTCTCGAATGACGCCTGAACGAATTCCCGCTACTTGTCGCACGACTGCCTCGACACCCGTTTCTTCCAGCACTTCACGCACTGCTGCTTCATCTACCGTCTCGCCTTCCTGCACGAATCCCGCAGGAAATGACCATTGCCCTTTTAGTCCGCTGTACGTTTTTTTGACTACTAATGCTTCTTGCCCGCGAATGACGATCCCGCAGGCGCCTAGCCAAACCTTCCCTTCGCGCATCCAGCCCACTCCTTCCATGTCCTAGCTAAACGAAACCCCCGGCTCTTCTTCGCCGGGGGTACCTATCAATCATCCTCGTCATCTAGGAGCCCATTATCGATCATGTATCGCAGATTTTCCCGATCCCTCTCGCGGCCCTTTTCCTTGAGCCGTTCGATGGCAGGCAGGATGAGAATATCTACTTCACGCTGTACATGCCATGCCAAATCGTGTCGCCCCTGTTCCTCCAGGTAAAGGCCCACTTCCATCATAGCGTTGTACCGATCCATCTCTTCGCGGACCATGAGCCCCCGGACTTGAATGCTCGCGTGGCGCATTGTTTTACAGCTTTACTTTCTTCAAGGCGAGACCGACGCCGCCAATTTTGTACAAGTAGCGCAGGTCGCTCGCTTTTTTCATCATGGCTGCTGTACTGCCGAACAGCTTTTTCGAACCTACTTGCCCGATGCCCTCACCTTTTCCAAGGGAGGCCAGTGTCCCTTGCAGATGCGGGATGAATTTTTGAGGCAGATCGCCACGAACCAAGGCAGCCAGATTCTCACCCAGCGTCTCGCCTTCCTGTACCGCGATTTGCGCAGTTGGCGGATAAGGACGTCCTTGTTCATTGAAGATCAAAGCACAATCCCCTACGACAAAAACATTCTCATGACCAGGCGCACGCAAGTATTCGTCTACCTTGACGCGACCGCGCATGACTTCGAAGCCCGCTTTTTCCACGATGCTGTTTCCGCGGACACCTGCTGCCCAGATAACCGTCTTTGATTTGATTTCTTCTCCGGTAGCCAGCAGTACGCCATCCGGCGTGCACTGCTTGATCGGTGTTCCAATTTTGAACTCGATGCCTTTTCTCTCCAATACATCCATCGCGTATTGGATCAGCTCTGGATCAAAGCCAGGCAATGCTGTTGGTGCTGCCTCAATGCAGTAGACTTTCACCAGTTCTGGATCGACATCAAACTCTCGGCACAGCTCTGGCAGACGATCGCCGAGCTCTCCACAAAACTCAATGCCTGTAAAGCCAGCCCCACCCACAACAAACGTGAGGTAGTCCGTACGATCCGGCTCATTTTTAAATTTGGAGAACATGTATTCAATGTGCTCGCGAATATTACGGACCGCATTGATGCTGCGAATGCTAAACGCATGCTCCTTGAGTCCCTCAATTCCGAACGTTTCTGGCTCGCTGCCCAATCCGATGACGAGATAGTCATACGCCAGCACCTCGCCATTTTCGAGCGTGACGGTCTGCTCCTCTGACTGAATGGCTTGCACCGTTCCTTTGACAAAGTTGACTTTGTCCTTGTTCAAAATGCCATCCAGACTGACGCGGGCATGATCCGCAGGTGCCGTACCTGCAGCCGGCTCATGCAGCCAAGTCGTGATGTAGTGATAGTTGTGCTTGTTGACCAAGGTGATTTCCGCCTCATTGTAGTTGAGCTTTTTCTGAAGCTGCAACGTTGTGAGCAAACCACCGTATCCAGCGCCAAGAATCAGGATTTTGGGTGTACCCATCAGTATCCCTTCCAATCATGTATGATGTCATTGTTCATGGTAACTTAAGGAAGATTGTGCGATTTTTCACGTGGTCTGGTACCTATTAAGATGCCCCACTTCATGATCCGTGTAGTATCGGAATTATTGTCCTGAGATGTCATCCGAACCACTCTGTGAAAAAATGCACAAAGTCAGACGTAGAAAAATGTGACAATTTCTTTACAGTCATCCTCATCTTATCGGCAACCGATTGGATTTGCAAGGGTTTTTTGCCTATCATCTTTCGAATTTTCTCTCCTGTTTTTCTACTTGTATGGGTTATAATGGTTGAGGAGTTCGCTTACGATTAATTCGGAGGTGCTTTGGATTGAATTTTCTGCAAAAGGACGAGCAAATCTACGACATTACGATCATTGGTGGCGGCCCTGCCGGGTTATTTACAGCATTTTATGGCGGGATGAGGCAGGCCAGTGTAAAAATCATTGAGAGCATGCCCCAGTTAGGTGGGCAGTTATCCGCTCTTTATCCGGAGAAGTACATATATGATGTAGCCGGATTTCCAAAGGTTTTAGCACAAGATTTGATCAATAATCTGAAAGATCAGATTTCCCGCTTTCAGCAAACCGTTTGTCTGGAAGAGAAAGTGGAAAATGTCGTAAAAAAAGTAGACGATGTGTTTGAAATCACAACGGACAAAGGCACTCACTACTCCAAATCCGTAATCATCACTGCTGGGGTAGGAGCGTTCGAACCTCGCAGGCTGGAACACCCAGATGCCGTCAAATATGAAAAATCCAATCTGCACTATTTTGTTACCGATCTGAACTCCTTCAAGGGACAGCGTGTAGCTGTTATTGGCGGCGGTGATTCCGCTCTGGACTGGTCCCTCATGCTAGAACCTATCGCAAAAGAAGTACACCTCATCCATCGCAGAGACAAGTTCCGCGCACATGAACACAGCGTAGAAATGCTCATGTCCTCCAAAGTAAACGTCACGACACCTTACGAAATTGCAGCTTTGCACGGCGAGGAGCGTATCGAAAAACTCACGCTGGCCCATTGCACGACAAAAGAAGAAATCGATCTGGAAGTCGATGCAGTGATTGTCAACTTCGGCTTCATCTCCTCTCTCGGTCCGATCAAGAACTGGGGGCTGGAACTCGAAAAAGGCTCCATCGTGGTCGATACCCGCATGGAATCAAACATTCCAGGCATTTTCGCAGCAGGCGATATCGCAACCTACCCTGGTAAGGTCAAGCTGATCGCTGTCGGATTTGGTGAGGCCCCTACCGCTGTTAACAACGCGGTTTCTTACTTTAATCCGGACGCCAAATTGCAGCCTGGTCATTCTTCAAGCATGGACAACTTCAAGTCGTAAAAAGGTTTCGTCCCTGTTGTTGCCTCCGATGGCTGCGACAGGGATTTTTCATTCCATTGCATAACCGCTTTTGTTGGCGTGCACAGTAGAAGCAACGAGGAGGCGATTACGCTTTGAATCATCTGTGCCCAGTTTGTAATGGCTTCACGCCGCTCCAACAAGCGTGTTCAACGTGCGGTCAAGCTCTGCAAGATGCAGGCCGTCTGTATGACTTTTATGGGAGTTACAGCCCGTACCGGGAGATAGACGATGCCAAGATGGACAACGGTTACATAGATCGTACACGCCACCAATGCATCCATACGGGCTGGTGTCCCTCCTGCCAAACGGAACAGAAGGTCATCCTGAATGAATGGACCCCCGCTATGCTTGTAACCGATATGAAAAAGGACGCGTACCAGTAAGTGGGTCACGTCCTTTTTTGTTTAAAACGTTATTTTTTCTTCATGGCCAGCTTTTCCGCCATACGAGAATTGTTTGCTTGCATTTGTTCCAGCATTTGCTGGAGTGACTCCTTAATCTTGGCTGTATCGCCAGATTCAATCGCCGAGTCAAAAGCCTCATGTGTTTTTTTCATTTGCTCGATCCGAGCTTTTCGGGCGTCACGTTCTTCTTTTGGCCCCATGTTTTTGTCTTTCCATTCCTTGAACTGCTTTTCCATCTGTTCGTTGGTGATTTCGCCCTTCTTCACTTGTTCATTCAGCTTGTTGATCAGTTGCTTGCGTTCTTCACGCTTCGCCTGCCACTTCGGGTCGTCACTCAGCGCCTCGAACTCACCCATTAACCGATCGCGTTCTTTAAACGCTGCCTGCCATTTCCCCACGCTGTCTGGTGCATATTTTTCCGCTAGCAAGAGCATGTACATTTTTTGATGAACGCCCCTGTTTGAGCTGTGTCGCACCTTCATGTGCTTCTCGCCATGCTCATCATGGCTGTGATTCGGCTTGATCACCTGGGCACCTGTTGCAGATACATCTTGGACAAACGCAACACCTGGCATGGCGAGACCCATTACCAGCGCTGTTGTCATCATTCCTTGCTTCCACATCTTCATATGATTCACTCCTTCTGATTAGAAAATGTCTATGATAGACCGTTAAAAAGGGCGCAACTCTTCTCTATCCAGCCCCAATAGTTTTACAAGGCCCATTTGCTCGAGATCGCTTTTTGTTTTTTCGGTGCCATACTGATAAATAAGTTGGTAGATGGCTCGCAGGTTGTCATCGTATTCGTCGTTGTCCCGATCCGGCATGTCAGACCATAGTGTATGCCCATGCATCCACATCATGAAATCACCATGGACACAGTTATTGAACAAGTCTCGCATCATGCCCACTTGAACGTCGGTCGCTTCAATCTCAAAATCGTACGTGGCGGAGCCTTTTTCATCGCGAATTTCCGCCACTGTCGTTCCTGCTTGCAAGGTCACGTAGTAGTGCTTCTTATCCAGTGTCACTCATCTCCTTTTTGGATCGCATCACCGACTTGAAAACTTTTCCTCCTTACCATGTGCAAAAATCGCGAAAAACATGTATATATAACGAGCAAAAAAGCCCTCCGTCATGGGAGGACTTTCTCCTATTTGCTGCTAAGCCTTATGCTACGATCGATCTTCTTTCCGCAAATTATGCCCGGTGTTCTCTCCTGTTTTCGGAGGAGTGCTGCGTGAGCCGGCGGATGCTTCTGTTGGCCGTTTGTCTTTGTTGTTGTGCTTGGACATGTGGTTCCCTCCCTTACTCGATGAGTGGCTGCCCATGTAGTATGTCCCCACCTGTGAAATGAAAAAACACCTTGACCCGCTATGCAGGCCAAAGTGCTTGTTTGTTGTTTTATGACAATGAGAGAATCGAATTATTTCACGACTAATTTTGCTACCATTTTGCCATGATCCGGTCCACAGATCACGTTGCAAAAGATGGTGTACTCCCCAGCTGTATCGATTTTCATCGTTTTGCTGCCATCTTTTTGAAGGTCTACATCCAGCCCTTGGATACCAATACCGTGAAAGCCTTCTGTCGACATGAAGTTGATCGTGAACTCTTCGCCAGCTTTTACTTCAAAGGTTTCTTGATTGAATTTCCAGTTACTAGCTTCGATATTCACTTGTGTACCAGTAGTCGCCGCAGGAGCCGCTGCATCCGTGCTAGCAGCTTCCTTGTCTCCGCCGCATGCTGTCATCAACATGGCAGACAATGCAACTGAAGAAATCAATAGACCCCACTTCTTGTTCACGTTTGACCCCTTCTTTCTTCTTTTTCTACACTTCCATCTTACTCGATGAAATCAATCCAAAATCTGGGATCATGTGAACGAACAGTGACGAATTGGGGAACGATTGATGAACACGAGCGTTCATGATTGATTGATCGCGTACACCGTGATCTCTGGAAAGCAATTCAGCCGGATTGGCAGCCTGGAAGTACCAAGCCCGCGACTGATGCCAAATACACCAACGAATTGATCTTCTTTTTGCCCGATATGAAAATGCTTGTAGGCACCAACAGTACGATTGAACAAGCGAATTTGTCCCCCGTGGGTGTGTCCGGTCAAGAGAAGGTCAGCCTTCAAACGCTCGTTGTGAATCAATGAGATAATCTTGGGAGAGTGGGCCAAAAATATCGTCAAGTTCGCCTGCTGGATCTCTTGTTCTGGACGACGTTCATTGCCGTAAATCGAGTTATCGAAGCCATAAATCCAAATGCGACTGCCGTCCTTTTCGATCACGGCACCCTCGTTTTCCAACACCGTCATCACCTGCTGCCAGGCCTCTTTTTGGGAACCGTAGACAGCATCGGAATAAACCTTTTTGCGAAATCTTCCTGCTTCTCTCTCGTAATTGCCAGGAACGAAGCATATCCCATCCTCGCTCTTTATTTTCGCTAGCTCATTCAACACACGCGTCAACTGCCCGCTGTGCTGTGTTAAATCTCCCGTCACCATCACCAAATCCGGATCGTGAACATTCACCAGTTTGTGCAACTCCCCATTCCAAAACCGTGTTCGTCCATGAGGATCGGAAAGATGAACCAATGTAAGTGGGGGTACAGAAGGGATCGTCAGCTTCACTGTCGATGTTTTGACATAAGTCGTATGGTAGGCAAGAAAGATTATTCCCACCAGGATACACAAAATAATCGTTGTCATCATCATTTTCGGAACAATCCTCTCTTTTCCCCGTCTTATGATTTAGAGGAGTGGATCAGTGATGATTATTAGGAACGCTCAAGGTATTCTTACTTTTTTCTCGTTCGTGATTCTTTTCACCTTTTTTATCCAGCCCTTTCCTGCGTCGGCCTGTAGTTGTGCCAGACCTCCTGACCCTTTAACAGCAAAGGATCAGTCTGCTGCTGTATTTACAGGCAAGGTGCTTCAGGTAAATGAGCGAACTGACTGGCTTCGTTGGCTTCTCTTTTGGGATAAACCAGAGCGAGGGGGCTTTGATGTTATTTTCGAGGTGCAGTCCACGTGGAAAGGAGTGGATCAGACACAAGTTCAGATCGTCACTGGCGGTCTTGGAGGCGGATGCGGCATTCCTTTTCAACCAGGTCAAGAATATCTTGTCTATGCCTCTTATTGGGAGCTAAATGAGCTAGAAACCAATATTTGTACACGAACAGTCCTCAAAGCAGATGCAGGAGAAGACTTGCAAGTATTGGGGTCTGGCACAGTGCCTGTCCCTTCAGCAAATCTCAATTGGAGTGATTATTTAGTTACGGTTATTGTCATCATCTCAGGAGGAATCTTGTTCTATCTCATTTGGTTCCAAACAAAACGGAGACGATAGATCACCTCGTCTCCGTCCTCACTATTTTCATGGAAGATATGCCTTTGCCCGATACTCCGAGAGATTAAAGGACTGCCAGCTATTGTCCTCATACAAAATCTCTTTCCGCTCTTGCAGCATCTCCATGAATTTCTCTTCTACCTTTTTGTCCCGCACATGCTCCATAACCACTGGTATGGCGTCATAAGACAGCTCGCTTAAATACTCGATGTCGATGTGCCCAGTCGCATGATAGCGCTGTACATTGTTTTTGGCAATGATGACGTCCATATTGATGTAATTCAGAATGACGTAACTCACGAGTGTCACAATCGCGTAATACTTGATCAGAGAAAAACCGTCGCGCCAAATTTTCAAGAGAGCAATGATAAACAACATAAACAGAAATATCATGAAAACGTGAGCTAACAGCCGCGTATGCGTATACCCATAAGCATCCTCATACAGTGAGAGGCGAAAATAGGCGGACACGAGCATGAAGCCCGTGCAAATCGTCAGCATACTCAGCAGAACTTGAATGATCCGGTAGAGCATTGCTTTTGCCCGTGATGCGAAGTGCATCGTACATAGGAGAATCAAGAAATTAATAACGGTGACCGTCACCAGCTCATTGAAGCCATTTCTAGCATACTCGGCGTACGTCAATTCATCTGGTAAAACTCGCTTCGCTCCGCTGAACAAATACGATATCTGAATGTATGTAAACGCTGTGTACACAATATTGATGATCGCCAGAATCGTTACGAGAATCACTCCGTCCCAGACGATCTTTTTGTCATCTTCGGGTACAGGGAGTTCCACTACTTCTTCTCGTTTCCCGAAAAGAGAATACATGTAAGCAAAAACAAGGATCGTAATGAGAGCGATTAGCATCATTCGAAAGATTGCTTCAAGTGAATTAACATCAATCACCCTCCGCGGGATTTGACCCAGAAAATGTCCAAACACACTATCCGCATTCGAGAGCAAGGAGAGTACAATCACCAGTAGAGGCACCGAGATGCCGATTCCGATGAAAACCTTCTTCATCACCCCATACTTCTCCTGATTCACCCTACCCTTGATCCATTCCTTTGTCAGCCTAAATGGCAGACGCGTATGCTTCGGGGTGTAAAGAAGCAATGTCTCCATCATTTCCATGAAAAAGCCTGACTCGTACCATTTCGCTTGATGACGTTTGGTGATCAGGATCGTTTGGATCACGAATAGTAGCGGGATCAGCAACAGGTTGAACAGGTGAAAATGCGGATTGGAAAATAGAAAAAAGGTTAGCGCCAATAGAAAAATCGGAAGAGTCCATATCCAGTCGAATACTTGCTTTCGAGAAAAGCTTATATGAATACGTTGTCTAGCCTGCCAAATAAAAAGAACGTATACGCCGATTACGAACAACAGATACGAGATGCCCAATCCTTTACCGTAAAACATCCAGTCAAACAGTAAACCGATCCCAAATGCCCCCAGCAATAGCCACTGCAAGCCTTTTTGTACTTGCTTAACATCAGCCAACTTCTTCACTCCTTACTCATGCTTTTGCCCTTAAAAAGGTAAGAGCAGACTCCACGAAGGAGCTGCTCTTGTAAGTACGTGCAAATTTGGATAAATGTTACATTTTTGGTCAGGTATATCTACTTTAAATTTTCGGCAATCATCAGTAAATCTTTTTTCGTCAGAGCAGGATTCATGGCACCCACTTCGATGAGTCTATTCTTGTCCTCTTGATAAACCTTTATGACTTTCTCTTCGGTTCCATCCATTAGCTTCCTAGCTATATACATTCCCTCATATTTTTGCACTTTCACTTTTTCTACGATGGCATCCTCTCCTGCTTCTTCCTCAATCCATTTCACACCCTCAAAGTTCGTGATGGCGATGTATACGTCCCCGTCCTTCTCTGCTCCTGCACTCCCTTTGTACAACGTAAAGACTCTATTTATTACCGGCTTAGGAGATACTTTTCGCATGACGATTTGTTTCTTGTCCTTCTCCGCCTCTTTGTGCATTTCTGCGAATAATTCTGGTTGGCTATAATCAAATGGATACTCGACATGCCCTTTTACAAACTTGTAACCACCTGCTATCTCTGCTGGTACTTCATAAAAGCTGCTCACTTCTTTCTGCAACGGTGCTGTGGTCAGATGTTCGACAGGAATATATGTGAAGGAAACACGTTTTTTCGGATTGTCCGGTCCAGGTATATAAATAGCTGCACCTTCTCCTGGCTTAAGCGAATTTCGTGCATCTTCAAAGGTTTTTATACTTTCAGCGCTACCTTTTTGTAGTGGAGTAGTAGTTTGTTGCACTTTCACAACTGCTTCCCCTTTTTCATTCTTCAATTCGTATACCTTCATGGCTGCATAGGCAGACGTTCCTCCGAACACAAGAATGGCTGCAACAATTAATCCCAATCTTTTTTTCATTTGTTTTCCCTCCGATATACTTTTTCGTTCCTTGATTTTTTGAAGGACCTGTTCCTTGACATCGAAATCATCGGCGGCGGCGGTTAGCTGTTGTTTCCAATCATCGGGTTGCTGAGATCGAGTCATGTCTATCACCGCCTTCACTCACGAGCATGTAAGATTTACATTTTTTCAATGCCCGTTCATACTGTTTTCGCAGCGTAGCTGGCTTTGTATCAAACAACAAGGCCAGCTCGTCGTAGCTGCGTTCTTCCACCACACGCAAGATCAGCAGATTCCGCTCTTTTACAGATAGCTTTGATATTGCTACATGAAGAGGGTTATTCAAATACTCCGTATCCTCTACTTTCTTTTCCCCCTCATGGCGACTGACCGTCTGAATCCCCGCTCGCAAAAAAGTAACCACGCGATTCCGCCTCGCTCTGTTTAAGAGGTTCAGACAATGATGATACGCAATCTTATACATCCATGCCGAGAAAGAAACGTTGTGTCGATAGCTATCCAGCTGCTCGAATGCTTTCAAGAAAACCTCCTGGACAGCATCCTCCGCTTCCTGTCGGTGTCCCAGCATGTGATAGCAGTACACGAACAACGGCTTTTGCATCGCATCGATGATCAAACCAAATTGGTCGATATCCCCGGCTCTGACCTCCTTTAGCGCTTGCTCCATTTCGTTATGATCCAAGCCCTCTCACCTCCGATTCGCACGTATAACAAACAAAGGCGTCATTTTGTGACACGATTTGGAAATTTTTCTTTCATTAAGGAAAATCCGCACAAAAAAATCCATACCTTCGTATGGATTTCAAGTGTTATTACCATTTCACCTTATATAGCTCCTTGTTCTTTTTCATGTAGAGGACATATTGTTTCGCTACGTTAATCTCTACAATGGCATCTTTCTCGAAATCGACGATTTTTTCTTTTTCGTCCGAATCGATCTCTGCACGGTACAGCGCATTGTCATGAGTACTATCGTAGAGGCTTCCATCCACTACTTCTACGATATATCCGTTGAGAGCTTTCATATCCTTTAAGATCTTTCCATCCTTGGTCATGAGGATATGTTTAAAAATTGCTATCCCGAAAAGCGATCGCATCAGTATAGACACCAATCGGGCTCTGGTTTATATATATTTTTGTGTCATCATCGGTCAGTTTTGTTTCGTCCGTTCCGTCCAGCCTCATTTTATATAGTCCTTGGTCCACACTGTCGTGAAAATAATACCAATCATCTGATACGGTTGCGAAATCTACGTTTTCTCGTACTATCTCTTTCTTGTCAGATTTTCGTTTTGACTTGTACAATACGAATTTGTTATCACTTGTATACGCCGTAAAGTGTATATAGCCATCTACAACGGATAGGGACGTAATTTTTTTCCCTGCAAACTCGAGTGCTTCTGGCGTATTCCGTCCATGTTTGATCGTATAAAGCGTGCTTTTGAATATCCCCCCAAGCTCTCTTGGATCCGTGACACGCAAGTAATAAATCCCATCCTCATCCTGATGAATTTCACCCGTTAAATGATTGGCCTTGCTTATTTTCAGCGCTTCCTGTTTTTCCAATCTATCCTTGTAGATTGTTCCTCTTGAATGGTTGCCATTCTCAGGAACATAATAGTAAATCCACTTCGAGTTGATACGGATACTGCCATCAACCAATGCCTCTATCTCTTGTCCATCTTCATCTTCCATGAACAGACTTAACTTAATAGTATATTTCCCTGGCTCCTCCGGGATAAATGTTCCCGTAACCTCATATTTTTTACTTTTTTCTTTTATTTTCACTTCGTCCATCTCAAGCTCTTCGTCGGGGCCTTCGATACTGAATCTCGCTTCTTCTGTTATCTCCCCCCTCTTGGCAATCGTTGCTGTTATCGTGACCTTCTGACCAACTTCTACTTGCCCTCGGGGAGAGAACGCAAGACTACCTCCCACTACCGCTTTTGACTCGGGAGCCCCATGAATCGTCGGAGGGATTGCACCATATAAAAAAATAAGCGAAAAAAAGATCGTCAAAATCCGTCTTATCGTCTGCATGCTGAAGACATCCTACCTTCCTTTTGTATGTACATTCCATTTATTTCTAACTATATGAAGAGAACCATATTTTGTAAAACACTTTGTCCTTTTCAATAAAAAAACCTCTTGCATTCGTGTCAGTTATCTGCACGAATACAAGAGGTCTCTGTATGCAATTTTAGTCGTCACATTTCTCGGCTTTGCCTTCAGCGAGTGCCGTCTTAAACGAAGATCCACACCCACAAGAAGCGACTGCATTCGGATTCTCGATGGAGAAGCCTCCGCCCATCATCGATTCCTTGAAATCGATCTCAGTACCTTTAATGTATGGGTAGCTGTCCTTATCGACAACAATTTTCACACCGTTTTGCTCGAAGGTCTCGTCGCCTTCTTTCATCTCTTCGTCCCAGCCCATCCCGTAGGTAAAGCCGCTGCAACCACCTGTTCTGACACCTACCCGCAAAAACACATCGGGCTTGCCTTCTGCTGCCAGCATTTCTTTTACCTTCAGACTGGCGCGCTCTGTCAATGTAATCATGCTTCTTTCCCTCCTTCACAGGCTCATCGTTCCTGCACTTGTTACAACCAGTATATTCAGTTTACTAAGAAACGCTTCTTCCCACAAGGTTCCCCTGCACTTTACGTGCTCATTCTCTCTTTACAAATAAATAAAGAAGGGTTTCCCCTTCCTATGCAAAATGTGCATTGTTTTCCATTAGATAAAATCTATAAGCTTTCTTCCGGTTCCCTGCCTTAGACAGACTATGATCGATCTGGTTCAGTTCGTTGTGTAGTTGATCAATTTGTATACTGTATTCTAGGACATCTGGATGATCTAACCCAAACTCTAACCCCATATTTACCATACGCTGTCGAAGGAGTTCGATTTTCTCGAGCAAAACGTCCCGCATTTGAAGCTCCTCCTAGTAATAGATCAGGCTTTCTTACTATATTTTACAAGAACAGCTAGAATTTCGCAAACAAAAATTCCTTTATTTCCGAAAATATACCAAAAATACGACGGTAATGGTTACATTTTTACATTTGCGACTTCCTACAAGAGAGTTGGAGAACTTATGATATTGTTCGTACTTACCAAGAGGTTTATAATATAGGTGCTCTTGTTGCCCGAGATTTACTCTATTCCTAAGAGCCTTTCCACTCCCATGGAACGAATATCGATTGGGTACGACTGGATTAAAGCTCTTTCATCTAAGAACCATTGACTTTGAAAGGAAGTGTTTGGAATGGCGCTTGAAACGATTGCCATACAAGACAAATCTCTCGCCGGAATCGCTGAAAAAGTTATGCATGGCGAAAGACTTACCTTGGAAGACGGTGTCACCCTTTTTAATTCCAACGATCTTTTGACGATTGGACAATTGGCTAACGTTGTTAACTATCGCAAGAATCAGGATAACGTTTACTTTTTGCAAAATCTGTACATCAACCCAACCAACGTATGTGAAGCTCATTGCAAATTCTGTGGCTTCCGCCGCGATGAAGGGGATGAAGGTGCCTACACGATGAGCATGGAAGAGTTGCTTCATTATGTAGAAACTCGCTTCCATCCCGGTATCCGTGAATTCCATATCGTTGGCGGACATAACCAGCACAAGCCATTTGACTACTACCTCGACACCCTTCGTACCTTGAGAAAAGCGTACCCGGATGTGACGATTAAATCGTACACAGGTGCAGAGATTGAGTTCTTCTCCCGCATCTCCGGTCTATCCATCCGCGAGGTTTTGCAAGAGCTGATGAAAGCTGGTCTCCAAAGCCTTACTGGTGGTGGCGCTGAGATTTTGACTGAGCGCTATCGGATGAAAATGAGCCCGGAAAAAGCAAGTACAGACATGTACCTGCAAGTACACCGCACGGCTCATGAGTTAGGCTTGAAAACACATACCACCATGCTGTACGGCTCCATCGAGACATTGGAAGAGCGCGTGATCCACATGCTCCGCCTGCGCGAGCTGCAAGATGACACAAACGGCTTCATGGTGTTCATTCCATTGGCAGTTCAACCAATCAAAGCAACAGCAGGCATCAAACGCCGCAACTCTGCCATTGATGATTTGAAAACAATGGCGATCAGCCGTCTGATGCTCGATAACTTCCAGCATATCAAAGCATACTTCATCAATATTGGTACCCAGCTCACTCAACTTTCTCTGCAAATGGGAATTTCCGATGCTCACGGAACCTTGATCGAGGAGCGCATCAGCCACTCAGCCGGTGCCCTTACCCAGCAAGCTCTGACTGTAGATGAGTTGGTTTGGTTGATCAAAGGCGCAGGAAAACGCGCCCTGGAACGTGATACCTTCTACAACGTGATCAAAGAACATTAATCCATAAAAAAGCTGATGCTCCAAATCACTTGGGCATCAGCTTTACTATTTTGATACGCGCACGGTTGATCATGCTCCCCAATGAACATCCTAAGAGAACAATCTACAGAGGAAAATCTGCATCCAGCAGCTCTTCTTCCTCCCGTAATTTATTCTTGATTTTCACCAGTAATTCATCTGCTGTTGGAGCTTGTACCAATGTGCCGTTTACGAGCGCGAATGGCTCCATGTAGCATTCACCGCAATACCCCAGACAGCCGTACTCGAGTACGTCCACATCCAGATCAGGATCATTTTCCAATGCATCCACGACGGATTGCGTATAGGAGGAAACATTGCTCGCGCAAAATTCTACTAGTGGTTTCATCTATTGTCACCTACCGATTATTTCGACATCATCATGTACTTTATTGTACCTCGACTTTAATAAAAATCCAGCGGAGAAAACGGGAAAAAGATTCTGCTTGCATTTTTAGTGAAAGAGACTAAAAATAGAGTGGGTGCTGTAAAAAACGGACAGAAGAAAGGACTAGACCTTCTATGAAACGACTTGTGATCCTTGGAGGAGGATACGGGGGTCTTCGTATTATTGAGCGAGTCCTGTCCCCTGATTTACCAGATGACGTGTTTATAACCCTCGTAGACCGTATGCCGTTTCATGGCTTGAAAACAGAGTATTACGCTCTGGCGGCAGGTACTACACCGGAATCTCACCTGCGTGTTACATTTCCAAACGATCCACGCCTGACCGTCAAATACGGTGAAATTGCTGGCGTGGAATTGGACGAGCAGGTCGTCAATTTTGCTAACGGGGACACCCTTTCCTACGATTGGCTAGTAATCGGATTGGGTTGTGAGGATCGTTACCATGATATCCCTGGTGCTGATCAATTTACATGTTCGATCCAAACCATGGGAGCTACTCGCAACACATACATGGCAA
The DNA here is from genome assembly GCF_001039275.2 of Brevibacillus brevis. Taxonomy (NCBI): domain Bacteria; kingdom Bacillati; phylum Bacillota; class Bacilli; order Caryophanales; family Paenibacillaceae; genus Brevibacillus; species Brevibacillus brevis. Next base: position 5,083,593 of record NZ_CP030117.1, read on the forward strand.
TCAATAATGTGAACCCATACGGTACGGTTAGCGTTGTGGGCGGTGGTCTTTCCGGGGTGGAAATGGCTGCTGAGCTGCGCGAGAGCCGTCCCGACCTGAATGTACGCATCATCGACCGCGGTCAAAGCATTTTGAGCCCATTCCCGAAAAAGCTTCAGGAATATGCTTCTCAATGGTTCATTGAACACGATGTACAGCTTGTTTCCATGGCAAATGTCACTAGCATCGAGCAAGGGATCGTGTACAACCACAACCAGCCTGTTGAAAGTGATGTTATCGTATGGACAGCAGGTATTCAAGCGAACAAAATTGTGCGCTCTCTACCGATCGAAACAGACAACATCGGACGCGCCAAACTAAATCAATATCATCAAATCCCGTCCCATACAAACGTGTATGTAGTAGGTGACTGTGCAAGCACCATCATCGCGCCGAGCGCGCAAACAGCCGAGATCCAAGGCGATCAAATTGCCATGATGTTGAAAAAAGACATCAAAGGTGAGGAGTATCCAGCTTCATTGCCTGCTCTCAAGCACAAAGGCTTCCTCGGTTCCCTCGGCAAAAAGGAAGGCTTTGCCAGCATGGGAAAAATGTCTCTGGTCGGTCAGATGGCTCGTGTCATCAAGAGCGGTCAGCTATGGATGTACAAAAAGCATATGGGATAGTGCACAAGCCTGTTGGCCGGATGGCCTAACAGGTTTTCTTTTTGTATATAATCTCCAAGCGAAACCCACATAATATCCTAGACCAGAATAACTAGCTTGGAGGTTTTTTCAATGGAACCAAATACATACGGGGATATGAACGATACGTTGGCTGACAATTACATGCCGATGACTTCCTTTCGAAGTGGAGTCGAAGAAACAGTCAGACCAGATGTAGAATGCTACACCATTCAAATTGTGAACATCGCACTGATAGGAGATTCAGAATCATGGGTTCTGATAGATGCGGGGATGCCACAATCGGCGGAACAAATCATCGAGATTGCCCGGAAGCGCTTTGGTAAGGAAGCCAAGCCAAGAGCCATCATGCTTACTCACGGCCATTTCGATCATGTCGGGGCAGTCATCGAGCTCGTAAAAGCGTGGAAGGTTCCTGTCTATGCCCATTCGCTTGAAATCCCTTATTTGACAGGCCAAAAATCCTATCCGGAGCCAGATGGAACGGTTGAGGGCGGGCTGCTTGCGAAGATGTCGCCGTTGTTTCCAAATGAACCAATCGATTTGGGCAGCCATGTTCATCCTTTGCCCGAAGACGGGAGTGTTCCCGGAATGCCTGGATGGCGCTGGATACATACACCTGGACATTCGCCAGGGCACATTTCCTTCTTTCGTGATGAAGACAGAACTCTCCTCGCAGGAGACGCTTTTGTTACGGTAAAGCAGGACTCATTGTATCAAGTTGTGATTCAGCAAAAGCAACTGACCGGTCCTCCTGTTTATCTTACAACCGATTGGCTGGCAGCTCGGCAATCCGTCGAAAAGCTTGCCAATCTCACCCCTGCGTATGCAATCACCGGTCACGGTCCACCTATGTATGGCGAGGAGCTGGCCGATGGATTGGTCCAATTGGTTGCGGAGTTTGATCGGGTAGCTGTCCCCAAGTATGGACGTTATGTGGACAAGGAGATGTAGGCAGACAAAAAGGCTGACGTCGGAGTGGTATGGACGTCAGCTTTTTATCGTTGGTAAGACGATACCTTCCTATTCAACCAACTCTGGCCGGAAGCGCTGGGCCAATAATCGCGTAGCTTTCGCAGGATCAATCTCGTATACAAGTAGCTCTTCGCCCCCTGAATCCGCCACACATAGCCGTTCCCCGGTCGGCGAGATCAGCGTCGTCGTCACTTGTTGATTCGGAATCGCGTAGTTCACGCTGGCGAAATAGATGTTGTTTTCCACGCTTCGGCAAACCATTGCCCCGTTGTAAAAATCGGGATTGCTAACTTCTCCTGTAAACATCGGATGGAAAACGATGCTTGCCCCGCGGCGTGCCGCCCACCGTACCGTCTCTGGATATCGCCATCCCTCATGACAAATGACAATGCCAAACGACACATCCTCTATCGTAAACAATTGGCGCCCTTCACCCGGAATATAGTCAAACTGATCCTCATCTGGATCGATCTGATTTTTTATTTGCAGTCCAAGATCTTCTCCCTGTTTCCCCACAACAAAGGCGACTAGATGATAGCCGCGCTCATCCTTCCATTCCATCGGTAAAATGACGGCAAGCTGGCATTCCTTCGCCAGCGCACGAATCTCTTCTAAGGCTCTGCGTTGTACCTCATGATTGTATGCCTCCACTTCATAGCCTACACCGCGCAGCCCTGGAATCACCGATTCAGGAAAGCAAATCAGATCGCAATTGTTTTGCGCAGCGTTGATCATCTGCTGTTTGATGATCGCTAGCCCTTCCGCCGCTGATTGGGGAAACCTCGTCTGCGCCAAGCCTATTTTCATGGGGGATACCTCTTTCTATGGAAGATTTACTAGAGAAAAACAAGAAAAAAACAGGAATTTTCAATATCATTCCATTATACAAAATAATTCTTCCCATGCAAAAAAACCGTCAAGATTATTCCTGACGGTTCCCTTATTTTGCTGGTTTATCGCTTTTGGACACGTAAAACTGGTACTTTTTTCGGTTCAAAGGTGTCTGCAAGTACCTTCTCTTGAATAACGTTCAGCTTGAGCAAACTCGAAATTTTCCCGGTATCCGCCTTCGACATGAGGCGCCAAAGCGAAGGATCTGGCAAGGCATTGTAAAGGCGTTCATCGTTGTATTCTCGCCGGTCCTGATAGGAGATCAGCAGCTTGTATTCGCCTTCCTCTGCGCTGCCTGCTTCGCTGTAAGCTTCAAGTAGCTTACTCCGTAGCTCGTTCAATTCTTCCTCTACCTGCTTTTGAATTTCCTTTAACTCGTAGTAGCGAGCAATCGGTTGGTCCATCCGCTCTTCCTCCTTTGGTTACCCCTGTACCCAAAATCCATATGAGAAAAAGTCGGTTGGTAGAACCATTCCCTGGCAACGAAAAACAGCCTCCTTTTACATTTCCGTCATAAAAAGGAGGCTGCGTATCAAACTCTATAATTATTACTTTTCAATCATCGTGTTGATCGCTTCACCCGGGTGTTTTTTCAAGAAAGTAGAATACTCTACTTCCCATGGATTCCATTTGCCTTCCCCTTGGTAGCCCCAGACGGAATTGATCCGAGAAACGGTATCTGTGTTGTTCATTCCTACAAGACGTTGTTCCCCTACCAGCTCAAATGTGCCGTTCGCATCCATATCGACTGGAGTCAAAGAACCGAATGGATAGGAGAATACAGAAACAGCATCTTCGGTTGGCTGTACTTTGCCTGCTTTGTCATACAGCTTGGCCGCTACGTATACATCCTGGTTGGCACTCACTTCAAGCGTCAGCGGCTTATCCAAGTGGGAGCCTTTGCCCTCTACTTTAAAGCCATCTACGAATTTCCCCTCGTAGCGAATTCCTTCGTTTTCCTTTTCACCAAAAATCACGGCTGGCTTGTTGTTTTCAAAGGTAGCAATTACGTGGCTGTAAACGCCGCCGCTTCCGCCAGTTGCTGTTTTCACAAACGCATCCGCAACATGATCACCCGTGAAGTCTACGAGAGTCAGCTCGCCTTCATAGCCGCCCAGCTCTTTGATATCCGTTTGGCTATAAGCGCCGGATTTTCCGTCTTTCACTACGATGTTCATATTGGAGGAATAGATGTCGTCCGCTTTTTCCTTTTCGCCAATCAGGTATACGACGTCATCCTTCTTATCGCCATTCACGTCAGCCGTTTTTTGATCGATCACATAGGTGTTTTTCGCGAGCTTCAATTCAGCTGCGGCAGAGAACAGCTTTCCTTTTTCAGAGTCTGCGTGGGCTACTTGTGTATTCATTGCAGAAAATCCAGCTACGCCTACAACTCCTGCAAGCAGCAAATATGTAACAGGCTTCATCCATTTTTTATTCATCGTTATGGCCTCCACTATATGGTAAGTTATTGGTTACATTTACTACTATAGGACGAAGCCTGCTCTATTTCGTTACAGAATGTTTACGAATGATATACAAAAAGTAAACAGCACGTTACTTGACGTTATCCAGCACACTTTGGAGTGCTGATAGATGAACGGTGTGATTTCAACTGGAATTTAAAATATCAAAAAAACGACCAGACGTAAGCATCTGGTCGTTCCTTTTATTCGGCATCTGCTGTCGAAGCAATCGGCTGCACGCCCATGCTCTCCAGCTTTTCATAGATATCCTTTAATTTCGGATTTCCCTCACCGACAATTTCCCCGGAAATTACGACAAGCGGATACCATAAATCTTCCTCGATAATGCGATTCGCCCAGCTTTTGTCATCGTCTGTCTGCGGCTGTTGAAAGTCGCTATAAACGATGCGGATGCTGTCACTCCCATACTTGCGAGAGAGTGCCGCCTCCAGCCACTCGGCTGTTTCCTTTGCAGATGGCAAATTGACGCAGCTTGCGCACAATTGCTCTGTCCCAAAAACCTTGATATCGACAGTCACTATATCCGCCCTCCCCCGGGTCAGCTAGCTTAGGACAATGCTTGGTCCAGGTCCTCGATCAAATCCTGAACATCTTCAATACCAACAGAGATCCGCACCAAGCCATCCGTAATGCCCAGTTCAGCACGGCGCTCTGCCGGGATAGAAGCATGTGTCATGCGTGCAGGTACGCTAATCAAGCTCTCCACTGCACCCAGCGATTCTGCCAGCGTGTAGTATTTTACCTTTGCCAACACTTCGTCAGCACGCTCTGCGCTGCCTACGTCGAAGGAAATCATACCGCCAAAGCCACGTGCTTGCTTTTGAATCAGCTCATGACCGGAATGGCTGGACAGACCAGGATAGATGACGCGTTTGATGTCGCTGCGCTCAGACAGCCATTTTGCCAGCGTACGAGCATTGTGCTCATGCTCTTCCATACGAATTCCCAGCGTCTTCATACCGCGCAGCAAGAGCCAAGAATCTTGTGGTCCAAGCACACCGCCAATAGCATTTTGCACAAAATGGAGGTCTTCGCCCACTTGCGCATCTTTTGCTACGACTAGACCTGCTACTACGTCGCTGTGTCCGCCCAAATATTTGGTTGCGCTGTGGAACACGATGTCAGCACCGAGATCCAGCGGATTTTGCCAGTATGGTGTCATGAACGTGTTGTCTACCACGAGCAGCACGCCTTTTGCTTTTGCGATGCCTGCTAACGCGCTGATGTCGCTTACTTTCAGCAGCGGATTTGTCGGTGTTTCCATAATGATTGCTTTGGTTTCCGGGCGAATTGCCGCCTCTACCGCTGCCAGATCACTCGTATCTACATAAGTTGCTTCCAGACCCATACGGGAGAAAACACGCGTAACGACACGGTAAGTACCACCGTATACATCGTCACCTACAACGAGATGGTCGCCTTTGTTGAACATGGAGAGGATGGTAGAGAGTGCCGCCATACCAGAACCAAATGCAAAGCCGCGTGCGCCGCCTTCGATTTCTGCGATGTACGTTTCCAATGCGTGACGGGTCGGGTTCCCGGTACGGGAGTATTCGAAGCCCTTGTGAACACCAATGGCTTCCTGTTTATACGTACTTACCTGGTAAATTGGAACGGATACGGCTCCTGTATGTGGATCTCCATCGATTCCGCCGTGGATCAGACGAGTTTTGATACGCATCTTAAATTCCCCCCTGGTAAATTTTCTTGCTTAGATAACGTTCGCTGCCGTCGGCAAACAGTGTAACGATATTAGTCCCTGGAGCTGCTTCTCTTGCTTCGCGCAGTGCCGCTGCCATGGCTGCACCTGAGGAGCTGCCTACGAGCAATCCTTCCTTGGCAGCCAACTGCTTGACCAGATCGAATGCTTCTACATCGAGAATCGTGTGAATGGCGTTGAAGTAGCTCGTATCCATGAACGGAGGCAAAAACTCCATGCCGATCCCTTCTGTTTTATGCGGGCCGGATTCTCCCCCATTCAAGATGGAACCTTCTGGCTCGACAATGACCGTTTTCACGTTTGGGTTTTGTTCCTTCAAGTAACGAGCAGCACCCATGAAAGTACCGCCAGAGCCTGCACCTGCCACAAATACGTTTACTTGGCCGTCCATTTGACTCCAAATTTCCGGACCTGTTGTCTTGTAGTGTGCGTCTGGATTCGCCGGGTTAGCAAATTGCTGTGGAACAAAAGCACCCGGAATCGATTCTGCGAGTTCTTTTGCCTTGGCGATTGCACCCTTAATCCCCAACTCTGTCGGTGTATTGACAACTTCTGCTCCGAGGGCACGCATCAGCTCTTGCTTTTCCTCGGAAAACTTCGCTGGTACGCAGAAGATGACTTTATAACCAGTTCCTACAGCGGCCAGCGCTACACCAATTCCTGTATTTCCTGCTGTCGGTTCGATAATGGTACCACCTGGGGCCAATTGGCCGTTCTCTTCTGCGGCACGAATCAATTCCATGCCGAGTCTGTCTTTTACGCTGCCTCCTGGGTTAAAATACTCCAGCTTGGCGAACAAGCGGACACCCTCAGGGAGCTCAAATTGTGTAATTTCGACGATCGGCGTATTACCAATCAGTTCCTTCACATTGCGAAATACGTTCACGAAGATCTGACTCCTTATATTGAAGTACTTGCTTCTTTCTTTTTCATTATAACATGCAAAGATTACAAAAAGTCCATGCTACTAAACTTCGGTGTGTCGGCTGAACTTCAAAGTGTCAACAGGGCATGTAAGCCATGGATTTCTCTCCATGGTATGATTATAATAAAGGAGAGGTTTTGGAAAGGAGTGAATGTAACATGGATATCATGGATCAAGTACAAGAAGTTCTCGATAAACTGCGCCCTTACCTGCAACGTGACGGCGGAGACGTTCAACTCGTTGATGTAGAAGATGGCATCGTGAAGCTGCGCCTGATGGGTGCTTGCGGTAGCTGCCCTTCCTCTACCATCACCCTGAAAGCAGGAATCGAGCGTGCACTGGTGGAAGAAATCCCAGGCATCAAAGAAGTCCAACAAGTATTCTAATCCAGTCACATCGACATGAAAGCAGCTACAGCAAACGCGTAGCTGCTTTTTTCATTTCCCCTTCTCCCTTCCTTTTTCCAAAAAAGCAATGACGCGCTTCCCGTATTCCTCAGGAACTAACGCATAGCTGCGGACGTGACCCGCTCGCGGTACGATCCAAATCTCGGAATCTTCGTCCTGGGTCAGCTCAAAGAGTCGTTCGCTATTAACCAGTGGGATCGTCGTATCACCTGTCCCGTGTATAAAAAGAATCGGTTTGTTCGCTTGCTGGACTGCCTGATACGGATTGACATCTCGCGGGTTGGCACCCAGCAAAACAGGACACAAGGTAAGGATGAGCCAGTTGAATGGAAAGCGGGGCAGGCCCGTCCACTGCGGCAAGTTCTCAGCCAAGTATTCACGCAAGGAATAGAACGGTGAATCTGCCACAATCGCAGTGATGCGTTCATCCACTCCGCCCACCATCAAGGAGGTTGCCGCCCCCATAGAAAACCCGACGAGACCGAGTGTGTGCTCCGGATTCTTCGCTGCTGCAAAATCGATGGCCCCAAGCAGGTCTTGCTGTTCTCGAAGACCAATCGTCGTCAGTGCTTTGCTGGACTCCCCTGCATTGCGAAAGTCGAACATCAATACATCAAAGCCAGCTTGAACCAGTCTTGCCGCCAGAGACAATGCTGGCAAGTGTGGCTCTAATCGGTTTTGACTGTACCCGTGAGCAAAGACCAGCGTCTTTCCATTCGAAACCCGCCCATTTTTTTCTGCGGACAAGTACCATCCAGCCAACGAAATCTTTGTTTCCCTGCTCGAAAAAGCAACGGGCTCCACCTGTTCGATTCCATAATCTCGGGGTTCCATGTGAATCGGTTTTCGTACAGGATGCGTCAAGCGCCAGGTTACGTGAAACGAAACAGCTACTGCTGCAATCAAGAGAAGCGTGAAGAGTCCTGAAATCAAAACAAAGAACGTGTTCATACGGCAGTTAGTGGTCCCCTTCCACTTAGCACCGCTACGATATTAGCAGCAGCCAGCCTCGCCATCTCAGCCCTCGTTTGCATAGTTGCACTACCGATATGTGGCAATGCGACTACATTCGGCAGTCGCAAGAGCGGGTTATCCATCGGGACAGGCTCGACCGCAAAAACGTCCAGACCTGCCGCCCAAATTTTTTTATCTACCAACGCTTGGTACAGTGCGGACTCATCGACTGTCCCACCACGAGAAACATTGATAAACACAGCCGTTTCTTTCATGAGCGAAAATTGTTTTTCCCCCATCAACATGCGTGTGTCCTCTGTCAGTGGTGTAAGCAGAATGACGTAATCGGACTCTTGCAGAAGCTCCGCCAAATCAGCATACCGTGCTCCTGTCTCTTGCTCAGCCTGCGGTTTGCGATTCCGGTTGTGATACAAAATCCGCATGCCAAATCCTTTGGCGCGTCTCGCAACCGCTTCCCCAATTCGCCCCATCCCAATAATCCCGAGAGTCGAGCCATATACATTTTGCCCAGCCATGAGGGTCGGACTCCACGATGTCCATTCCCCCTGCAATAAAAACCGATTGGCTTCCGTCAATCTGCGTCCTGTTGCCATCAATAAAGCGAAAGCCAAATCGGCTGTAGACTCTGTCAGCACATCGGGCGTGTTGGTTACGATGACCTCGTGTCGTCTGCACGCTTCCAAATCAATATTGTCGTAACCGACCGCCATGTTCGCCACGACGCGGAGTCGTTTTGTACACGCCAAAAATTCCTCGTCCACTCGTTCTGTCAGCATGGTCAAGACGGCATCTACATGTTCAATCTTTTCCAGCAACAATTCACGCGGGATCGGCGTATTTTTTGTCCATTGCTCGACCTGAGCTACTTTTTCAAGCATCGCGATCACTTCAGGGTTGAGTTTCCTCGTAACGAAAACTTGTTGCTTGCTCATCTTTTTTCCTCCACAACCAATCAATTTGTGGAATGGATACGTCATAATGCCGTGCAATGAATAGCGGGTACTTTCGAAGTCCTTCTTCCATTTTGGTTAGCTCGTCTTCCAACTGCGTTTGCCATGCTTGAATGTTGACTTCCTGACGCTCTTCTACCGGCAACTCCATATAGGTCTCCACGAGCTTCAAAAACCTGCCTGGGTAGAGCATGAGCGCAAAAATCACGGCATATTCATCTGGCTGTAGAGCAGACACGCTGTTGTAGCCGTCGAGAAAGCTGGTCACAGCCTCTTCATTCCAGCCGTTTCGCTTTGTCTCGGCTTTGATCCACTGCCCCACGTCACGAGTGCGCATATCAAGAACCCAGTTCCATTCACCTGCCATTAGACGTACATCCTTCTCTTTCCATAGCATATACCCTTGATCAAAATTTTGGTAGGCTACTTTCCCGAGACTAGCTGTTTCCTTCACGACTTTGTCGTATCCAGCATCCAACAAATATTGAACGGACAATTCACCGAGCTGAGTAATGTACGTGAAGCAAGTCAACAAATATTCATCCATTGGCGCGAGCTCTACATTTTCCTCATCCATCTCATCCCGATACTCATTAAAATTCCGTAGCTTTTTGCGCCACGTGCTCGGCCAGTTGCCAAGAGAGCTAAAGGGGATAAACATCTTGTCAGATGAAAAATCACTCGTGGCCAGGTGGAACTGTGCGAGTGATTGGCCACTGGCATAATATGGATTGTCGGGTACCGCTTCCCGCACGCCTCTGTATAAATAGTAAAGCTGCTCATCATCAACGATGTGAGCCTGCCCGCTTGTTGTGTTCACCAGCTTTAACAAGCGAATGTTCTGCTGTTGACTCAAATGCTGTTTTACTTTCTCAATAAACTTGCTTTTGTATTTATATCCGGCTGGCGCCTCGAACAAGTAGTAAAGGCCTCGATCCGTTTCCAGTACCTTGCTTGCCCCCGTCGTGCGATATCCCTGGAGTTCAAATCCGTACTTCTCCTGAAGAAGCTCTTTTTCTTCCATACAGTCGTTCACCCTCCTTGCATACTGCTCTTCTGGCATTGTATGTCGTTAGATCGGGATAGGTGCCTATCTGTATGCAGATACTAGATACATTCATGCCGACTTTCCGGTGGCTGAAAAGTCGGCTTTCTGAACACGCACGTTAAAAAGGAGGAACGACAAGCATGGGTGAGCATCCACTAAATAGCGAGAGTTGTCTGGACTTCGTGATTGAGCTGTTGGAAAAACGAGGAGTCAGTATGAACGACATTGCTGAAATTGTCATGTTCCTACAGTCAAAATACATCCCGGACATCACCTTGGACATTTGTCTGGACAGTGTTGCTGCTGTCTTGAAAAAACGCGAGGTCCAAAACGCGTTACTGACCGGGATTCAACTCGACATCTTCGCCGAACAAAAGCAGCTACTGCCTCCGCTTCAGGCGATTATTGAAGCAGATGAGCCTCTATATGGTATAGACGAGGTACTCGCCCTCGCCATCGTCAACCTATACGGGAGCATCGGATTCACCAACTTTGGTTATGTAGACAAGCTAAAGCACGGCAAGCTCGCCGATCTCAACGACAAGCGTAATGGTGTCCATACTTTTTTGGACGACCTCGTCGGTGCGGTCGCAGCCGCCGCCTCCAGTCGTATTGCCCACCGCCAGAAGCAGCAGGAGGAATGCGCAGAATCATAATGAGATTCGTTGCTGCCATTCAGGCAAATCTGCCGCAATATGGGTAGGCGCAGCGTGATGCTTGTCTGCTTCTTCGCGTGTGGAATAGCCTGTCAAAACAAGTAGGCTGTCCAAGCCGCTGTTGGCACCTGCCTCAATGTCCGTATATAAATTGTCCCCGACAATCAGCGTGTCTGCCGCAGCAGTACCAAGCTGATCCAGCGCGTAACGGACGATGATAGACTCTGGTTTGCCCATCACGATTGGTTTGGTCGACGACGCAACTGAGACGGCTGCCACCAGTGAACCATTGCCGGGGAACAGACCGGCATCCGTTGGCAGGGCTGCATCTGCATTTGTAGCGATAAAAGTGGCTCCTGCACGGATCGCGCGCGCGGCGATCGCCAGCTTTTCATATGTAAAAGCCCGGTCAATCCCGACAATGACATAAGCCGGATCTTCTTCTGTAATCACATAGCCTGCATCCGTCAGCTGATCATGCAAGCCTGCCTCTCCAATCACGTAGACGCGTGTACCCGCTGGTGCCTGCTCTCGTAAATAGGTAGCGGTCGCCATGCTTGTGGTATACACGTCCCGAGCCTGTGCTTCTATACCCATTGCTACCAACCGTTCTGCGACGTGCTGTGCAGAGGCTGAAGAATTGTTGGTCAGGAACAAATACGGAATCTGATGTGTTTTTAAGTGGGTGATGAATGCTGCGGCTCCCGGAATCGCTTCTTTTCCCCGATAAATCGTCCCATCCAGATCAAGCAAGTAGCCTTTATATTGCTTCACTTTGGTCCATCTCCCATCTGTTGTCGTAAGCCGGTTGTACAAGCTCTCCCCTCTTAGTGTAAACCTTCGTCCTTCCTATCGCAAAAAAACAGGAAACGGTCTTCCACCGCTTCCTGCTTTTTGTCTAAATCGTCTCTTTCTCTCATCGCCACAATTCTAACCAGCCGAACAATCCACGTCAGTCCCGTTATTTTTTGAATTTGACCATGATTGGCGTGCCGTCTTCCAGGTTCATTTCCCCTTTATGACGGACATACACGACCTGGTTTCCTGGAAATGTCGGTGGATTTTCGGGATCAAAATCCCGCCAGTTTTTTTGCTTGCCAACTGCGTACTCCATATATTGCGTCGCGTTGACAAGCACATTATTATCATCATCCGCCTGTACATCCGGCGGCAACTGCTCGATTTTTCCATTACGGATGCCGAGCTTCTTAATTACTTTGTCGTGTTGGTAGTCATATGCTTGGATGACGACATCATTACCGTACACTTGCAAGCGCAGCCCTTGCTTGAAAGCCCCTCCATCCGGCGTGACCTTTTCGCCCCCGTCTGGACCGGCTGACATCCATCCCGTTTCAATGCCAGCCGTGTTTACGACGGTAAAGCCGCGTTTGTCTCCGCCTTTGACTTTCTTTTTGCCTGCCCAGTCCGGCAGGTTCAGGTCCCAATGGGTGTGGCTTGAGAAGAAAACAACTTGCGGATAGTCTTTCAAGATGTCAAGGAGCTTGTCCACATTCAGGTAATCGTTCTTGTATGGATTTTGTCTGGAGCCCGAGATACTGTCCGGGAGCACATGATGGGAGAATACAAAAATGGGCTTATTCTTGTCCTTCTTACTATAACGCTTCAGATTATCCTTCAGCCAATCCAGTTGCTCGTCGCTCATGTATACTTCATCCCACAATTTTGGATCGTGGTATTTCATGTATTTTTCTGTACCGAGGAAGAGAAAGGGATATCCATTGATTTCTTTTTGGTGATAGACTTTGTCTTCTCCGCTAAATTGGTAAAAGTTATCGAACAACTCTTCTTCCGTTGTGCCGTTTGGCCAGCTACTTTGTGCAAGCGTTTGGGGATTTTTCCACTTCGGCACATAAAACTCATGATTACCGATGCTGTACCACACGTTTTCAGGATGAGGATTTTTATCGAGCACATCTTGCACGGCTTGATATTCAAAATCGTAACCGCGAGGAGTAATATCACCGTTAATGATCAGCGCTTCGGACTTTGGATTTTCCTCATGGATGTCTTGCAAAACGTGATCAAAATCTCGGAGGTCTCCTTGGATGTCACTGATCACGTCAAAGGTCATCGTCATCTTTTTCTTAGAAAAGTTTTCTTTTGCATGAGCGGAATCAACGACTGGCAGAATTCCACCCAACAAGATGGCAGAAGCAGCGATACTTGATACCATTTTTTTCATTACGGATCTCTCCTCATCTGTTTTTCGTCACGACGCCCATACGAATTACCAATATTAACCTGATACCCCCGCCTTTCCGTTGTTTTTCTGTGTGTTTTGTTGTTTCTTTACACCATAAATAGTAGATGTCCAACATAAAGAAAACGTTAAACCAACATTAAGATTGCTAGAATGGAGCAAAAAGGTACTTAATGCCTGCCTGAGTATAGAAAAAAAGACACAGGACCCTAACCGAATCCTGTGCCGTGGAAATCTTGTAAACAAAAGAAAAAAATCCACCCAACTCGAGTGGACTTTCGTTATGGCTAGCTTATTTCGCTTCTTTGATGTGAAACACGCATTTGTCTCCGCCTTTTGCCATGCACGTGGTTTGCTCGACATTGGCATTCAAAACCCGGCGGAACAAGGAAAGCTCACAGCTACACGCTTGGTTGAATTCACGGGCTACTTGCGAGATTGGGCAATTGAACTCCTGAATCCGATAACCGTCTCCATTTTCGTCCTTTTCCCATTCCACCATGTATCCTTTATCGTTTTGCAGCTCGGCCAACTTGGCTACACGATTTTCCAAGTCACCTTGCATGTGGGAGCGATAAGTCTCCTCCAAGCGATTCTCGCGGCGTCTAAATAGCATCTCTATTTTGGACAAACCGTCGATTTCCTTTATGTCCTGTAAAAAATCTAATGTCAAATGAGAATAATTGCGCGGGAACAGTTCGTCTGCTTCCTGCGACAATGAATAAACATTCGTTGGGCGCCCCATCGCTTGGCGAACAAGCGTAGACTTGATCAAATTATCTCTCTCCAGGGTGTTCAAATGACGTCGAACCGCCATTTCCGTAATCCCTAGCTCGACGGCCATGTCGCTGACAGGGAGTGAACCTTTGACCTTGAGCATGTGCAGGATTTGATCACGAGTGGACGTTCCTTCGTTTGTCATACGTATCACCGTCCTTTCTCCCTATTGTAGTGGATGAAGACGTTTTAGTAAACAAACGAAAGTCTTTTGTATAAAATATCCGCTACGTTGGTGATAGATTGAAAGCACTTTTTAAAACAGTTCTTTTTTCAGGAACGCTCTCACCTGTGGCTCAAACTGACGAATGGTACCGGCAGCCTCTTCTACCAGGCTGTACATCTCATTGACCGGCACACTTGTATAATCATTGACCAGGTGCTTGCGGAAATCAGTTACACGTGTCAGGATCAAAGCCTGTTCATCCGTGATGACTTGCTCATCCCGCAAAATTTCCACGATGTCGCTGTAGCTGCCTGGATCTCGCATAATGAATCCGTCGATCAGCGCGTTTCCGACATCCACTATTCCTTCGATAGACAAGTGCAGGGCTCGCTCCATCGCTGCAACAGCAACTTCATCTGCCAAAACGGCTTTGGCTCCTCGTTCGCTGAGCTTGTCCAACAGATCAAGCATACGAGACATATGTTCCAATACTTGGTCGATTCGCTTTGTATTCACGTCGTACATATATTTCTCCTTACTTTCGCTTTTTTGATTTGCGTTTTGAGTAGTAAACGGTAAACACAAATGTTAGCACCAGGACGAGAAGCACCAATTCCCCTTCCTGCAAATAGGAATTGCTCACCGGTTTCACCTCTTTTCATCCCTCAGTATACCAAATTTGTACGACCTGTCACGAATCACGTTCGTCTTTTGGTGCTGAAAAGACGACTTTTTGATCGTTCACTTTATGTTACAATGATGGGGTGAATTTTTGCCGGCAAGCATAAGGGGAGGAACACACTGTGGAACGCGAATTGGCTCTGGAAATTGTGCGGGTAACGGAAATGGCTGCACTCGCCTCTTCTCACTGGATGGGACGCGGGAAAAAGAATGAAGCAGATGGAGCAGCGACCAGCGCCATGCGCGCCATGTTTGACACGATCAACATGAGGGGTACCGTCGTCATTGGCGAAGGTGAACTGGATGAGGCCCCCATGCTCTATATCGGTGAAAAGCTCGGTAACCCGGAAGCAGGCGGTCCTGAGGTAGATGTGGCGGTTGATCCGCTTGAAGGAACGACGATTGTCGCCAAGGGTCACAACAATGCCATGTCTGTTATCGCCATTGGCGACCGTGGTACACTGTTGCATGCACCAGACATGTACATGATGAAAATGGCCGTCGGCAAGCGAGCTGCCGGACTAATCAACCTTTACGATCCCGTGGATAAAATGATAGAGGTTGTAGCAAAAGCAAACAACAAGCGCGTGCAAGATGTGACCGTCATTATTCAGGAACGCGACCGCCACCAGGCGATTATTGACGCCATTCGTGAAAAGGGTGCGCGAGTGAAGCTTTTTGGAGATGGCGATGTGGGTGCTGCGATTGCTGCTTGTCTGCCGCATACAGGGATTGACCTGTTCCTGGGTATCGGTGGTGCGCCAGAGGGCGTGATCAGTGCTGCGGCGATCAAGTGCCTGGGTGGCGACATGCAAGCCCAGCTCAAGCCGCAAAACGACAGCGAGCGCGAGCGCTGCATCAAAATGGGGCTCGTCAATCCGGAGCAGCTCTTGACGCTGAACGATCTGGTCAAAGGGGACGACGCCATTTTTGCAGCAACGGGTGTCTCTGATGGAGAGCTGTTGCAAGGCGTGCGCTATCTCGGTGATGATATGGTGGAAACTCATTCGATCGTCATGCGTGCCAAAACCAAAACCATTCGCTTTGTCCGCGCTGTACACAATACCGAACACAAACCAAATCTTTTATGGAAGTAGAGGGACACTTATATGGCAAATGATTTGTTCTACTTGTACGACGAAGCTGAGGATACTCGAACGCGCTTTGTCAGCTTCACAGGCGAAGCTACGCGTTTTGACCTCGCGATTACAACGACCAACCGTTTTTATGGGAAGGCGATTGTCATTAATATTCAAAATGGACGCTCCGCTATTATTGGACATGATGATCTGGAAGAAGAAGGCTATCTGGAATTCGCGTTCAACTTGAATGAGCGTGAAGCAGAAGAATTGAAAGCATTTTTGGAAGCAGCCATTTAATTACCAAAGGAAGAGCGATTGCGGGCTCTTCCTTTTTTTATTTGTAGCCCCCGCCCATTTCCTGCTGGACAATGCTCCTTACAGGCGTATGCCTCGTATACTGCTACTGCACAGATGCACAGACAGATAACGAGAGGAGTGCGATTCGCATCATGCAATCTTATCCATACGACCAAAGCTCATACGACCAAAACCAATACGATCAAACTCAATATGATCAAACTCAATACGATCCAAACGAATACGACCAAAACCAATTTGTTCCTGCACAATATGACCAACCTCCCTATTACCCAGCAGACCAGGATTTTCGATACATTCCAGAAGATCAGGCACATCCAGTCTTTTTCCGTAGAAGACGAGGTCCTGAAGTCGTTGTCGTCCCACAACCATATCCTTGGTGGGGATGCAATACATGCTGGCCTGGCTATTGGCCCACATGGGGCTGGCCTGGTTGGGGTGGACCCGGTGGTTTTGGTGGACCCGGTGGTTTCGGTGGACCCGGTGGTTTCGGCGGACCCGGTGGTTTTTAGATCGAGAAACGAAAAGAGCCCTGAGATACAGGGCTCTTTTTTTATGCTTCGGTTATTTTGATTCATTTTTAGGAATCACGCTTTGGTGTATTTGGTCCTGTTGGGACTTTATCGCGTTCGCGATTGGGTTTCAATTGATTGGGACGGCGCTCTCGTGAGTTGGCATCCTTGCCGTTTTTATCGGGTCGATCCTTTTGAAACTTTGGCTTCTCCCCGCGCTCGTTTCTCCCCGCCCCGTTACGATCAGCACCAGCATTGTTCTGGCGATCCTGTTTATTTTGACGCGGGTGATAGCGTCTGCGCTCTTTTCGTTCTACATAGGGCGAAGAGCCACCCTCTTCACGGGGAATGTCCTGACGAATATCAATGATGACATCAAAGGCAGCTTCGTCTTGCCCGCTTTGGTCGTCACCGTTGCCAACGTTTGCTTTTACCTTGCGCAAAACGAAGTACGGACAACCAAAATTGCAGAACTCATGCAGGTACTCATCCAAAGCGGCGATCCGCTGCTCGAACGGTACTTTGCGATTAGCGTCAGTATAAAACCCACGAAGACGAAGCTGACCATAGCCCCAGTCCCCTACAATATAATCGTACTTGTCGAGGATATCGCTATAGCGCTCCTTGAACGCTTCAAGGTTCCAGCCGTCTCGATTTACTTCCATGACTTCATAAGTACCGGCTTGCGTGCGAATCAAACTCGCTTCCTCCTTACGCATGTATACTACGTCCATCTTATCATATTTCACGCAACATGAGCTAAATTTCCCACGATAACTGACCTGTCCCTTTGGACATTCTATCGTGTAGGGGGTGTTACCATTGAAAAAGACATGGTTGTATCCTGCAATTGCAGGTATTGTGCTCTTGGCTTCTGGTTGTGCAAATAATGCTGCGCCTAATTACACGCATCCGAACAAGACGATGTCGTACCAGTCTGCTCCGCACGTTCGAAATTTTGATGGAATGCACGTCCGTAACTACGATGGCATGCGCTCGACGAACATCGACGGGTATCATCACACTCGTAATTACACTGGTACAAGCACCACTAATTTCGACGGGCTTCATACCCGCAACTATGACGGAACACGTGATGGACTTCACGTCCGTAATGGCATGGGTCTGACAAACAATGCTGGGATTAACTATGGTGTATATCCAAATGGTGCCTATCCACATGCAAATGTAAACAACTACAACGCCTACACAAGCGGTATGAGACCGTACAATGCCTTTACGGATCATAAAGCAGGTATGGGTACAGCAGGTGTTTACAATACTCCGACCGGAAGACACCATTCCATTTATCAACAGCATGCTTGGAACCGCGGTGGAGCAGGAGTCATGCAAACCGGAATGCCACACATGGGCTATGCGCAGACTGACCGTCAGCATATGAAAACCGCCAGTGTAACAAACGTCTACGTAGACCGTGATGCATTGGCAAAAGCTGTAGGGAATGTCACTGCAAGTTGCCCTGGCGTTCAGCGTTCTACGGTCTTGGTAACGGATAAAGAAGTTTTTGTAGGTGTGCACACACAAGGAGCAGATGCGCACACAGCGAAAAAACAGGCAAAAATGAACGCCGAATCGGTTTCACCACGCTATTACAAAGTGTATGTTACCGATAATCCGAATGACATCCAAGAAATCGCTCGTGTAGCAAGCCGCTCCAGCAACGTGAGTACAGCGCGTACAGAAGATGCGAAAAGCATTGATACGCTTATCAAGCGTATGGGTGGAACATCCCATAACGTGTCAACTCACAAAGCTACAACCAGTCGCTAAAGCCCTCTCCCCCATGTAGTGAAAAACCCCCTCTTTTCCGCTCGTATGGGCGGTTGAGGGGGTTACTTATTATTGCGCTTTTGGCATAGATTCTTTCGCAATCGTTTCCTTTGCGGCACTCGCCTGCTCGTGAGCGTGATACGAGCTGCGTACTAATGGACCTGACTCCACGTGACTAAAGCCACGTTTCATGCCTTCATCCTTCAAGTGAGCGAATTCATCTGGATGGTAAAACTTTTCTACCTTCAAATGCTTCTTGGTCGGTTGCAAGTACTGGCCAATTGTCATGATGTTGACGTCGACAGAACGCAGGTCATCCATCGTTTCGATGATTTCCTCCATTGTCTCCCCTACACCAATCATCAGGCTGGACTTGGTCGGAATGCTCGGCTGGAATTCCTTCGCCTTTTTCAACAGTTCCAGCGTCCGATCGTATTTGGCTCTTGCCCGTACGCGATCTGACATCCTGCGAACCGCCTCAATGTTGTGGTTTAGTACGTCAGGCTTTGCGTCCATGACCACTTTTAACGCATCCCAGTTCCCCATAAAATCAGGAATCAATACTTCTACGGAGGCAAATGGCAGTCGACGACGAATCGCACGAATCGTATCGGCAAAAATCTGTGCGCCTCCATCTGCCAAATCATCACGAGCAACGGAAGTAACAACGACATGCTTCAAACGCATTTGTTCTGCTGCTTCTGCTACACGTTCTGGTTCAGCTGTATCCAGCTCCGTTGGTAGTCCAGTTTTTACTGCACAAAACCGACAGGCACGGGTACATATATCACCCAAAATCATGAAAGTTGCTGTACCGCTTGCCCAGCATTCATGAATGTTGGGGCATTTTGCTTCTTCACAAACGGTATGTAGCGTCTTCGTGCGCATGGTTTGCTTAAGCTCTTTAAAGCTGGCTAGTTCTGATCCTGAAACAAGGTTGATCTTGAGCCACTCCGGCTTGCGTTGCGTCATAGGGCTCACTCCTCATGTGACATCATGGTACAAGACAATAACAATCTCCATTATAGAGGTTGGATTTCGGAGGGGCAACCTCTTTCCTCCCCCGGAAACAATTACCCGATCTGATGCACGGCATGGCGGTTCCCTTGACGCAGCAATGGCGCAAGCATGCGCAGCTCTCGCTCATGACAGGTGAAGAGAAACACTTGCTGTTCTTGTGCCAGCATCGCTATATAGTCAAGCGTTCGACGCAGGCGCTCGTCATCATAATGGACAAAATGATCATCGAAAAAGAGCGGCAATGGCTCCGACTGCTTGGCATGATGCACCAAGGCCAAACGTTGGGCAAGGTATAGCTGATCAATAGTCCCTGTAGAACATTGATCCTGTTCGAGCACCATTTGCTTGGTCGGTTCCAGCAAACGGACGGCAAATCCGTCACGGGGATCGAGTCTGACATCCCGATACGCTCCCCCTGTAATATGCTCGATGATCTCCGAAGCCTGCTGGTTCACAGCAGGTGTGCTATCCCGCCGCCATTCCCCTACTGACTCTTGCAGCATTTCCCGAGCCAATTGAAGGGCATCTCGCTTATTTTGTAGCTGACGAAGTGCTGCCTGCGCTTCCTCAAGCTCATCAGTCGCGCGAGATAATGACAGGCTCTCATGAACCGCCATCTCCCCATTTCCTCTGGCTATTTGTTCACGCAGTTCCTGTAGTCTTTCCTCAATCTCCACCATCTCGATGCGCAATTTGCCTTGCTCCGTCTCAAGCGCGTTTTTTTCCTGATCCAGCAAGGTCCGAAGTGCCTCACCCCAGCTTGCAGACAAATCGGCCTCCTGCTTCGTTTTGGCCATCTCCGATAGAAGCTGCTCAGATTGTTGCTTGCGTGTGCTTTTCAGTAGCTCTTCCCGTCTTTCCAAAAATGTATCCCAATTACTCGCACCCCATCGCTGAACGAGTGTGGCGAGTTCAGCATCGAGTGAAGCGATCTCTTCTTGTACCCTTTGACTTTCCTGTACCGCATCATGATCCGCTGCCTGTTTAGCTCCGACCGTACTCCCTTTTACTCGGAGCAAGAAAACCCCAAAGCCGAACAGCAACAAAGCAGCAGTCACAGAAATTCCTCCCAGAACGGGATGTCCACTCACAAAGCCGATTCCCCCGAGAACAGACAGTATCCCTGCGCCGCCCCACATGAGTACAGCTCCCCGCTTCCTTTTCGCCTGATTGCCTTGTCGGGAGCTGCGTGAGGCAGTACTTCGCGGACTTGTAGAAAGGGCGGATACAGCCAGGGTCGCCAAACGAACATGCAATGCTTCTCGCTGCTTGAGCCATTGTGTGCCTTTTTCATAATCATGTTGTAAGGGAATGAGACGTTCATCACCCTGTTGTACAGCATCCGTCGGCATGTTTACATGAGTGAAACCGCGTCTTGCTTCTTCGTGAATAGCTAACTCAGCCTCAGAGCGAGCTGTTTGCTCCCACCACGCCCAGTCTTGTTGACTGACAGGAGCATGACTTCGTTGCCAGCGTTCCTGCAACGCTTTTGCTTGTCCGGTTGAGCGCTCCAGACGCTGCTGCAATCGGCTCCGCCGCTGCTCTAATTGCTGACATTCTTCTGTGGCTTCCGCTATTTGCAGCGTCAGTTGGCTGATCGTTCGCCACGCTGCTTTTGCGCTTTCCTTCTCCTGCTCTTTTTGGGCCACCTTCGTAGCGGCTTTTCCCAAAAGGGTATTCTCGGCCCGTTCTTTTTTGCCGATGAGGGCAACCTCCCGATCCAGCTCCGCCAAAATTTGTTGGACAGCCGGATTGGCTTCTTCCGCAGTCGTAAAAGTCGGAATCAAATGTTCAGCCGCCTGAAGCGGTTCCCTCCTGATCCAAGTCAAATCCGTAAATAGACTTCGTGTAAGGCCCGTATGCTTTTCGATAAAATTCCGTTCCTTGCGTCTGTCTTCCAGATATAGATCAGTCATTTCCGTCCATTCGGGGTCCAAAAAGAGGCGCGCCTCCTCCCGTTCCTTCGTTAACTGGCGATGCAGGCGATAGGTTTTCCCCGCTAATTTGTACGAAATGATCGTTTCATACGAGCCACTCTGCCACGGACGGTATTTTTCATATTCAGGCAAATATCGGGCTGATTTGACGTAATCGCGCTTCATTCCATACAAGGCAGCGAAAATACCTTGTAGGATCGTTGATTTTCCTGACTCATTGGGGGCATAAAACAGATTGATGCCTGGAGCAAAACGAAAAGTAGCATCCTGCCATTTTCCGAAGCCCCTCAGCACTAGCTCCTCTATTTTCATCGAATGGTCCCCCCAATCCGCACCAAAGCCTCTTGCTTGGCTAGCCTGACGATTTCTCGCTCGTCCTCATTTTGCGCACGGGACTCTGCCTCTGCCAGCTTGGAAAGCCATCTCCCCCAAACGCCCCCCTCTGCGATCAGCTTGTCCTCATCCACATCAGGCCAGGTCCGGTCTGTCATCTGCAGCACAAAAAAGCGGGAAAATCGTTGTTGAAGAACGGACAATGGAGGCTGAAAATGGGCGGCACGTTCTCCTGTCAGCGTGATGTACATCAGATCGGAATCCTTTTCCTCTGCGAGTTGCTGCTCCATCCTGTCAATGAGCTGCTCAGTGGTTTCGACTCCTTTCCCTTCGATTTCCAGCTTTCGAATTTTGCGTGACTGGACAGGAATCGCCGTGAGCTGCAATCTGCCATCAAGATCCAGCTCTCCATACAAAACGTTTCGCTCTCCAGCTTCCTTACTCGTCAATCCTTCTGGAGATCCTGGGTAAGCTGCGAACGGTTGTTTTTTGACAGGATGCATGAATTGCTCCGGCTTGTGGATATGTCCCATCGCAACATAGTCCATGCCCGTCTGTACGAGCTGCTGCAAGGTTACAGGCGCATACGGATGATGCTCTTCGTCACCTGAATTGGAAAGCACACTGGCATGCAGAACCATCAGATGATGGGCATACCCTTCCAATTTGCCTGGAAACGTATCGAGTGGCGATTCATACACATGTGGCTGCCCGAAGCCCCAGCCGTAGATCACGCACGACTTTTCGGGAAATTCATACACACCCCACTCCGGTGTAAACCAGTAGACGTTTCCTGGCCATTCCAATGTTTGATAAAACGAATCTGCTCGCCACGGATCGTGATTGCCAGGTGCGATCACAACAGGGATTGGTGCGATACTGGCAAACAAATCATGTAAAAACATCGCAGTTGATCGTCTTCCCCCGTGGTACTCCAGCAAATCTCCGGCAATGAGCCAGAAGTCTGCTCCCTTTTGCTGAACAAGGTCACGGATTCTTTTCATCGTTTGACGAAAATCATCCTGACGCAGCTCGTAACGCTCCCCCAACATTTGAAGCGGCGCATCCAGATGGACATCCGCTGTATGAATAAATGACAGCACGACCAATTTCACTCCTCACATGAAACAGACGAACATACTTTCCCTTTATGATACAGAGGAAAAGGCTGGATGAAAAGCATCTGTCAGAACGAAAAAACTTCCGCCAGCAATGACGGAAGTTTGGAGTATTGGTTTTCACTTGAGCAAATGGAGGAATTCACGCATGAAGCCTGGCAAGTCTGGCCATGCATGTCCGGAAACAAGATTGCCATCGACATGGAGTGTTTCTGTTTGGTAGATCGCTCCGCACGCTTCTACATCGGGTCTGCATGCCTGATAAGCTGTGATTTCACGTCCAGCTAAGTGCTCGCGAACAATGGTCAATACTTGAGAGCCATGGCAGATGGCTGCGACTGGCTTGTTCGTCTCGAAAAAGTGCGCCACAATCGGCTTCAGGTGTTCATTGAGCCTGATATGCTCAGGTGCTCGTCCACCCGGAATAATCAAGGCGTCAAACGCCTCAGGGTTAATGTCTGAGAATGCAACATGGGCGGGAAGCTGATAAGCTGGCTTTTCTGTGTATGTCTCACTGTGTGCTTCGAAATCATGGCAAACGGTGTGCAGGGTTTTCACGCTTGGAGCTGCAATAACCGTTTCATATCCTTCTTCCAAGCACCGGTAATACGGATAGAAAACCTCCAGTGCCTCTACAGCGTCACCTGTTACAATCAACACTTTTTTGCTCATCACACAGCCTCCTCAGGTCGATTTTTTAAGGAATACACTCCTCCTGATTTCAATTCTTTGGCTGTACGGTGTGCTCCTGCCTCCTTTCCTGCAAATTTACAAAACTTTCCTCAATAATTGCCAAAAAGCTTTCCAAAAGTATCTTGGATAATCCACTCCAACTGGTAGAAACTACAACAAAAGACTACGAGGCTGGAGGGAGACGGCATGCGAGTTTTCCGCCTAATCATTCAGATCAGCTTGTGCGTGGTTGCAGCTATTTCACCACTAGAATCCGTCGCCGGAATTGCTCCGTCCGCCAATAAGCAAGACCCGGTTCTTCAAGAGCGCTTGCAAGTTTTTTTGCGCTTGGAATCAATGTATGGTATTCCGTGGAATTATTTAGCAGCCATTGATCAATACGAGCGAACCATGAAAATACGCCGGAAAAAGCAGGAGCAAGAAAACGTTTCGCGACTAACGGCTGTGGACATTCCAAGCGAACGTTGGGCAGGTGCATTCAATCCTGATGCAGAGGATACGAATCCGGTATCCATTCAATTTTTTGAAGGCATGGGGATGGATGGAGATGGCGATGGTGTCGCAGATCGTCACAACGATCTTGATGCACTCACGACCTTCATTCACTACCTATCCCAATACGGATTCTCCCACGAGGATTGGCAAATTGGTCTCTGGTCGTACTACCAGCGGGATCGTTCCGTGAAGACGATCAGGCAGTTCGCGCAGGTGTATGCAAAGTATCAACACCTGGACCTAGATGAGCGGCATTTTCCTATCCCCGCGAGATACGATTACAGCTACCGCAGTACATGGGGGGCTCCACGCGGCTGGGGTGGGCGTCGTATCCACGAGGGGACCGATATTTTTGCGAGTCACGGCACCCCTGTACTCAGCACAGCGTACGGAGTCATCGAAGTAATCGGTTGGAACAGGTATGGCGGATGGCGAATCGGCATGCGTGACATGGGCAATGTGTACCATTACTTTGCCCATCTGTCCTCGTTTAAAAAGGGGTTGAAGCCGGGTGACATCGTGGAGCCGGGTGAAGTCCTTGGATATATCGGCAGCTCTGGATATGGGAAGCCCGGCACCTCAGGCAAATTCCCTCCCCATCTACACTACGGTATGTATCGGGAAACAGGTGGAGCAGATTGGTCATTTGATCCGTATCCATATTTACGACGCTGGGAGCGGCAAAAGAAGCGGCAATGAAGCCGCTTCTTTTTTATGGGCAGCTCTTTTCATTGACAGACATCTTTCGTAAAAATACAATAAAAGCAGAAAAACTGGACAGTCGTCCAAAAAAGAGGTGAAAAAGTGACTACCCAGAAAAAAGCCGAAGCAAAACGGGCATTTTTGATTGAGCAAGCAACTGCTTGTCTGGCTGAAAAAGGGTATGCACATGTTTCCTTGCGTGACATTGCCAAGGAATCTGGCGTCTCACTTGGCATTCTGCATTATTACTTTGCAAGCAAAGAAGAGCTTTTGCTCGCTGTAATCTCTAGCTACAAAGGACGTTTTATGGAGGAGTTGGAACGCGAAGTGCTCGCAGCTCCATCTGGCGAATGGTCAGCAGCTCTAGCCCGTGTCTTGTGCCGGAGTCTACAAGAGGATCGGAAGCTGCATCGGCTCTGGTATGACTTGCAGGTACAGGCCATGTACGTTCCTGCGTTTGGTGAACAGGTAAAAGGGATTCGGTCCCGTCTGCATCAGCTCATCTCTCGAATGCTCGTACGATTGCAGCGCGAAGAACAATCTTCATTGACCATCGACGAAGATTATGCCATCTCACTCATTTACTCTGCAATCGACGGATTCCTTATTCAATTTTTGCTCGATGAGTTACAGAAGCCGGAAGAAGCGATTGCCCGTTTTGAACAGGCCTTTGCCCATTTGATGCATACATTCTTCTCTTCTGAATCTTTATCTTCTGAATCTTTATCTTCTGAATCGAGGTGAATCATAATGGCAGTCATGTCCATGCAAAATCCCGCCACTGGTGAGCTACTTGGCTCTTTACAGGAAGCGACTCCAGAACAAGTAGAAGACGCGATGGCACGTGCGCGTCTTGCCTTTCCAGCTTGGTCCACTACTTCGTTGGCTCGGCGTCTGGACTATTTGACACGGTTGCGGCACTATTTAGTCGATCACGGCGAAGAAATCGCCCGAAAAATTAGTGAGGCTACCGGAAAAGTTACATTGGAAGCGTATATGACCGAAATTTTCGTCACTGTCGACACGATTCGTTTTTATGAAAAACATGCTTATCAGATGCTGGCCGATCAGCCGGTACCAACCTCTATCGTGCTGTGGCCGAAAAAATCGTATATTCACTACAAGCCAATGGGTGTCGTCGCGGTCATCTCTCCGTGGAATTATCCGTTTCAACTTGCCATCATTCCTGTATTATCTGCCCTCGTAGCAGGCAATACCGTTATTTTAAAACCTTCCGAGGTGACTGCTTCTACCGGACTGCTCATTGAAGAGGTGTTTTCCGCTGTTTCTATGCCGGATGGTGTCGTGACCGTCCTGCATGGAGGACGCGAAGCTGGACAGGCGCTGGTAGCTGCGCGCCCAGATAAAATCTTTTTCACAGGCTCTGTCGCGACAGGCAAAAAAATTATGGCGGCAGCGTCGGAGCATTTGATCCCAGTAGAACTGGAGCTAGGCGGAAAAGACCCGATGATCGTGTTTGAAGACGCTCATCTGGAGCGGGCAGCAAATGGCGCGGTGTGGGGGGCTTTTACGAACTCCGGACAGGTATGTATGTCTGTTGAACGGCTTTTTGTCCATGAAAAGGTATACCCTGAATTTCTCAAGCTGGTTACTGAAAAGACAAAAGCATTGCGCCAAAGCTATCCGAATCAGGCCGAGGTCGGTTCGATGACGTCTTCCCAACAAATCGGCATTGTCCGCGAGCATGTTAACGAAGCACTGGCTACGGGCGCGACCGCAGTCACCGGAGGACTTCCTTCCACTGGCAGCATGTATATCGCGCCGACCATTCTCACAAACGTGACATCTGACATGAAAATCATGCGGGAAGAAACCTTTGGTCCAGTATTGCCGATCATGACTTTTGCCACCGAAGAAGAGGCTGTTCGACTGGCTAACAGCTCACCGTACGGGCTGAATGCCTCGGTATGGTCAGCCGATCAAACAAAAGCGGATCGCGTAGCTCGTCAGCTCGACAGCGGCAATGTGTGCATCAATGACGTCATTATCAGCTACGCCAATCCCCATCTTCCTTTTGGCGGGGTCAAACAGAGTGGCATCGGCCGTTATCGCGGACCTTCTGGGTTGCAAGCCTTTACGCACAGCATCTCTGTCATCCATGATCCAGGCAAACGCAAGCGTGAGTTCAATTGGTATCCATATACGAAAGATCAGGAGCTCACCTTTATTGGTTTGACGAACCTGTTGTACGGCAAGCTCCAAAACATAAATCGCCGGACTTTGGGTGCGATCTGGCGCGAATTCAAGCGTCTGTTCTAACCACGCCGGAATGCGGCTACTCCTTATTTCAGTGTGCCAAAACCAACTACATCCACATGAACCTCGACGTTGAATTTCGCTTTTTTATAAAGGGCGAGACCCGTTTCGCGTGTCCACTTGCCATAATACTTTTGGCGAATACTCTCCTCGAGCTGCGCCGGGTCAACCCCTTGCTTTTGAAAACGCACCAGCATCTCCATGCTTTCCTTTTTGATCCGTTTCTCAAGCTCTTGAACCATGGTCCGATATTGAGCCCGCTTCTCCAAGTCCTTACTGCCTGAATAGCCCACTAGCATCCCTCTTACCCGAAGCTTGATGTTGATGACAGGCTTTTTCAGGCTGCCATTGCTGCTTACTTTCGTTTTTGCCCGCACAAAATCGAAGACGACCTTTTCCGTTTGTTTTTTACCTGTCTTCGCCTCGTGCTGGAATTCGAAGCTCATACGGGGCAAGCGCTCTCTACCCAGAAACCCCTGAACCAGCTTCCCTTCTCGCTGTGAGTAAATTCCGATCATCTTGTCTACTCGAAAAAGGGCCGCCTTGGTGATCTGAATCTCTCCGTCACTGTGGATCAGATAAGGAAGATTGGGGTCCATCGTGTTGCTGGTCATCATAAAAACAAAATCGTGAATGGTCGCAAAAGACGAAAAGGCCGTTTCTACTCGCGGACGGAGCAAGTTGTTCAAATACGTGTTAATTTCCGGCCTGTGGTTATAGGTTCCTTTGATGACATCTTTCGCTTTTCCTTTTACGATGGCAATGTATACATTTTCTCCTACAATCGGATTGCGATAGAGATCAAGAATGACTTTTCCGATCCCTACTTTGCGGGCGTATTCTTCACTGAACAAAATCACACGTAATTGCGAGAGGGACATGGTCCTCTCTGCTTTTGTCGCGAGATTCAGCATTGCCTCGCTCGTCATCGAGGCATACGTAGCGTACACCTGCGTAGATTCCTTATTTTTGGAGGGAACCGGTACTGATACGGTGACATCAATCTTTTCACGATCCACATAATCGAAGCCCATAACCCCAATCATGGCCATGTCTTCCAGTGCCGGCCGTTCGAGTTCTCCCCCACAACCGCAAAGGCTGAGCAAAAGGATAACCGTAACAATGAACCAGCTCGCCCTCTTCATGATACCCGCTCTCCTCTACCGAACCTCAAGGAATGAAGCAATAACAAAAAAATCGGCCATAAGATCAATCCATAGGCCATATAAACAGTCACCTTGTCATAAATGTAGCGTTGTTTTTCTACAGATAATGGCCCCACAATGAATAGAAACGAAATGATTGTCGGTAAAAGCAGATGCCACAGCTTCGTCTTGTCTGCCATTTCTTCCAGACCGGTACGGGCAACCCACAAGTATCCCGTACTCGTGCTGAGAATGAGGAAGACCCAGAGACCAATCCCGAGATTTTCGATCCGCTCCAAAAAAGACAGCTCTACAGCCTTAAACAAATTCAAAATGGGATAAATGAGATTGTCCATTTGCCATTCAGAAAAATAAGCTACGCTTGTGATCAGGATCATGACGTACAACAAAACCACGATCCATACCCCAATCAGTACATGCTTGTGTGCCTTATTCTTCTCTTGGATATATGGGTAGAAAAACAGGACCAATTCATACCCAAGCATGCTCGCGTAAGAATTGTGCACCGTTTCGGCTATACTGCGCCAATCTGTATTAAAAAGAGGAAAAATATGCGTGAATCCTCCCTTTTGAAAGCCGTACTGCAATAGAAAAACCATCCAGCCCGTAAAAAAGAACGTTAGCAGACAAAAACGCGCGATCAATTTGATGCCGCCGTTCGTAATGTAGACCATGACCAATGTCAATCCAAGCAATGGCAGTGTGGCTGTCTGATTGCTCAGCATGGAGGTTTGAATCAGCCTGACGTATCCTTCATTGGCGGTAGATACGTTTAAAATGGCGTAGACGATAATCAGGATATTGAAACAGCGTCCCAGCCATTTTCCCAACAGCTTCTCGTGAATCCGAAACAGATTATCATCTGGATAACGTCGGCACAGGGCCATCATCGGAAATAGCGTTAAGCTGACGATGCATCCCAGCAAAATCGGAGACCACCACAGATTGTAGCCCATTTTGCTCGCATGGTGAGCCAGTCCAAGTAAATTAACCCCCACCATCGTATTCATAATCAATCCGATTACCAGGATCGGATTCAGGCTGTGAATTCTCCCTCGATCCATCTCCTTAGTCCTCCCCAACTGGCCGGACATGCTTTTGCTTTGCCCGGGACATGCGGTTGCGATTGACGATAAACCTCAATGGCGCACGTACGAGACTATTCATCAAATCGGTCCATTGACGCGGAACCCCCGGAGCCATATACGGCGTCCCAAGCGAAGTCAGATTGAGCAAGTGCGCGAATAAAAACGCCAGCGACAGCATCTGGCCGTACATGCCCAATACACCTGCCATCAAAATGAAACCATAGCGAACGAGCCGAATCGCATTACTCATCAAAAAATTAGGTGGCACAAAAGAAAGCAGTGCCGATACGGAAACAAGGACGATCAGGATATTACTGGCTAACCCCGCTTGTACTGAGGCTGTCCCGATCACGATACCGCCAACGATACCGATTGTCTGGCCGATTTTAGTCGGCATGCGTATCCCTGCTTCCCGCAGGATCTCGATGACGAGCTCAATAATGAGCACTTCGATCACGGGCGGAAAAGGCACCCGACTGCGTGATTCAGACAAAATTGTCAGCAAAGCGGGGGGAAGCATTTCCGGATGAAACGTCAAGACAGAAACGTAGCTGGAGGTGAGCATAATGGTGATAAATAAACCGAAAAATCGAATCATCCGTAGCAGGCTCGCCGTTGACCATCGATTGTAAAAGTCTTCGGGGCTGCTAAACATCTCCAAAAAGGAAGTCGGACAGATGGCAGCATCCGGACTGCCATTCAGCATGATCACGATCCTGCCGTCCAACAAGGCTGCTGTTGCATTGTCAGGCCGACCCGTCAAGCCGAATTGTGGGAACGGAGAGTACGGCTTGTCCTCCAGCATTTGCTTTAAGACAGGCATCCCGACAAAACCAGGGTAAATGACATTGTCGAGGCGTTTTTTCACGCGCTCCACATTTTCCGCGTTCGCGATATTGTCCAAATAAATCACAGCTACCTTGTTCTGCGCCTCGGTGCCAATCGTGTAGCTCGATACTTTCAGATGAGGCGTAGCCAGTCTTCTCCGAAGCAAAGACAAATTGATCTCCAGCATTTCAACAAAGGAGTCTTGCGGTCCAAGGACGGTCGCCTCTGTCTCGGATTTCGTAATGGA
The DNA here is from genome assembly GCF_001039275.2 of Brevibacillus brevis. Lineage (NCBI taxonomy): Bacteria > Bacillati > Bacillota > Bacilli > Caryophanales > Paenibacillaceae > Brevibacillus > Brevibacillus brevis. Next base: position 5,113,762 of record NZ_CP030117.1, read on the forward strand.
ACGATGAGCGACCTGAAATGTATTCACATGCAGAATGAGATCCCTTTCCAGGAAAAACAAGATGGTATGACCGCGTAGCAAGTTACTCATCAACGTCTCCATATCGTCAAGAAGACATTCCTGTGAGAAGGGGAGCACCTGCATTGGATCTCTACCATCAGAACGCTGCAACGGAAGAAAGACATTCTCATAAATCTGGGACACATCCACCAGCGTATCGAGAAAAAAAACGTGTACCTCTTCGTCATTCATCTTCAATGACAAGCTGCTGAGGTCATCCACGTTTTGCATGCATTGTTTTACCATATCCGGTGTAATTTGTTCGCTTCGCCGCGCTTGACCCGAACCGATGCGACGCTTTGCTTGTATGGCCTCTACTTGCGCTCTCCACCAATCAGTCGGCTTCACGCTAGATCCCCCCTTTATTCAGGAAAATCTTTCTTACTTTGGCCTGCCCGTGGTGATTTTATCCAAAAAAATAGAAAACGGGAGCCGAAGCCCCCGTTGAAATATCTCGTTCTCCATATGAACTGATTAGGCGAACTGCTTAGATAAATTAGCCATTTCGATTGCTGCCGTTGCTGCTTCCCAGCCTTTGTTGCCTGCTTTTGTTCCCGCTCGCTCGATAGCTTGCTCGATGTTGTCTGTCGTCAAAACGCCAAAAATAACGGGTATCCCAGTCGATAGCGATAGAGAAGCAACTCCTTTTGCGGTCTCATTGCAGACGTAATCGAAATGCGGAGTGGAGCCACGAATGACAGCTCCCAATGTAACAACGGCATCATAGCGACCGGATTCCGCCATTTTTTTAGCGATCAACGGAATTTCGAATGCCCCTGGCACCCAAGCCACGTCTACCTGCTCATCTTCTACGCCATGACGCTTCAGGGCATCGAGAGCCCCTCCGACCAGCTTGCTTACGATCAATTCGTTAAAGCGTCCTGCCACAATCCCTACACGCAAACCTGTTCCAACCAAATGTCCTTCGAATGTTCTCATCGCTTATTCCCTCTCCTTATCTGTGCAAATGAAGCAGGTGACCCAGCTTCTCTTGTTTTGTTGATAGGTACCGTTTGTTGTGCAGATGCTCCGGCATTTGAAGCGGCACCCGTTCTTCTACTGTTAATCCGTATCCGGTAAGCCCGCGGATTTTTCGTGGATTATTGGTCAAAAGCCGCATGCGTTGCACACCTAAATCTCGTAAAATTTGTGCACCGATCCCGTAATCTCGCAGATCAGCGGCGAACCCTAGCTTTTCATTGGCCTCAACCGTATCCAAGCCTTCCTCTTGCAGCTTGTAGGCACGCAGCTTATTAATCAAGCCAATGCCTCTGCCCTCCTGGCGCATGTACAATAAAATACCGCGTCCGTTCGCTTCAATCTGATCCAATGCAGCGTGCAACTGTGGACCGCAGTCGCAGCGATAAGAGCCGAAAATATCGCCTGTCAAGCACTCCGAGTGAACGCGGACGAGAATGGGCTCATCCGGTCCAATCTCTCCCCTGATGAGAGCCACATGCTCTTTGCCATCCAGCTCGTTCGTATAGGCCGCTATCCGAAAGTCACCGTAGGCGGTCGGAAGCTGCACTTCGATTTCCTTTTTCACCATGGATTCCGTCCGCATCCGATATGCGATCAAGTCTGCAATCGTAATCAGCTTGAGATCAAAGCGGCGTGCGATCTCTACCAATTGCGGCAGACGTGCCATGGAGCCATCCTCGTTCATAATTTCGCAAATGACTCCCGCCGGTATGCCCCCCGCCAAGCGAGCCAAATCAACTGCCGCCTCGGTGTGACCCGCTCTGCGCAACACACCGCCAGACTTCGCGATTAACGGAAAAATATGTCCCGGTCTGCGGAAATCTTCTGCGGCCTTCTGATCGTCCAGCATTGCCAAGACCGTCTGAGAGCGCTCCTGAGCGGATATCCCTGTGTGTGTACTCCCTTCATCGATGGACACGGTAAAAGCCGTTCCTTGCTTGTCTGTATTGGCATTCACCATCGGATGGAGCTGCAAGCGAGTCGCGTGCTCTTCTGTCACCGGTACGCAAACGAGTCCCCTGCCATGTGTGACCATGAAGTTGATCATTTCAGGCGTAGCCGCTTCCGCCATGCAGACAAAATCTCCTTCATTTTCCCGATCCTCATCATCTACCACGATGACTGCCTTGCCCTGACGCAAATCTTCCAATGCTTCTTCTATGCGATGAAACATACTTTCTCCCTCCTTCTCACGCGAAGCCATTTTCCTGCAAAAAGGCTAGACTGAGCCCGCCAGATTTTTCTGTACCGCCATGATTTTGATACCCTAACAAACGCTCCACATATTTGCCGATGACATCTGTTTCGAGATTCACCAAGTCCCCAGGTCGTCTGTCTGCAAGACTCGTATTCGCCAGCGTATGTGGAATGATCGAAACGGTAAAACCGTTATCGTTTACGTCCACCACGGTGAGACTGATGCCATCTATGCAAATCGATCCACGGGCAATGACGTACTTCAGCAGTTGCGGTTTGGCCTCAATCCGAAACACGACTGCATTCGCATTCACCTCTCGTGAAGCAACCCTTCCGGTCCCGTCTACATGTCCGGAGACGATATGCCCGCCAAAACGGTCCCCCAGCCGCATTGCTCTCTCCAAATTCACTCGCTGTCCGCTGCGTAATTGCCGCAAGCTCGTCTTGTTCATTGTCTCTGGCATCACATCGACGCTAAACTGACGATTCGTATAAGAAGTAACCGTAAGGCAAATGCCATTGACCGAGATACTGTCCCCCAGCTTTACCCCTTCGAGTACCTGCTGTGCGCGGATGACCAGTCGACTCGCCTGCTCGTTCCCTTGAATCGCTTCCAACACGCCCACTTCTTCGACCAGTCCCGTGAACATGCTCTCTCCTCCTCACTCGCTACGCCTGTTTCTCCCATTGTGGGTACCCGATGATCTGTACATCACCTTTCCCCATCGGAGTGATCGTGACATTTGTCAACGGTACCGCTTCTCCCATCGTCGCAAAGCCTTGACCACCGAATGGCGAAGGCGCGCCGCTTCCCCCGATCAGCTTTAGCGCGATATGGCTCACGACCTTTTGAATCGCTCTCGCCTGCAAAAAGGAGCCGTTTACTTCTTGCCCGCCTTCCACAAGCAACGAGGTAATCCCCAGCTCTCCCAACGTAACTAGCACCTTTTCCACGCGAATGGGTGCATCCGTTGTGATGACCTTTACTCCTCTTGCCGCAAGCAGTTCCTGCTTTTCCCTTGGGGCTGCATCTGTCGTAAAGATCCAAGTCTTCGCATCTGCATTCTGGACGACACGGGCACCCAGCGGCGTACGTAAATGATTGTCCAAAATCACGCGAACTGGCTGGCTTCCAAAACGCTCCTCTTCCTGGCGCGCCGTCAACAGCGGGTCATCCGCGAGAATCGTCCCAACTCCAACGAGGATGGCATCGTGCTGCCTACGCAGTTCATGCACCTCTGCCCGAGCCTCTGCTCCAGTAATCCACCGACTGTGTCCCGTGAACGAAGCGATTTTCCCGTCCAATGTACTGGCCGTCTTTACCGTCACAAATGGACGTCTGGTCTGGATGTAATGGAAAAAGACTTCATTGAGCGCCCTCGCTTCTTCTTCTCTCACGCCCACAGCTACTTCCAGCCCTGCTGCCCGCAGCATCTCGATTCCTCTTCCCGCTACCAGTGGATTCGGGTCGAGCGTCGCTACAACGACACGACGTACACCGGCTACGATCAACGCCTCTGCACACGGCGGTGTTTTTCCGTAGTGACTGCAAGGCTCCAGCGTCACGTACGCGGTCGCACCTTGCGCTTTTTCCCCAGCCATCCGCAGTGCGTGCACCTCAGCATGGGGTTCTCCTGCCCGCAGATGCGCTCCCATCCCCACGATGGTTCCATCATTCACAATTACAGCTCCGACCATGGGATTCGGGCTGGTTTGGCCTCGTGCCGATCGTGCCAGTTCCAGCGCCAGATCCATGTACTTGCTGTCCTGTTCCATACCGCACTCCTTTCTGTTCCATCATTCCAGCCAAGCAAAAAGCCCTTGAAACCTCAAAGCGTTTCAGGGCATAGGGAAAGAAGCCTTACCTCATCCGTTTTTTCACAAAAAAACAAATGAAGAAAGCACAAAATCTTCTTCCATCCGGACTGTACCGTCGGCTCTGGGGTTTCACCAGATCAGTCGCTGTAAGCGTGGTCAGCGAGTCGCGGGCTCAGACGTACGTACGCCATTACCGCCGGTCAGGAATTTCACCTTGCCCTGAAGATTGTCGCTATGAAGTTTTATAAAAATAAAAACGCCCATGAATATTATGCTCAGGGCGTTCAGAAAGAAGCCTAGCTTCTACTGTTTTTTTGAAAAAAACAGCAAAATAGGCCGTTCCAAATACCTTCTCCCATCCGGACTGTACCGTCGGCCTTGGATTTGCACCAAGTCAGTCGCTATCAACTGCTTCGATAGCGAGTCGCGGGCTCAGACGTGCGTTCGTCATTACCGCCGGTCGGGAATTGCACCCTACCCTGAAGGCTGGTATTCAGTTACGCAAAGTATAGCATATTTTTCACTATTGTCTGTAATCATTTATTGGAGAAGTGCACTTTACCTTTGCTCGCACTCTTCAAGGACGGTCAGGAGTACTTTCAAATCATTTATGTACGCCTTTGGCACAACACCATTTTGCTCCATGTCCTGTTCGTTCCCTTGATAGGCAATAAAAGCGACTTGTCCGTCGCAGGCCGCCTTCCCATCGATCCAGGAATCCCCGATCATCGTCCAAGCCGAAACAGGCCATTCCGGCTTGCGGCTGCGAATATAGTGAATGCCCGATGGAGATGGCTTCAAGGTCGTCATCTGCTCGCGGGCTACGATTTCGTTAAAGTAGGGAGCGATTCCCGTCCCGTTCAAAGCCTCCTCTGCCGCGGCGTAGGCGTTGTTGGTCAGGATATACAAATAGTAGTTCTCTTTCAAGCGATCCAGCACTTCCACCGCATGCTTCTCCAATACAGCTCCATGCATGCCTTCCTTCTCAATCGCGGTTACTGCTTCCCACATAGCTTGTTCCAATTCACTCGTCATCTGCTCCGATTTTCTGCCAATCTCAATGAGCTGTGATGCGGTATACTTCTCCCAATCGAGAGTCGGCTCTACAATTCCATTGTCGGCCCACAGTTGAAAAATGGCCCGTTTCATCCCTGCAAAGTTGATTCGGGATTGCAGCAAGGTATTGTCCATATCGAAAATAATGCCTTTTGTATAGGATTTACTCATTTGTGGTCTCCTTTTTTAACAACGCGCCATGTCTGTTCAAGAGCAACGGTGTAGGCTTGAGCGTCGCCCGTCGGTGCGAGCTGATCATTATTCCACAAAGTCGCCGCTATATATTGCTGGCTATCCTTCAGGCTTTGTCCAACGATCCCTCCCGTCTCTGCCCCAGCTTTTGCGAGTACGTTGTTTTCGCTTCCACAGACTACGCGAAGAACTTGAGCGCTCTCTAATCCATCCAGCAACTGACGATCGTCGCTGTCTGTGAGCTTCGAGAAAAGCTGTACAGAAATGGCTTCATATGTCTGGCTCTGCCCTGTCTGATGAAAAATAGGATCGTGATCCTTCTCCATGAAAGATTGATAGTGTTCTCTACTCTCCCAAACAGTAAGAATACAAGCTTCCAACGGCTGATGCTGATTCCACCCTCCGACTTGTCCCAGAAAGCCTTTTATGTCCTCTACTGATCTCCATTTCGCTTGGGCATGGGAAAACGATTGCTTCTGATTTTCCGTTACTTTACATGTAATCCATTTGATCAGCATTTCCAAGCCTCCTTCGATCTTTTACAAAAAAGGAAAAGCGACAGTTCTACACTGTCGCTCTTCTCCACACACTACGGATTTTCCTTTATTGTTCCTTTTTGTTCGGGCTAGGAAACAATGCAGAAGTAACAAGGGGTAAAGAATTTGCTACATCAATAAATTTCTGCTTGGCTACATTACCTGAAACAACAATTATCTTTTCAGTATCAAAGTAATACAAGTAGCTATTTTTCAAATGATCCTTACCTATATATGCTTCGTTCCCATTTTTTAGTAAGATCGTTTCTCGATCAGAACTGGGTGTAAACGGAAAGCGTTTATATACGGTAATCGTAACGATCTCTTTTTCGTTTGCAAACACCCAAGCATTTACTTCTTTTTCTGGAATATTCATTTTTGTTGCATTGAACTTTTCGAAAGGTAATTGTAAACCCTCTTTATCTGTAAACTCTGTATTCCCCAACAACCTTACAAGCCCATAAACTCCCCAACTAGATGAGGGATTATGTTCATACAAAAAAACAGCAAAATTATTTTTTCCCTCTGGAGAACGTATAGCCACTATACTCTTTTCTCCAAGGGTCGTTTCGAAAATGACAGAATCCTTCTTAGGAAATTCTGTGGCTCCATCTTTAAACCCAACCTCGTATTGATGGACGACAGCTTCAGAAGGAGAAGAGACATTTTGAGGTGGATCAACAACCTTTACCCACTCCACTTCTTTTAATGCATGATCCTCCGGTTTAGGAGCTGCAGTATTATTAGGTAGCACTTTATCGTTCGGATCCTTAAGCTTATCTTCTTGGCATCCTAATAAGAAGCTGCATACAGCTAGGAGTAATATGGGTATTAGGAGTCTATTTCTCATTCTCAACTCTTCTCCTTCTTAGCAGTAATTAGAATTTTTCAGTTCTTGCTAGTTTGGCTTTGTGTTTTGGACCTATTACCTTGATTCTCTTTTTGTCTTGAATTTTGCAAGTGGGGGTTACATAGTAATGATCTCCTTCCCAAGTCTCCGTATAAGCACCATAATCAATCCATCCCCACTCACCAGGGCCTACTGTAATGGTAGTTGACTCTTCTGTCGTCCATGTTATGCTACCGCCTATTTCGAAGCCTGCAGTCGCTTCGATTACACCCCAATTCCATTTTCCTGATCCAGTAACTTTACCTGAAATCGTAGTGCTGGAACTTAATTTCGATGTTTCAGTCAAATCTCTACTGGTTTTATTGATAACTCTCGTTCCAGAATCCCCTAGTTTGAAGCCGCTTGCTGTTCTTTTCGCTGTAAATACCCATTCACCTTGATCACACCCAGCTGTGGGTCTTACTTTACGCGCATCCCCTCTATATGACGTCGTTGATGTATTTGAGGTAACATACGGCAAATTCGTGATTCTATTTTCATTTACGAAATTATAAATCTCGCTGTTCGGTACTTTATACTCGATTCCATCGATGTAATAGTAGCCACCTTGAATATTACTAATATTCTGATCCGTTTTTGCATTTGCTTGTAATCCCCCAGAAGTTACAAGAGAAGCGCCAATAATTGTAGCCATTGCTACTGAAAACAGTCTTGATTTTTTGTTCATTCCCGTTTACCTTCCTTATTCTTATATTTTTACTATTCCGGTTTATTATACCAATATTTTACAAATATTCCATAAAAATATAGGTAATTCTCGTAATGTATTGTTAAGCACAAAAAACAGAGGCTATCCCAACAGTAGATATTTCTACTTGAGAACTGCCTCTGTTCTTTTCATCTACTGTTGCTCAAATTATGTGCAAACGAAAGGGACAGCCCCTTTTGGGGGGTCAGATGCCGAGTTCCTATTGCTTCTTCTTGGAGCTGTCTACTTCATACGGCACATCCTTTGGAACGCCTCCAGCTGGCCAGTCTTGTGCCTTTTTGGCAAAGTCCGGACGCGGCTTGGACAAAATATAGGCTGCTAGGTCCGCAGCTTCTTGATCGGTTAACGAGCCTTGCTTGATACCGCCCATTTCCCCTAAAGGCATATTGCGCTGAATGTAGCCAGCGGCTTTGGAAATTCGGGCCATACCTGCACCAATATTGAAGGAGTTATCCCCCCATAACGCTGGTCCTGAGTTTGGGCCTGTTCCAGAACCATCAGCTGCATGGCATTGTATACACGATTTTTGAAAGAGTGCTTCTCCATTTGCCACATTCGGTTGAGGTACGCTCTTCATATCATTTTTTTCTATCCACGGGCGCTCTTTGATTCCTACTGGTACATCTGTTGAGATATACGTCAGATAGGCAACCATCGCTCTCATTTCATCGCTGTTGTAAGGCAATGGCTTTCCGTTCATGCTTCGTTGAAAGCAACCGTTGATGCGATCTTCAATGGTAAGCACTTTGCCAGACCTTGGAATGTACTGGGGATAGACTGCTGTGACACCCGTTAAAGGGGAGGTCGCATCCATTCCGGCATTACCGTGACAGCTAGAGCAGGAGAGCTTATTCCCTGTGTATTCAGGGATCACTGTGCTCGTTTCATTCATTAGCTTATGTCCATACTTAATCGATTCTCCCAATGGCCCTTCTGGCACCTTGTCCATACTAGGCGGGGTGTAGGAAGCTAGATTGATCGCTCCTGTTGCCCCACTCGCTGTTTTATCTTTGGCCTCATTCGCTGTTGAGGTGGGTTGAGCGGTCGGCTGTGTAGCGCAGCCTGCAAAGACCAGCATCGCCACTACTACCATAGACAGCTTCTTCCAGCCTGTCTTCTCTTTTTTGATCATAGGTCTCACTCCTCCATGTTGATCGTGCATTCACACCATGAGAGAAGCAAGAGGCGTGCCAAACCATAAAAGCAGGAAAACGAACGGCTTGACGCTTCCGAACAGCAAGAAAAAGAAAAGACCATGCCAAAATGTCATGGTCAGTACGCGACAAAATGTCACGGTCGCAGCTCGTACTCTTCGATTTTTCGGTACAGATTACGTACGCTAATCCCCAGCTTCTCTGCTGTCCTGGTCTTGTTCCATTGCAGAACGTCCAGCACATGCTTGATATGTTCTCGCTCTACATTCTTCAGTAAAAATGCTTCTTCCTCCCCCGTTTCTGCTGATGAAATGAGCTCCTTATCTGACAGATGATGAGGGGTTGACTGCTCGTGAGGAAAGAGATCCTTGTCGTCAATTTCCTCTCCTCTTGCCAAAACGACAGCACGTTCGATCATATGAGCCAACTCCCGAACATTCCCCGGGAATGAGTAGGCCAAAAGAGCTGCCTGCGCTTTCACAGAAAGCGGTTTGACTGGATACTTACGCTTGAGTCGATTCAAAAAGAAAGCCGACAGTGGCAAAATGTCCTCTCTTCTTTGAGCGAGAGGTGGAATCGTTATATCCATAACATGCAGCCGGAAATAAAGATCGGATCGGAACGTTCCTTCTTCCACTTTCTTTTCCAGGTCGGCATTGGTAGCAGCAATGATACGAACATCCACCTTGTGCAGAATCGGGCTCCCTATTCGGCGAAATTCGCCGGTTTCCAGAAAACGGAGCAACTTGACCTGCAAAGGAAAAGGCAAGTCCCCTACTTCATCCAAAAAGAGCGTTCCCAGGTGGGCAATCTCTACCAGTCCCTTTTTCTGAGCAGTTGCACCTGTAAAGGCTCCCTTTTCGTGCCCGAACAGTTCACTTTCCAGCATCGTTTCTGGTATCGCCCCCAAATTGATCGGTACGAATGCCTCTGATGCTCTCTCACTACATTCATAAATGAGTCTCGCGATAACATCCTTCCCTGTCCCACTTTCCCCTTTCAAGAGGACGATAAAGTCCGTACTGGCTACTCGCTTGGCAGTTGCTAGGACCTCTTTTAGCTTCGGGCTTTCCGCAACGATTTGAAACGTCGTTTTCCCGTTTGTCGATAGAACTTCTCTCAACTGTTGGTTTTCCTCTGTCAACTGCTGTTTTTCGACGGCCTTGGAAATCAATACCTCCAATTCATTGAGGTTGTACGGTTTTGTCAAATAATCATAAGCGCCGCGTTTCATTGCTTCGATTGCTGTTTCGATTGTTCCGTGTCCGGTCACAACAATGATTTGAATGGCAGGAGAGGCTTCCTTGCACCATTGCAGAAAGGAGAGACCGTCCATCCCGGGCATTTTCAGATCAAGCAAAATCACATGTATCGTTTCACTAGTGACTAGCTGCTGTGCACTGATTCCGTCAGATGCTTCCAGCGTGGTATATCCCTTTCTCTTTAATCGACTGGTTAATAGATGGCGGAAATCTGCTTCGTCATCAACGATGAGTATACGAGTGTCAGCGTGCATCTTTTGTTCATTCCCCCTTTGCCGACGGCAGGATGACCGTAACCGTTGTGCCTATGTTTGGTGTACTTTCGATCTCGATTTCTCCGCCTACATTCTTCACAATCCCGTAGCAGACCGATAACCCGAGACCAGTCCCTTTTCCAGGAGGCTTGGTTGTATAAAAGGGCTCCAAAACATGGGGCAAATCTGCTGCGGGTATACCGCATCCATCATCTCTGATCGACAGACGGATTCGATCATTCGATGGAGAATTCGTTGCTATCTCAATATTTCCACGCTCCTGGGTCGCGTACAGCGCATTGGTTAACAGATTGAGCACGATCTGCTGAAGCTGTCCAGGCGTAGCGAGAAGAAACGGAGCAGAGGCCAACAGAGACTGGTTTACCGTTACCTGTTTGACACGTATTTCATGGGACAGAAGAATGAGAATGTCTGCTAGCACTTGATGAATATCTACTTTTTCTACAGTAATGGGTGATTTCCCCGAAAAGTGCAGCAATCGGGTCGTGATTTCCTTGCAACGGTTAATTTGTTTGTCCATCGTGTCCAAGTATTGAGTAAGCTCTCCCGAGTCCTGTAAATCCCGAATATCCTCGTCCACTAGACGGTCTCGCAAGTCCTGACCATACAGCGACAGAATCCCTAATGGATTATTGATTTCATGAGCGATGCCCGACGCCAAGAGTCCAACAGCAGCGAGCTTGTCTGCTTGTGCGATTGCGGCTTCTAGCTCTCGTTTCTCCGTGATGTCCTCGATGACCTCCAGAAAAGCAGACGATTCTTTCTCCGGATGCAGAGGGAAAACTTGATGTCGATAAAAACGGACCCGCCCATCCTGATCGACTCTGGAGGAAATAAGATCAGTCTGCTTTTGGTTCACCATTTGTCGCGTTCGGAGCATGCAACTACTACATGAACTAAATTGCTGACCAATCGTCAGATGGCAGTCTTTCCCCAGAAGATGAGCCGCATCCTGGAACCACGCCGACGCTGTTTGGTTAATCCAGCGAATGCGAAACGATTCATCTACAAGAATGAGCCCCATCCCCATGCCACTGACGACCAGATCAAGCCGCTTCTTTTCCTCGAGAAGCTGGTTGGTCTTTATCTCCAGACTCTGTGCCATTTCATTGCAGGACGCTGCTAGCCTGCCAATTTCATCTGAGGTTGTCACTGGTATTCGTACGGATAAGTCGCCACCTGCGATTTTTTGCACAGCGGATTCGATCTTTTCCATTAATCGGCTAAACGAGACAGAGAACACAATGCTAATTCCTAAAACGATAAATGCGATGAATAAGGTCGTAAAGAGCAGAGATTGTTCCAATTTTGAAAAGGCAGCAAACGCTGTTTGACTCGACTGTTCCAGCATAATGACCCAATGTGTGACAGAAGAGCGCATGGCATAATTGACCATAACATCTCCATTGAAAGCTTGATATGTACGGATAACAGGCTTGTCAGTTCGATCTGGTAGTGTCCATGAGGGAGGAACCGCTTGTTCATAATAAGTCAAAGAGCCATCAGAAGGCTTGCCCAGCATAAACGGATCGGCAAACCTATCGCTTTTCCCATCTGTGACGAACAAATAGGCCTCGTTTTCATAGCGTGCTCGCAGTGTGACCTGTTCGAGTAACTGTTTTACATTGAGCTTTGCGTACATGCCACCTTTTACACCTTTGGCAGATACATGAGGGATCGCGACCGTTACCAGCAGCTTCCCTTCCACTGATCGGACAATGCCTCCGATGTATGGTTTTCCCGATTGGATGGTGGTAAGAAGTTGGTTGTCTCGCTCCATGGGTGTGTCCAGCTTCTGATGTTTCCAGCGATTCAGCAAATACTGCGGCTCTCCATCCTGATTAAAAAGTGCGACTTCCTCCATATAAGGAGAAGTCTTCAATAACGTATTCAGCAAGAAATAAGCATCCTCATCACTAGGGCGCTCATTGAGAAAACGCTGCTGAACCACCTGCATGGATTGGGACGTATGTAAAAAAAGCATATCTAACTGCGCTAACGTATTTTCCACGTAGATCTGATTGGCTCTGTCTACCTCTTCTCGAACCTTATCTTTACTGGTATGCAAATTGATATACCCAAGAATCAGAAAAGGGATGATGGACATGCATAGCCCAAACAGGAGCATTTTTGTCTTCAGTCGATTGATACGCGGTAGTCTGCTCCCCCTCATTTGTTCCTCACTCCATACCATTCTTGTGCAAGTGACCACTGTTGATCGGTTACAGTAATGGGAAGCTTGGACAGGGAAGTGGCATTGACAGCTAACCGAACGTCATCCGGCCATTCGATTGACAGATCTGTCGGAGGGACTCCATCCAACACCCGAGCCACCATATGAGCAGCCTGCATGCCTTGTGAATGAAAGGAAACGCCGTAAGCGGCATACAAACCAGCCTTCACCTGCTCGGGGTATGCGCCCATGACAAACAATTGCTTATCGATCAAAAGAGGCAAGCAATCGGTAATCGCGTCTTCCAGAACATAGCTAGGTAAAGGAAGCATGGCGTCGTATTCTCCTGGAGAGAGCCTACTGAGCAATTGCTCCAAGTCTTTAGGGGAAGCAACCTGCTTCACCTGCAAGCGAACACCTAGCAACGAAGCAGCTGACCTTGCTTCTGCGATGGCTTGTTCTGTCGTAGGAGCATGAGAATCGGCAATGATCAGAATACGCTTGGCATCAGGCAACAAACGAGTTGTCAGCTCCAATCTTTTCCCTATCACATTCATTTGGCCATTGCTGATTCCACACGTAACCGTCCCCTCGGTCTCAACAAGGGGTAGTTCGACCAATGAGGCGACGCCAATAAAAACAATGGGAATCGTCGTTGACTCCTGTTGAATCAAAAAGGTCTCGTGCGCCCCTGTCGTGACGATTACATCAGGCTTTTTCGAAATTAAGCCCTGGACAAGGGAGCGCTCCTCTTCAAACGTCCGAACCGTATTCAAATAAACGGGCACATACTGAATACGTGCTCCTTCACTGAGACCTAGCGATTGCAATCCCGCCTTTAATCCAGCTACTTTATCTTTTCGATCCTCATTGGCAATCACAATTCCGATCGTGTAAAGATCGACTTCCTGTTTTTGCTGACTACTGGACCAATCGAGCAGAGTTCCTGCCACTAACAAGATGAGAAAAAGGATTTTCCTTTGTTTCTTCATAGGTATCACATCCAACTCTCATAATAGCGGCAAATGATGGCAGAGAATGTGAATATTTAACAAACCTTGGTCAATGAATACGGACTTCCCTAAATAATATAGTTTTCATATTAACGGTGATGATTATATATTTTTTCATATTTAATTAAACTTGTTAAACTCAGCTTACATTTAGAAGGAGGAAGGAACTCATGGAATATCGGAGACGAGAGCAAAAGCGATTTTGGGCGAGTCTTTAAAGGGGATTCGTCGTGAAAGTATTGAGTTGTGCACGAAGGTTTTTCATCCGACCGGTACCGGAAAAATGATCGGGGTCTTTCCCGTAAACACATAGTTGAGTCAACGGTGGTTGCGTCATATGCAGTTTTCTCGCAGCGCGATTGAAATGCAGTTCTTCTGCTACTGCAATAAAGTAGCGCAGTTTTTTCAAGTCCATGATTACGCTATTCCTTCTTTCCTAAAGCCTTATGAAAAAAGCGACAGCAACGCGCTGCCGCTTTTTCCTATTCAACGATTACGGAGTGCTGTTCGGTGTATCCCCAGGAATCCGCGGCACATCCGGCTTGCCTTCCGGGTTGTTGTACAAATACGTCGGTACATCGCCGATGATCAAGGAGTGGGTGATCGGGATTTTCGTCGTGACCGTCTGCTCCTCAGTCGCAAAAGGGATCACGATGCGCAGATCGACCTCCACGAAAATATATACCGTCGCCAGCACCATATTGATACCTGCTTCCTTCAGCTCTGTCTCCAGCTTGGTCTTGACCGAGCCGATGGGCACGAAAGTCACTGGCAAATTCGGCCCCATGGATGCCAAAAAGGAGTTCCCGGTAGCCAATCCAAGCGGGATCGTGCGGTCTACTTTTTCTTGCTCGAACTCTTGGAGCTTGTTCTGGACTCTCGCTGTTGTTTCACCCACGATTCTCGCATATTCCTTGAAGTTGAACTGATACGCCTGAATCTGCCCCTCGTTGTTCTTCTCGATTTTGACAATCTGATTGAAGTCGACGCCTTGCTGCGAAATCCGCTTGGTTACGGCATCAGTTATTGCTTCTTTCGCCAGTTGCTCGGCTTTTTGCGTCGCCAGAATCAAGAGAGTAGGCTCCAATCGATTTTGCAAAAACACAAGTGTCTGTATCGTCAAAACAAAAAAGATAACCAACGCGATCAAAAACGCTTTCGTACGTGAAAGCGGGTTTCTCCAACGCCGACGGGGTCGAAATACGGCCAATCCCGACACCTCCCAACTGGTACATCCTATGGTTAGCAGGTGGAAAAAAGACTACGTGTATCGAGAGGCTGTTTTCTATTTTTTGGGAGAAAAAACCAGGTACAAGCCAAATCCGATCAGCCCTGTGACAAATAGCAATTGGGCAAAGACCAGCATTCCAAATAAAGTGGAGGCACCCGCCAGGAATGGAGCCATAAGAAAACCAGCGAAATACCCGCTTCGACTCAGAAGCCCCTGCACCCCCATCACCTTGCCGCGCAGCTCATTTTGGGCTTGTTGCAGAAGCGTGCTCTCATAAACCTGTGCTGCGCCGGAAAATAGACCCGCGAAAATCAAGAGCAAAAGCACAAACACAGCATGGTTTGCCGCGAATGCCCCTACAATTCCCACGGAAAAAACAGCATAAGCAACGAGCATCCCATTCACCAGCTTCACCCGCAACCGAACGGCCACATAAGAGCCAATCAAGCCTCCGACGCTCATCGCCGTCCACATTAATCCGTGCAAAGTAGCGTCACTATCACGCAATTGATCCGCCAAAAAAGGCAACCCGTAATTATACGCAGACGTACTGAGCGATACGAGAAAAGCTAACAGGCTAATCGTCAGAAGCACAGGTGTATCCCGCAAGTACCGAAGGGTGACACGAAAGCTGCTCGCTGCTTTTGACGTAGCAAGCACATTGTCTCCCTGCTCCTCCCAACGAAGTCTCGTCAGAATCCATGCAGAGAAAAGAAAGCTGGCGCCATCCAAAACGATCACAATCGTATAACCATAGTGATCTGTCAGCCATCCTCCCAGCATGAAGCCCATGATGCCTACCAATGACTCCAGCCTGACCTTTAATCCATTGACCTGAACCAGTTGCTCACTCCCAAAAATTTGTGGCAAGGATGCCTGAAAGCTAATATGAAACAGCGTATACAGCATGCCATTGAGAAAAGCCGCTGCGATTAATACATACGGCGTCGGATAAAAAGCGATGGCCAAAACAGCAAGACCGGCCCCCAAGTCGCTTGCGATCATGGTACGCCTTCTGTTCATTCGATCAGCCAACACGCCTGCCAAGGGACTAAACAGCATCCCCCCTAATTGCCTTGCAACGAAAAAAGCGGTCATCCAATAAGCACTATGTTCAAATGTAAAAATCAACGCGCTACACGCGATCAAATTCATCCGTGATCCCAAGGATGACAACGCATTGACATACAAGTACCATTTCTTATTCATCTGCATCCAAACCTCCCGATCATGACAGGTGGTTTGAATCAACGCCCCCCTCTAGTGGGTGCGTACACTGATTATGGCAGTTGACATGCGCATGCCTCCTCTTGAATGAAAATCAGGATAAAGCTTTTGTTACTCGAAACATTCTGAAGGGGGACGCTTCCCCAAATCGTCCTGTTCGGCATTTGTTGCCGTACTTCCATAATAGGTGGTGAGTCGGCTGATTGTCGATAGCACAAAAAGGACGCTTTTTCTTTCAAAGCGCCCCAATCTCAAGTAATCCTGTTGATTTACAATGCAATAATAATGGTAAATAATTCCCTTTTGGACGAGCTCAGGCTATCACTACTCTTGAAATTCGATCATATGGTATAGGGAGTATGACTTTCGTTTGGGAGGTTATTTATGAATCTGGAACGTCTGGAACAAGCATTTGGGTCCCTCGTTTCGCCTACTCCTGCCCAGCTTAGACACGCTCTCATTTCCCTGTCTCCCTGCATGGAACAGCTCGGTCCATACATCCCGGAGCCGCTAAATCTGCCTTATGGACGCAAAGTATTATTCTCCACGCCACATGTAGAAGTTGTCTTGATCCATCTGCCAGCAGATCAGGAATCCATTCCACATAATCACGGTGACTCTTTTGGATGGGAATTGGTAGTCTCAGGCACGTTAACAAATATGATTTATGTCCAAACGAATATTGAAAATGAAGTTCAACGAGCACAAACAACTCATGTCAGCACGGGTGAATGCTATTTTGTAGAGCCAGGGGAAATTCACGCCATTCGCAACAATGGACAAAGTCCAGTTGTTTCCGTAAACGTTTACAGTCCTCCATTGCGTAATTGCCGCCAATATTGCTCCTTTGAACCGACAACGTAATACTTTTTACAGGTTTTCTGTTATTTCCGATAGCTCATCCGCAGAGCTGGCTACCTGTGCAACCGCTTGGTTCATATCCTCCATGACTTTGAAGAAGTTTTCCAGCTCCCGCTGAATCCGTGAGCTCTGTTCTTTACTGTCTGAGACAGCGCTCATGATTCCTTCAAAAAAGGCATTCGTCTCGTTTACTACCGCCGTGCTCGATTGGACCAACGCTTGAATTTCTATCACGACAGACGAGAGGACCACTGTCTGTTGATTCGTCTTCTCGATCAGTTCACGCACACCGAAAACCGACTTTTTGGTCTGTTCTGCCAGCTTGCGTACCTCATCGGCTACGACGGCAAATCCACGTCCCTGTTCACCAGCACGTGCTGCTTCAATCGCAGCATTTAATGCCAAAAGATTTGTCTGCTCAGCAATTGCCGTCACGACCTCTACAATCCCTTGGATTTTTTCTGCGTTTTCCTCCATCGCGTTCATTTCTTCCGAGATTTGCTTGACGCTGCTCTGAATCAAGCACATTTGCTCTTGTTGTTTTTCCAGCTTTTCTTTGCCTTCACGGGACAGGTCTTGTGCTTTCGTGGAAAAGCCCGTGCCATTTTCAGCAAAACGAAGCACTTCTCTCGACTGTTCTGTCAATTGCACAACTGACGCGCTGTTTTCTTCTGAGACCGCTGCCAGCTCATGTGCAGAATTGGTCAGGAGGATTCGCAGCTCGTCCTTTTTGTCTTGTTCCGCTCGCCGTGCCTTTTCATGCTCGTTTTCATATTCCTCCAGCACAATTTGCTGTTCGATGCTTAGAATCTTCGTGACGGCTGTGAGGGCTCGTACGAATTCATCCTTGTCCGCGATGTTTTTTTGCAAGAGATCAATCAAGGAAACCATCATGTTTTGGAAGGCACTCAAGTACCATTTTGGTTCCAAGCCAATTCGCATATGAATAACCGCAATTCTACTGCGCTGTTCAATATAAGCGCTGTCGATGCGTCCGCTAAACATTTCGGAGATATGGCGGTTCAACGTTAATTTCAACCGTTCAATCGTGCTGTTTTGGTTTACAATCTTCATTAAAATCGGTTCATTTTCAATACTGGCATAAAAATAGTCGACAATAGCGTCAATATTTTGAATGATAAGTGGCTGAAGTGCTTTCACAATGGTCAGTTCTTCTTCGGTCAGGTTGATCATTGCTAGTTGCTTTGCGAGGGTGTTTTTCCCTACAATATGCACTTCCCCCTTTTCCTTCACCCCCTGAAAAAAAGATTCACTTTTTCCTTTCCCTTTCAACCCAAAAAAGGTGGAAAACGGACATGTGCTCATAGCCTGAACTCCTTTTATCCGAGTACATATATCTCTGGAATATCCTTTCAATTATATACCCCTTTACAAACGGGTGTAAACCGCCCACCTTGTCTATGGGCGGTTGTTTGAGCCTAGCTACGCCTACATTTCCGCTTTCCTCACAACTACTCGTTGCAGCTTCCAGCTTGTCTTGTCCCATTTCCAGTAGGACTCCACATACGCGATCGTATCGGCGTTGGCAACACCACTGACTCTTTGTTCCCCTTTTAATTCACAGATTCCATCGCGATTCTCATCGATGGGCTTGAGTACGCTGAACGTGTTAGGCATGACCTCTACTGGAGAAACCAGCTTCCCGTTCTTGTATACACCATTTTCTTCATAGATTTTTTTGCGATCAGACAAATCGAGAACGACAGTCTCCCCCGTCTCCTTGATCGTCAAGGGCACCTTGTAATGATCCTGATAGGAGCCCGAAATCGTCAAGGGCTGCGGAACTGGCAGAATCGCCGGCTTGTTGTCCTTGTTTGCGAACAAATAAAACTCAGACGTCCCTGCACTGCCCCCAGTCGGCGCCTGAAGCAAAATTTGTTGCACACCGCCTCCTGTAAAATCACAAAAGAACATCTCCGGCTGATAAGCGCCATACGGTGTTGTAAAAAAGGTTGTTTTTTTCGCAACGGGGTCTTGAACCATGATTTTTAAGTGCTCGAAGTAAGGGCTGTCTGCCGCAAATCTCTTTCCTAGCAACGTAACGAGATCCGGTCGACCATCGCCTGTCACATCCTGCTGTTTGATCTGGATTTCCTCGAACACAGTCGGAGGAGGTTGTACGTCTCTCACCTCAAGGGCAAGAGCTGCTTGTCCCCACCCGGCTCCTGTCAACATCCATACGATACAGCCGATCATACCTACCCTTTTGCTTGTCCACATGTCGATACATCCACCTTTTCATCTGCTCAGGTTATCTGTAGTATGCAAAAAATGGCTTTGGTCAAACCGTCCTAAACGGTAAAATAGAGAAAGGGATCGCAGAAAGTGAGGAACACTATGGCAATATTACCACTAGCCGCAGCGGGAAAAAGGACGAGTTGACGTTCATACGTATAGGATGAAGGCTATCATCGAGGAGGCTACTTGCATGAAGACTCCCAAGCAACAGCGTGCATCACAGGCTCCGCCTAGCCGCCGGGCACTTCGTTCTGCATATGAATTGATTCTCACACAGATCTGGCCCCGTCTCCCCGCTGAAAACGAATCTACTTGCAGGAGAATCGATCATGAAGATAAGGCTCGTACAAAACGGAATCATCACTGAGATAGAAGACATCGAAGAGGCTGCTACTCCACCTGTGAACGGGTTTTACTGGATTCATGCCGCTCCATTCGATTTGGATATTTTACAGCCGCTGTTCGGACTGCATCATCTGGCTGTCGAGGACTGCATCGACGAGGAAGAACAGCGGCCCAAGCTGCAAAATTACGATGATCATTACTTTATGGTCATCAATGGCATTACCTTCCACAATCATGATATCTTCTTGCGCGAGATCAATATTTTTTTGGGCAGCAGCACCATCATCACCGTAACGAAGCAGGAGGCCCCAGAATTCACTACCATGCTGTCGATCATCCGGGAAAAAGAAGTCAACCGCCCCGATGCGTTTCTGTACTACTTGGTAGACCAAATTGTCGATCTCTATTTTGATGTAACCGAAAAAATTGAGGACCTGCTTGAAGATCTGGAAGAACAAATTTTGATGCACACGAAAAAATCCCATCTGGATCAAATTATCGGGCTGCGCAGTGAGATCTTGTACGCCCGTAAAATGCTCGTTCCCCAGCGGGATTTGATTGACGCCCTACATAAAAAAGAACTCCCGCTGATTCAACCTTATTTGCGGAAGTACTTTGGCGATATTGTAGAGGATGCCAGCAAAATTGTAGAGAGCTTTGAAGCTTTTCGCGAGCTCATTGGAAACTTGCGCGAAGCGTATCAAGCGGCGCTTGCCGGCAGAGCCAACGATATTATGCGTGTTTTTACCGCCTTGACGACGATTTTTATGCCATTGACGATTGTGACGGGGATATACGGGATGAACTTTGATGTGATGCCCGAGCTTCGTTCCCCCTATGGCTACTACATCGTGCTGGGATGTATGGCGGCCATCGGCACGACGATGTTTATCATTTTCAAAAAGAAGGACTGGCTCTGATTATACCAAATCGCCACAAGCAATGATCATCAGCGTCAGCATTTTGGACAAGTCACACTCATAAGGATGCTCGATATCCCGACCTTCTTCATCCACCAGGACTCTGACGATCGGACGGCTCGGCATTCCTTTGTTCGAATCGACAACGACACCAGACAGACCATTGTTCAGGGTGACGGTCAGACCAACAGGGTAGAGTGCAATCGTATTTCGCAAAGCCTCCACATAGACTTGGTCAAACAGTTTGCCTGAACCGGAGTAGAGCACCTCCATCGCTTCGTGAGGGAGCATTCCTCGACGGTATACCCGATGCGACGTCAGGGCATCGAATACGTCGGCCACTGCCATCAAGCGACCAAACGGATGAATCTCTTCTTGTTTCAGGTGCCGTGGATAACCGGAGCCATCCCAGCGCTCGTGATGCTGAAAAGCGCAGTGGGCTGCAAGCAGAGGGATGTCGTCTTGCCGACGCAGCATTTCAAAACCGATCTCTGTATGTCTTTTCATGATTTCAAATTCTTCTTGTGTAAGGCGGCCAGGCTTTTTCAGTATATCGTCTGGGATATGCACTTTTCCGATGTCGTGGAGCATACCGCCAATACTAATCTCCAACACATCTTTTTCCGAACAGCCGGTATTGATGGCAAGAGCTGTGCTATACAAGGCAACGTTAAATGAGTGCGTGAATATGTAATTGTCGAAGGCGCAAGCATCTGCCAATAAATTCATGGCTGAATCATTATTGTTCAATTCATCCGCAACGGTTTGCATGACATCCCGCAGCTTACGTCCCAAACCCTTGTCCGAAAAAAGCTGCTGCCATTTGTCCGGGACTTGATGAACGGTTCGGAATGTATCGTGAATCATGGACATTGCTTGTCTGCGAGTATTTTCGGAAATGACTGTCTCCACAATGATATCATCCGTGCGCTTGTCTTGGATGTAGAGACTGTTCACGTTTTTGTTTTTAAGTCGAGCTATCATTCGTTGGGTTAGTTCTACTCCGGCGCCAACGAGAATCGTTCCATTCTCTGTATAGATGGAACGAGCCAGTTTATCACCCGGCTGGCATTTTTGAATGGATTTCAGTCGCATTTCCTTCCGTCGCCTTTCCTCAGGGTATCCCTATTATAGCGTGATTCGACTTGATTCTACATGAAATTTTTTCTAGATTTGCTTTTCATGTCTACCGAGGAAAGACACGGAAGACGAGTTTGTCTGGAAGAATCCTTGTTTGCAAGGGAGATGATCGTATGTCACTGATCGAAAAAGAGTTAACGCAGCCTCTTTCATTATGTGATCAAAAGGGCCGCTTACTTCCCGAAGCAATTGGCTGGTCCCGGTATCCGTTGCATGACTGCCAATTTAGCGGGCATTGGCTTCGCCGGAAAAAATGGAATTTTTGGTTTATCACCGCGCCTGAATGTGCAATGTCGATTGCGATGGTCAATCTGGATTACGCTGGCATTGTCTTTGTCCATTTTATTGATCTAACGACAGGGGAAACGGCGGACAGTGCCGTAACGGTTCCTTTTGGTGCAGGGATTCGACTGGGTGCCACTGTAGATGAACCTTGCCATTTTACGAGTCGCAAGCTCTCTGTCTCCTTTCAGCCCGGAGCCAGTGGAACGAGCGTAGAAGCGACTGCTATTTGTCCCGGCGATAAAACTCTTTCGCTCGACATCGTGATTGATCCGCCATCCGAGTCCTTAAATGTCGTCATTCCGTGGAGTGCGGAGCGCTTTCAGTTCACTTCAAAGCAAACGGCGCGGCCTGTGCACGGCACCATTGCCTATAACGGGAAAACCTATTTACTCGATCCGCAGAATGCGTTTGCCAGTCTGGATTTTGGACGTGGCGTTTGGCCGTATCACACTCGCTGGAACTGGACGACCTGCTCTTTCCGTCACGCGGAGGGTGTCGCAGGCTTTAACTTTGGCAGGGGCTGGACGGACGGAACGGGTATGACCGAAAATGGCTTGATGATCGATGGTGTCCTCTACAAGCTGAGTGAACAAATTCATTTTTCCTACGATCCTGACAACCGGATGCTCCCTTGGACGCTTGCGAGTGAAGAATCGTCTGCGGTACGCCTTACCTTTACGCCGCTTTTTGCTCGAACCGAGCACAAAAATTTTGCATTGGTGCGAACCACTCTGCATCAAGTAATCGGCCGATATGACGGGACGCTCTCGACACCTGATGGAAAAACAATTGCGGTGCAAAGCAAGATCGGAATCTGTGAAGAACAATCTGCCCGTTGGTAAACAAGACCCGAGAAAACGAAAAAACCTTTGTCATGATGGGACAAAGGTTTTTTCTATAGGCAAACCATTTGTTTGTTTACAGCATTTTTACGACAGCATCCCGTCCAATCATGCCAGCCGTAATCCCCTTCTCCTCCGCCGTCGTCGTCACAGACTCCAGCGGCGCATCCAGCAATTCCTGTATGGTCTTGACCCCTACTGCACGACCGGCAAGAATTTCCCTCGCTGCCAACCTCTCGTTTAAGAGCCCCACATCCAGTGCTCCACACATGATGTAGCCATGATCGGTCGTTACAGCCAATAGCGTCGTCTTGGGCAAACGAACGGTGACAGCAATTGCCGTCCCCTCCGGGAAGTGGATTGGCACTACCTCGACCATCAAGATTCCTCCTTTTTCTCTCCTGTCTGTTAGCGTTACCATCCTATGACGCTCAGAAGAAAAATGTGAGGTTTCCAAAGGTAGTTCCTAGATTTTAGTTTAATGCACGACGCTTGTCGGAAAGTGCTCATCCTCCATCGCGACTTTTCGTTTCATGACTTCAATCATATACGTCGCGAGCATGTGAAACAGCTCTTCCCCGTCCATTTCCTCGACCAAGTCCAGTAAATCATCCCGAGACTGCTCCGCGAGAATGCCGACGACAACCGCTGTAATATCCTCTTCATCGCCATTAAAATGTCCTCTGTACAGCTCGTATACTTCATCAATGAAGCGCATCGCTCGTCTCCTCCCGTTTTTCGATAGCATTCCCGAAAAACCGGTCTCTACGATTGGTTTTTTGACGTTGACGATATCTTTTCCCAACGTGGCCGAAACGCGTTTTGTAGCATCTGTTGGTCCTGTATCGTGGTGGCGAGCACTTCCCGCAGCATCTCGGGCAAGAAAAACGTAACCTCACTGCCGAGCAGCAAATCGGGAAACATGCGATTGTACATAAACATGTCGATCGTCCCAACTCGATACAGACGCTCGCGATCAAGCGGTTGCCCGTTGACTTCAATCTGGATAATTTGCGGCTGGTCATCGTCACTGTAGCGGATGTGCAATCCGTCCACACACATCCAGCCTTCTATTTTTCCGCGAAAACCGTACCCTCGCAGCTCCCGATGAACCATTTCCGGTTGAATAGCTTGCTCCAGGACAGTAGTGAGCTGCGCGCCTGTAATCGTGACCGCACAGGCATTGATCGGGTGGGGCATACTGTGCAACAAATCGGCAAAAGACAAGCTGCCTCGAGGCAGATCAGCAAGCAACAGTCCTCCATTTGCCATGCCGATCTCAGCCCCCGTCCATTTGCGAATACTTGCTGCAATGAAGGAACCATAGGGGGTCTCCTCCGTCCAGCCGATGTGCATGTCTTGCTCCAATTGAACAATCGGCTGAAACAAACGATTCTCTGCCCATACTTTTTCACTCTCAATGAACTGGCTCAATGTTTCGTCTGACTGGTACTGTTCCGTCTGAAAAAGCTCTGCTTGCATATCTATAATCCTTTTATGCTTCCCGTCCCAGACGAGTTCTACATGACCCACATACTCGCCAAATCGTCCAGCTTGTGTGATCAAGGTGCCTCCCATTCGTTCTCCATGGGGCAGTGTCCGGTGAGAGTGTCCACCCAAAATGATATCTAGCCCATCGACTTCACTAGCCAGCACACAATCTGTCTGATAACCGAGATGCGATAGCAAAATGACAACATCCACAGACGAGCGAAGCGCCGCAATCTGCTCACGCAAAATCGGGATTGGCTCCTTGATCTCCCATCCCATACTTTGATAGGAGGGGCCAAAGGGAATTGTCATTCCCAAAATCGCTAGCCGCAGCTCGCCTACGGTATGAATGGCGTATGGTACTGCCCAAGACGGGACTGAATGTGTTGTTGGCTCAAACAGATTGCCCGTAATGATCGTGGAGTGTGCATCTGTGTACAGTTCATTCAACTTGTCTTTTGGGAGTGTGATGCCTTCGTTGTTTCCAATCGTCGCGTATTGAATCCCGCTTCGGTTCATGATCTCGACGTTTGTTTTCCCAAAGCTCGCTTCCGATCGGATATCCATTCGATCCATATGGTCTCCAATATCGACCGTCAGCACATGCTCTCCCCTGCCCTCCCACTCTTCTCGGTGCATGCTCAGGCAGGTTGCAATTCGCGGCATCGTATCAAAATGGCTGTGCAAGTCATTCGTGTGCAAAATGTGTAAGGTACAGGTGTCTGCCACGACTTTCCCCTCCCTCTCGTCTCATTATCCAAAAATCGCTTCTCCGATCATTTGTATGGCAATTCCCAATATCAGAACACGCAAGAACAGCACGATAGTGCGCCCCTTCATTTTACTGGCAATAATTGCCCCAAGCTTTCCACCCGCCCAAGCTCCTGGCGCGAGCATCGCTGCATACAGCCAGTGTACGTTGTCGTGGAAGATATTCGTGATTGATCCAACCACCGCTGATAAAAAGATGACCAGCATGGACGTAGCCGTGGCAATGTGTGGCGGGAAGCGAAATAATATCATCATGGCTGGAACCATCAGGATTCCGCCTCCCACGCCAAATAGCGACGAGGTTATCCCGACAAAGAAGGCAATCGTAATGACGGACCATTTGCTATACCCGTACACATATTCATTTCCTTCGTTGTCGATGAAGTGGCGTTGGACTTCCCACTTAATGCTGCGTGGCTTGATTTTGTCTTTGACCATCAATACGACGAACATGCAGAGCTGAAACAAGCCAAACAGCAGCGAAAAGCCCTCCACTGCTAGTAATGTATTAAGATACACGCCCACAATAGCACCTGGGGCACTCCCGATAAAAAAGAGCAGGGCACTCTGCTTATCTACTTTGTTTTGCTTGAGATAAGAAAGAGAGGAAGAAAGCGCGGTTACCGCAATCACGATCAGCGAAGTCGCCGCTGCTACTTGCGGGTTCATCGATCCAGGCATGTACCCGTTCGCAAAATACAGCAGAGCAGGCACGAAGAATATTCCGCCACCCAGACCCGCGATGCTGCCAATGACGCCAGCCACGACTCCGATGATGACAAACAAGATGGCAATTGCTACAAGCATGAACTCCCCTTCTTTCTTGCTACGTGGAGAACAGGTCCATCTGACGAGGATTCAGACCAGTAGGTGCAAGGCCAAGCATCTCCGAAAATTGCTTCGCATTCGCTGCTGCATCTCCTCCAGAGTTATTGTTGAACAAAATGCAGACTTCATCCGCTTCCCGTTCGAGCAGTCTGATGTGTTCAACCCACTCTGCAAGCTCTGTCTCACTGTATCGATATAAATAACGGACATCTCGCCAATTTTGCCCCTCTCCGGGATCACGCCAGCCCGCTTTGTTGCGCCCATGAAAGCGGACCAACGCCAAGGATGGCTTCGTCACGGCAGGAACAATCGGGACCGAGCCTTTTCCGACTTGTGGTTCATCACATACGACATGTGTCGCTTCTATCTTGTGCAAGAAATCCAGCGTTCGCTCCGAATACCGTGATTCAAACCAACTTTGATGGCGAAACTCCACCGCAAACGGATACGCCTGCATGGCTTGGCGACAAGCGGTCACATACTGGACATGCTCTCGCGTACAATCAAACCACGGCGGAAACTGAAACAGCAATGCTTTGAGCTTGCCAGCCTCTACGACCGGCTGAATGCTCTCTTCGAACTGACGAAACAATTCCCGTCTGCTTCCCGAACTCTCCCCGCGTTGATGCCCTGTCATCCCCTGATGCGGCTTGACAATAAAACCAAATCGATCAGGTGTATCCTTCACCCACGATTCGTAATTGCGCTGTGGTAAAATAGCGTAAAAAGAACTATCCACCTCTACAATTGGAAAGTGGCTGGCATATACCGACAGCTTGTCTCGATTGCGTACACCTTGTACGTACAATTCGTGCTGATCGCCCCAGCCGCAAACTCCCACTTGTATCGTAGTCATCGATTGCTAACCTCCAAATCATGGCCGAATAGAGTAGAAGGACGGAATCGAAATGAAAAATCCCGCTTGGTTAGGTGAACCCTTTGCGATTAAGGATAACAAAATATTCCTGACGAAAAAAGTAGCGAAACGCCTCCTGGCCGAAGCACAAGAGGCGTTTCCTTATGAGTATTCAGCGTTGCTCGCAGGTCGTGAAGCAACGATTACAGCCTGTGTACCGATGCCCGTCTCACCCGACAAGCACGTGTTCGCTTGGGATGGGAAAACGTTTCTTCAAGCCTTGCAGCACATCCGCAAGCACAATCTTCAATGGTTTGGGGTCTTGCATACACACCCCCATACGCCGCCAATCCCTTCTGCACGAGACATAGCTGGCTGGCATTATCCCACGCTCAGCTATTGGATTGTGGGACTCGCATCCGCACAGCCAGAATGGTGTGTCTATCAATGGGTACGGAATGAAAATAACGCCTCATTCGAAGCACGCGACTACATACTGACAGAAGCGGCTTGTGACGATGAGGAAGCTATTGGTTCTTCTGCTCCAAAAAACTCTTGATACAAAGCAATCACAGCACGATCTGCCTCTTCGGCTTTTACACCGAACATCATGCTTACTTCCGATGACCCCTGATTGATCATTTCCAGATTGATTTTCGCAGCAGCCAACGCAGCAGTGGCTCTCGCTGTTGTCCCCACAGACTGACGCATGCCCTCCCCGACAATCATGACGAGTGCAAGACTATGCTGAACAGCGACATCATCAGCGCACAGCTCTCGGCGGATGCGTTCCACAATCCGCTCTTCCATCTCTTCCGTGAGATCGCGCTCACGCAGAATGACAGAAATGTTATCAATTCCAGATGGAGTATGCTCATACGAAAGCTCTTCCTCCTCCAGAATTTGCAGCAGCTTGCGACCAAAACCAATTTCGCGGTTCATCAAATACTTGCTGACGTAAATGCTGCAAAAGCCGCCGTCACTTGCAATCCCCGACACTCTGTTTGTAGCAGATCCTCTCTCGGCTACAATCATCGTACCAGGCGCAGACGGATTGTTCGTATTCTTGATGCATACGGGTATATCTGCTTGATACGCGGGAATCAATGCTTCCTCATGGAACACACTAAAACCGGAATAGGACAGCTCCCTCATCTCCCGGTACGTAATCTCTGTCACCTTTTTCGGATCGGCAATCAGGTTCGGATTGACCACATACACAGAATCGACATCGGTAAAATTCTCGTAGACCTCTGCCTGAACCGACGCAGCCAAAATCGATCCCGTAATATCCGAGCCACCTCGTGAAAAAGTAACCAGATCACCAGCACGCGAATAGCCGAAGAAACCAGGGAAAATCACAATTCCCTCCCGCTCTCGCAATGTCGCCAATTTGGCATACGCTTCAGGGAGGATATGGGCATTGCTTGCTTCATCCGTAACCAGCATTCCTGCATCCTTTGGATTGATGTAGGTCGCCACCTCGCCCAAGCTCTGCAAATAACGAGCGACAACTTTGGCGCATGTATCCTCTCCCGCAGCTTTGACCGCATCCATGAATCTTTCCTTGGACAAACTTGCCTTGTTTGCGAGAACCTCCCCAAGCTCTGCTTCAATCGCTTGACCAATCTCGGCAGAAAGCCCGAGACCTGCCACAATCTCCTGATAGCGCAAAAATATTGCTTGTTTCGCTTCCTCTGTAGGCTCCCCAGCCAAATATCGCTCCGCATATGCGATTAACAAATCAGTAACCTTCGTGTCTTCCTTGTGCCGTTTCCCAGGTGCTGATACAACAATGAATCGTCTGTCCCGATCCGCCAAAACAATTTGGCATACTTTTTTTATTTGCTCGGCATTCGCCAGTGATGTTCCCCCAAATTTTGCTACCTTCATGATCGATTCCTCCATCTAACTCTCACGTTTTCTGCTTTTATTAGCTTAATTTATCCGCACAAAAAGAACAACTGTCTTTTCCACAAGGACACACAGGAATAATCATCAAGATTTGTCGCATAGTAACGGAGAGTACATCAATAGGTATAGCTACCTAGCAGGAAAGTCTCTGGTAACGAGGTGAACGAATGAAAAAACACATCCTCTTTTTCCCACTTTTGCTCGCTGTCATTCTTGCTCCTTCCTTCAGCGAGACGGCCAATGCAATAAGGGAAAAAAATCGCGAGTATTACGAAACAAGAGGAGATATCGTTTGGGAAGTGCCGACAGAGAGCAAGGTGATTGCCCTTACCTTTGACGATGGTCCTGATCAGGTATACACTCCTCAGATCGCAGCGCTGCTGAAGCAATATCAAGCGAAATCTACCTTTTTTGTCGTAGGCAATCGTGTGACCCAGTACCCGGGAATCGTCAAATCTCTCGTGAATGATCAACATGAGATTGCCAATCACACTTACAGTCATCCGGATATTCGAAAGCTGTCAGCGAATCGACTGTTAGAAGAGGTGCAAAAAACGCAGGAAACGATTTATTCGGCAACAGGGGTTCGTCCCACCCTCTTTCGTCCTCCGGGGGGATATTATAACGAGACCGTCGTCGATACTGCCAAGAAAGCCGGCTTTTTGGTGATCATGTGGTCGTGGCATCAAGACACACGTGATTGGAGCGATCCCGGTATAAAAAAAATCGTCAACAAGGTTTTGAACAACGCGCGGAATGGAGACATTGTGCTATTTCACGATTACGGAGGCAATCGCAGACAGACCGTAAAAGCTCTCGAGCAAATATTGCCTGAACTGAAAAATAGAGGGTATAAATTCGTAACGGTCAGCGAATTGTTGAGAGGATATGGACGTGCGAAGCAAGTAGACTATCCTTGATTTTCTTTCATTAAAAAAGTGCCCCTCGCTAAAAAGGGGCACTTCTCCTCTGAGTGATTTCATTATTTGTTTTCGTTCTCCAAAATAGAATCCGTCTCTACCTGAACTTTTACGGGTACAGGCTGTTGCTGTGTGGGTACAGTACCACCCTTTTGCATAAAGTCTGCGATCATCTTATTCATATCCAAACCGGACACGTCTTTCAGCATTTCTGGCAGTTGGGCCATCAGCTTCGTAACATTCCCGCTCAGACGGTTGACGCCATCTCCCTGACCGCCTCCTGCATCCACGATTGTTACCTTGTCGATCGCCTTCATTGGCTCAGCAATTTTCTCAGCCAGCTCAGGGAGCATTTTCGCAATAATATCGAGTACAGCCGCATGACCGAATTTTTCAAATGCTTCAGCCAGCTTCTCTTTCCCTTCTGCCTCGGCTTCGAGCTTGAGTCGCGTGACTTCTGCCTCCGCGCTACCACGAGCTTTTTCAGCTTCGGCAATCGCCAAGCCTTCCAGACGCTTCTGCTCAGCATTTGCTTTTGCTTCCGCTTCAATGCGGTACTTGATCGCGTCTGCTTCTCTCAGCTTCTTCGCTTTTTCCGCTTCTGCCGCCTGTTCCACAGAGTAACGGTCGGCGTCGGCCTTTTTCTTCACTTCCGCATCATATTGCTTTTCGCGGCGAAGAATTTCTTTTTCCTCCAGCTCGATTTCCTTCTGCTTGCGGACGAGATCGATCTTCATCTCTTCTTCTGTAACCTGCTGCTTGGCGACAGCTTCTTGTAGCTTGTAGGCTTGGTCTGCACTCGCCTTTGCTTTGTCCTGCTCTTGCTTAAACGCCGCTACCTTCAGCTCTTTTTCCTTTTCTGCTTCGGCAATGTTCGTTTCCTTCAGTAGCTCTGCCTTGCGCGCCTCTTCCTCTGCCTGCGCCTGCTTGATCCGCGCTTCTTTGTCCGCATCAGCCTGTGAGATGGTCGCATCGCGCTTCACTGCAGCGATTTGCGGTATTCCAAGAGCAGCTAAATAGCCGTTTTTGTCCCGGACATCCTTGATCGTGAAGCTGACGACGGACAGCCCCATTTTTTTCAAATCCTTCGTCGCTACCGCTTGCACCTCTTGTGCAAATCGCTCACGGTTCTTGTAAATTTCCTCCACGGTCATACTGCCGAGGATTGCCCGCAAATAGCCTTCGAGTACTTCCTGTGCTTCTCCGCGCAGTGCCTCGTCACTCTTGCCCATAAATTGCTCGGATGCGGTCGCGATATCTTCAATGGAACCGCCTACCTTGATGATTGCTACGCCATCTGCCATGACAGGAACGCCCTGCTCGGTATATACCTCAGGAGTCGATACGTCCAGCTTATGAGACAGAAGACTCAGAAAGTTTGCTTGTTGAAAAATAGGGAGGATAAATGCGCCGCCTCCGCGGACGATCTTCATCTTGCGTCCGGATTCGTCACTGAGTACGTTTTTCGAGCCAAGATAGCTACCTGTTACGATCATTGCTTCATCTGCACCCACTGTTTTGTAACGGGCCCAAAAGGCAATGCCCAAAACGAGAAAGACTGCGACGACCACACCAACTATCGTCAAAATACCGGGTTCTAACATCATTTCTCATCTCCTTCGCCAGTTTCAGTGTAAAAGGGGATTACATACAAGACATGGTCACGCACCTCGACCACGACGACACGGGTTCCTTGCGGGATAATCTCGCCCTCAAGACTCGCCGCCATATGGTAGGTAGTTCCGCTAATCATCGGCAGCAGCACTTCTCCCAGTCCTTGTGCAGGGATCGTCGTTCCTACTTCCCCCAGCTTTCCTCCTAGTTGACTCATGGAATAGCTCGTGGAATTTTCCGCATGGCTCATCGGCTTTACCCACAGGAAGTACGAGACAAGACCCAAAGCGATGCCAATGACAGCAGCCAGCATCAATACGACAAGCGGACCAAGCGAAGTGTAACGAGATAGCAAATACCCCGCTCCGCCAAAAGCAGTCATACCGCTGACCAACAAAATAGGCTGTGCAAAAGGCAGATGCAGATGTCCCAGCCAATCCGAGAGCGTATCGCCAAACAACAGCGAGATGACCGTGTAGAGTAGACCAAGTACAAGGCAGACCATGTAGACGTTTTCAAGTACGCCCACGACTGTCCCCCCTTTCTAAAATTGCCTCTATAGTGCATACGAGTGAGATGGGAATTAGTTTCATAAATAAGGAAATAATCCCTTTTCTTATCGCTTTTTCTGCTGAAGGACTCTTTGGATACGGCGAATTCCTTCCTCGATATTCGCCGGGCACTCCCACGAATAGGTCAGTCGCAGCCAGCCCGCTTCCGCTCCATAGACGCTGCCAGGCGTAAATACGACACCTTCCCTAATCGCATCATCCAGCAATTCCGTTTCGTCCCTGGGAGTAAGCAACCGACACCAAATATGATAGCTGCCGCCCGGCTCATTCCATACGGCGTAATCAAAGAGATGATTGTGCATAGCCCTTACCATCGTTTGTTGCTGCTCCAACAAGTAACGAGACACTCGCTCCTGCTGATTGTTCCAGCTCTCTCGCTCAACAAATTGCCGGGCGAATTGCTGGGAGACACTGCTCGTGCCAAAGTCCATTTGCTGCTTGGCATCGGCTAGTCTTTCTACGACTGATCTAGGTCCTACGAGCCAGCCAATCCGCAAGCCTGGCGCAATCGTTTTCGAAAGGCTCCCGACATACAGAACAGCACCTGTCTCGTCGATGGCTTTGATCGGTTTTGGCGGTCTAGGGCTTCCAGCCAGTGTCAGTGCACCGTAAGCGTCGTCCTCCACAAGTGGCAAGCGCAGCTCCTGACAAATATCGAGCAACTGGGTTCGCCGTGCCTCGCTTAAAATCGTCCCGGTTGGATTATGATAGGTCGGGTTCGCGAAAACCATGCGAATACGATGCTCCCGTTGCAAGTCATAGACAGCCTCGGGTATAATACCGTCCTCATCCATCGGCAAGCGAAATAAACGCAGGCCAGCTGAGCTGAATAAGGGAAGAGAATACGAATAAGAAGGTCCCTCCATTGCGATTGCATCTCCGGGATTCAAGAGACATAGTGTTATGAGATGCAATGCCTGCTGGGCTCCTGACGTCACCAAAATTTCGTCGGGAGAAGCATGAATGCCGTAGTTTTCGTGCAAATGTACAGCTAATGCCTCCCGCAGACGCGGCTCCCCCTTTGGATGCGCGTAGCCCAGCTCAAGCTTGATCTCGTTTTCTTCCCCCGGCGTCGTTGGGATCAATGACGGGATCATCGTCGTGGCCAATTCAGCCTTTGCCAGATTGATGATCGAGGAATCGAAGCACGCATCCTGTATTCGTTTTGCGAGTGGATAGGCTGGCAAGAATGCCCCACCATTCGTGTAGGCATACCAGTTTGGCATCTGTTTGACACCCCACAGATCACGACTGACCCAAGTACCGCTCCCTTGCCACGATTGTAAAATACCTTTGGCCCGCAATTCTTCATACGCTGCCGATACCGTCCCACGATTGACGCCAAAGCGCCGCGCCAACACTCTTTCCGGCGGCAGAGATGTACCAGGGGGCAGCACTCCTAGCACAATCTGTCGTTCCAGCTCTTTGGCAATTTGCATATAGATCGGAATTCCCGCGTCTTTGTCCGGCTTCCATTCCATCCTGATCCTTCCTCCACCCTTGCTGTTTTCCTCCCTTTCGACAAATTGGCTTACTGCTCCTGCTGCCAATTGGCTCTACCTTTCATGATCGTTCGCCTCTAAGATGGAACAACAGAAACTTTTATTCGATAAAGGATGGGATTCGGATGAGTGCACAGCTTCCGATCGAAAAGCAGGACGTACAAAAAGAACAGTCAATCACTCTCGAGCAGCAGTATACAGAGAAAATGGGCTTGCTGTATGGCTTCATCGGGGTGCTTAGCTTCAGCTTGACCTTGCCTGTGACGAAGGTAGTGGTTACCGTGCTCTCTCCCCTTTCAGCAGGGTTGGGACGAGCGTTGATCGCAGGGGTATTGGCCGCATTGGTGCTCCTGATCAAACGCGTACCGTTTCCTACCTGGCACGATACCAAGAAACTGTTGCTCGTATCTGCTGGCGTAGTAGCGGGCTTCCCGTTTTTCTCATCGTGGGCGATGGAGAGAGTACCTGCTACGCACGGCGCAGTCATCATTGCACTATTGCCGTTGGCTACGGCAGGCGCAGCGATATTTTTTTCAGGAGAGCGCCCCACCCGAAAGTATTGGATTTCTAGTGCGATCGCCTGTGTGACGATAATCGCCTACGCGATCAGCTCTGGCTTTGGTGCCCTCCAATGGGCGGATCTCGCCTTGCTCGGAGCGGTCATCAGTGCGGCGATCGGATACGCAGTCGGCGGTGAGCTCTCCAAGACAATGGGCGGTTGGCAGGTCATCAGTTGGTCATTGATCTTCGCCTTTCCTTTACTCGTCGTTCCGCTGGCGGGTCCTCTACTCGCTGAATTAAAACAAGCCACTTGGCCTATCTGGATCGGTTTTGGCTATATTAGCGTGGTCAGTATGTTTCTCGGCTTTTTCGCCTGGTATCACGGCCTGGCAATCGGTGGCGTCTCCAAGGTCAGTCAAATTCAATACCTTCAACCCTTTTTATCCATCATCGCTGCCTGGCTGCTCCTGTCCGAGCCATTGACACTTGGTGCTGTTCTCTCGGCTGTCATTGTCGTGTTGGCTGTCGCAAAAGGAAGAAAAGCTTCCGTTCAGCAAAAAGCGTAAAGTAAAAAACACCGCTCCTCTTCACTAGGAAAAGGGCGGTGTCTCTTGTTTTTATTCTGCTTTGCTCAGCATATTTCCCAAGTACATCGGTTGATAAGTGGGATCAGACAAGACTTGCTTGACTTGATCCGGGCGTGTTTTGTGGTCGTTCGGCAGTTGTTTCCACTCTTCTAGCGTGACCCAGCCAGCCCATTCGATTTCTTCATCGACGATACCACCTGGCGTAGGGTTTGTCTCTTCACCGACGAGCTTCGCCAGAACGCCCACTCCGACTGTATGCTTGCCGTTCCCTTCCTGATCGATCCGATCGTCTATCCAGATCAATCGCTCCATTTCCACGAGGAGCCCCGTCTCTTCCATTACTTCTCTTTTCGCCGCATCTGGAATCGCTTCCAAATATTCTACGATTCCCCCTGGCAGGTTGTAAAAGATGCCTCGTTGTGTCTGTTCACGGATGAGGAGGACTTTCCCTTCGTGTTCCACTACTACGGTGACTCTCAAGCGAATCGCTGACATTTCGCTCGCTCCCTTCTTAGATGGCAGGCGTACGCGTAACATTCAGGGAATCGACACCGGAGTGCGCTAACCATTCCTGTAATGCCATAAGTCCATATTGTTCCAAAAACTTTGCTTCAGAATCCGCGATTGCATGAAGCATCATGAACCTGATTACGTCCTTGCCGTTTGTATAATATTCAAGTCCAGCCTCTTCATAATAGGCAGGGGTCAGTACCATATGATTCAAAACCGATTTTTCCACGATTGTATCCCCAAGCGAAAAGATGCTCCCAGACTCCATACGGGTCGTTTGACGCTCCCACTGACGAATCACCTGGGCCGCTACTCTTGCCAAATGCGTAATCATTCTCTGCTCAAACTGATAGGAATAGACGAGGTACTCCGTTGCTCCCATCTTGTGCAGCTCAAGCGTGGCATATGTCCACCATCCTCGCTTGCGTGTTGCCGGATAGACGGCAATCAGGATATCCGCATCCTCGGATTGATACAGCTCTCCTCTACTTCCAAAAAAGCGGTGGCAATGATCCATTAATTGCTTTACCACTATCATATGTGCAACTCCGCTCCAAAAAGTATGAAAACGTCTACGGCTGCCTGCTCATAGAAGAGCAACTGCATTCTTTGCGAAATGGTTCGTGCTCGCCCGAAAAAAGCATGCCCGGATTCGTAGGCATACTTCGTTGATGTTGGACAGCGTTATCATGTATATACGAACATTTTATCATTGTGTGGAGCGAATGTACATGTTTCAACTCGCGCAAAAAAGCCCCCGGTTTTTCCGAGGGCCTTGTTCTTGTTTATTTCGTGACTTTCACGAAAACGGTCATGCTTTTACCTTGGTACTTCACCTTGAGCTTCGTTGTTCCTTTTGCATGTCCTGTAATGACGCCATTTTCTACGGTGGCAATCTCCTCGTCTTCACTGGACCATACCGCATCGTCTGTTATGTCTTTTTTCGATTGATCCCGGTAGTAAACGGTTGCTGTGACCTCTTCCTCTTCTCCTTCAGCAAGCGTGACAGATCGATTACTGATGGAAAGTTGACGGATCAGCTCAGCACCCCCAACATAGACTGTCAGCTTGGATGTTTTTCCGGCATATTTGGCTGAAATGACCGTCACACCCGGAGCAATTCCGATGATTTCTCCGTCCTCATTGACCGTTGCCACCTCTGGCTCACTGCTATCCCAAAATGCCTGTTCCGTAACATCTTCCGTTTTCCGGTCGGATAACGTAGCGACAAGTGTTAGCTGCTCCTCTTCATCCACTTCCAAGCTCAAGCTACTTGGAGTGAGTTTCAATTTGCTTACATATACATCCGAGACAACGACAGGAATGGTGAGTTCTTCGTCCTGATACGAAATCGTAATCGTTGCTTCGCCTTTCTTTTTGCCAGCTTTGATTACACCTTTTGTGGCAGTCGCTACTTCTTCTTCGCTTGTTTCATATCGGACATCTTTGTTTTTGGTAATGTCCTCTTTGGTGCCATCGGCGTACATCGCATACAGCTTGATAGAAGAGGATTTCCCTGGCTTCAACAGGATGTTTTTATCCGATACGCGCAGTCCGACCAATCTCTTTTCGCCTTCCTGGGCAACTTTTACCCGAATCGTCGCCGTCTTGCCTTGGTCAACGGTCGTCACGGTAATCGTTGCTTTCCCGGGCGCAAGAGGAGTAACCACACCCTGATCGTCGACGGATGCTACTTCTGAATCGCTGCTGCTCCACTTCACGCTCTGATTCGTTGCATACGCAGGGGTTATCGTTGCGCGCAATTCAGCCGTTTCTCCACCTTCCGTTAAGTACAACTCCTCTTGGTCGAGGCTCACGTCTGTTACGGGATAGTAAGATGGAGGGGGAGGGGGAGGGGGAGGCGGTGGCGTAACAGATTGTCTGGTCACTACAATCGTGTACGTCTTCGTTGTGCCATCTTCTGCTGTTACCACAATCGTAATCTCGTTCGTACCTGTTTTCAGGGAAATCGCTGCACTTGCTTCCCCGCTTTTGACAAGAGAACCGTTGACGGTTACCGTTGCCTTTGAATCAGCCACAGTCGGTGTCACTGTCAGGCTCTCTGTGCTGTTCCCGACTCTTTGCGTGTAGTTCGTTTTCGCAGGATGGAATGCTTCATGAAAAGGTCCGCTGCTCAATGTTACGTTACTTAAATCTGCGTTTGTCGATGTAGAAGCTTTACTCACTTGTACGGTATACGTCTTCGTAACCATGCCATCTTCTGCTGTCACTATAATGGTAATCATGTTACTTCCTGTAGTCAGTGAAATCTCAGCACTTTCTTGTCCACTCGCTACGGCCGTACCGTTCACTGTGACTGTTGACTTTGAATCAGCCGTTGTCGGGGTTACTTTCAAACTAGTAGTGCCACTCCCAACATCATGCGTGTAGCTTGTGGTATCTGGATCAAACGCTTCGTTTAAAGAACCGCTGCTCACAGTTAAGCCGCTTAAATTGGCGTTCGTCGACACCAAAATCTTATTCACTTGAATGTTGTACGTCTTCGTTGCACCTGTCTGTGCTGTTACGATAATGGTAATGGGATTGCTTCCCATCTGTAGAGAAATTGCACCGCTTGCTTGTCCGCTACTGACAGGACTTCCGTTGACCGTTATCGTTGACTTCGAGTCAGCAGCAGTCGGCGTAACAGTCAAGTTTGTAACGCTTTGACCAACATTTTGCGTGTAGTCCGTCTTCGCCGACTCAAATGTTTCATTCAAAGCCCCCGAATTCAGACTGATGCTGCTCAAATCCGCGTTATTGGATACGATTTTTACAGATGTATCTACATAACCGGTAGCGCTTACCGTGATCGTATGCCCGACGGCTGTCAGCTCATTGGCCTGAATTGTAATTTTCCCTGGAGCAGCCGTGTAAGCAAGCTGCTTGTTCATTTCGTCTTTGACTGCCGTAATGTTTTGACGCCATGTCGGATCATCTGCAAAGGTGATGTCGATCGCATTGGCTACATCACTACTCGTTGCAGTTGTGGAAAGTACAGGAGGAGGTGTAGATACCATTTTGTATACGGTGGAATCCCCTGAAGAATCAGTTGCAACTACATAGGGAATATCATCTACGATCGTTAACGAAACAGCATTCACACCTGATGGAGTAAAAGCCTCGTTGCCTACTGTCTCCCATTGGCCAATATACTTCTTCACTGCTACTTTTCCGCTATTGCTGTCTATATACGCTACATAAGGAATATCGTCTTTGACAGTCATGGACAATGCATGTGTTCCTTCAACATTTTCAGATGTACCAGGACTGCTTAAGGGTGAACTCTTCTTACCCGGAGTGTCACGGTTCACCACGATGGACTTATCATTCTGATCCACTATTGCTATATAAGTTGAGTCATTGTAATCACTAGCAGTAAAAGCTATCGCGTTACGTGATGAAATCGAATAATCCTCCTCGAAATTCCACCATGGATTAGAACCATCAGTCCCATTTAAACTCACTACTTGAGTAAAATTTGGCCATACATTCGCTACGTGGAGTTTTCCGTTTTGATTCGCTAACGCAATATTCGCTATGGCTTTTCCCGAATTGGAAGCGTTCAATACCAGTTTCCAGTCGTTTCCTTGAAATTCTTTAACCGTTGCATTAACGCTTACCATCCCTACTTTGACCTTACGTGCATATGCCAAATATATTTTCCCGTTTATGCCAATCAGGGATGGAAGGACATCATTCGATGCATCGGTCTCTGTCCCTACTGTTTTCCAGCTACCTCCTTCATGTTTCTTCACCACGACACTCTCATTATGGATATATGCCACATAAGGTTCTCCGTTAGAAACAGCTAAAGACGGATACCGAATTTGACTTTCGGAAAAACCTTCGCCCCCAACCGAATCCCAGTCCGTTCCGTTGAATTTCTTTACGGTGGCCTTTCCGCCTTGGTTAGAATCCGAATAGGCGATATACAAAGTTTCATTTGCGTTCAAGAGGATCGCATATTGCGCACCTTCTATTCCCGCCTTGCTTACTTGCGACCAATTGCCTGCACTTGCAGCATACGCTGTGCTTCCTGCGAACAGAGCATGGCCTGACAAGCTGCCAATCAGCAGCAGCATTCCCAGAGCGACCATCATCACTTTTTTATAAAATGAAACCAACAATTCTCCCTCCTTCTTAAATCTTTGCTACCATCACATAATTAGTACAATTTGATAATTATAGCAGAATGTCTATAAGTTCGTCGTCTAACTAAAGTTAATAAGAAGCGTGCCTGAGCGACTTAATCACCAAAGTGTGACCAGTCACTACAGGCACGTATTACGACAGCTCTCTATCAGACTCGCACACCTTGATATCTCTCCAATTCCTCTCTCATAAAGCGTGTGCTGTCATTCAACAAGTCAATATCAACAGGATCATGCACAACCCTGCCGTCCTTCTTCATCCATCGACCGTCACTCATGACATGCGTGATATTGCCAGCATTCACATTCATCAATACATAATTGTAAGGATCGTAGAGTGGCGCTGTTTGGTGCCCCCCGGTGTCAATCATAATGAGATCGGCCTTCTTTCCTGGTGTCAGGCTGCCGATTTCCTCTTCCATCCTCAACGCGCGGGCTCCGTCAATCGTGCCCATTTCCAGCACACTCTTCGCGTTGAAAACGCCCAGACTTGGTTCTTCACCCTTGATGTTGACCCGTTCATTATGCACGCTGTGGGTGTACGCCAAAGCTACCCGCAATTGTGTAATCATATCCGCTCCAACCACGGAGGTTGTGTCCACACCGATTGACGGTCTGCCGCCCTTACTCAGAATCTGATAAAATGGCGGGTATCCATGTCCCATCAGCATTTCAATCTCAGGTGTAATAGAGACAGACATATTTTCTTGCACAAATAGCTCGTAGTCCTTTTCGGACAATTGGTTGCAGTGGGCAAAGTTAATAAAATCGAGAGGAAGACCCTCCTCGTGCAAATGAGCGATTAGCCCAGCTTCACCAGGCACCCCTCCCACATGGACGGTAGCGAACACATTCAGCTCATGTGCTTCTTTTATACTCCGCTTCAACCTTTCCACATCGTTACTGAGCGCCCCAAGAGCAATCTGAGTCAGTGGGTTGCTGTTTGTCTCCCGCAACCGCAGCATATTTTTAAAGTTCGCATCTTCATCATGGGCTACCACAGAATCTGCAATCGCCACTATGGTACGAATCCCGATTTCTGAATCCGCTCTCAAAATTTCAAGGCCATGCCCATAGCTGTTGGTCGAATTCGCCCAGTGCAGTACGGTTGTAACGCCAGAATGAATCGCCTCCAAATAACCGATATAACTGCCTACATAGATGTCCTGCGGGCGAAGGCGTTGTCCGATATCACCAAGAAACCGTGTAAAGTAGTCCGTCAGCGACCAGTTCGTAAAGGCTTGATTGAACAAATGCTGATAGACGTGGCGGTGTGTATCCACGAAGCCCGGCATCACAATGTATCCGGAACCGTCGAGTACCTCCATATCTTCCGTCAGCTCGCTGTTCTTTCCGACCTGTTTGATGATGTTGTTTTCAATCAAAATATCTCCATTTTTGATTTCTTTAATTTGAGAATCCATCGATAAAATATACGCGCCTTGAATCAGGATTGTTGACATCGTTATACCTCCTAAGCGTCATTTGAGATGGATACTGCCTTTAAAAAACTCCCCCCTTTTTATATGAGCTACTCTATCGTTTGCTACCAAGCTTGATCCTCTACTATAATAAAATCTAGCTGTTTGCTTTGTAGTCGCAAAGGAAAGAGCGCGCGTAGAGTCGGTTTCCGGTAGTGCTCGTCAATGCCCTATCTGGAAATCGGCTCTTTGTCATTGTCACGAGAAAGCTAGAAAGAAGCGTCTAGCCATCTCGCAAACAATCTAAAACTTTAGACGTACAAAAATGTAAAAAGTTTCAAATTTAAGATAAATTTTGCTCTTTGAATTTCTATGCAGA
This sequence comes from Brevibacillus brevis, assembly GCF_001039275.2. Classification (NCBI taxonomy): domain Bacteria; kingdom Bacillati; phylum Bacillota; class Bacilli; order Caryophanales; family Paenibacillaceae; genus Brevibacillus; species Brevibacillus brevis. Next base: position 5,154,228 of record NZ_CP030117.1, read on the forward strand.
AGGGTTGGGATTTTTACTAAATTTGGTCCTCAATACAATACGGTTATGGTTACCTTTTTCCATTTTCTCGCGTCTTGTTTATTGGCAATTCCATTTTTTGGGAGGAATCAGGCACTTATGAAAAACAAGACAGCTTGTCTCATCCTTACTATTAGTCAAAGCGTTTATGCCATTTTCTTATTGGCTTGGATCATTTCTGTTGTTTTTACCATTGTGCTTCTACCTGAAGATGAATATGATACTGGAGCCCCTGAGGTGTTCTATACGATCCTATCGTATCCGCTTGTACTACTTGCCTCAACGCTGGGCAGTTGGTACTACTATCACAAGTTGAAATTCAAAACGAGTTACGCGCTCAACGCCATTCCTTTACTTTGGGTCATTCCGATGGCGGTATTTATGATCATTTTATGGAAATTCGGTTTGTCCTCGTAAAAACAGCCCTCCCCGGATGATTGGTCTTACCCCTGTCAAGTAGACATTTTGAAACAAGCCCTCGTTTATGTGTTCATTGAAAATTAAGTTTTAGACAAAGCCTAATACATGAAACAGCGGCGACTTAAGACCTGATAATATAGTCTTAAGCTCACCGCTGTTTTTATTGAACTATCGAACCCGTTAGCGGAACAAAAAAGGTTTGAGTCTCTTTGTCCGGCTGCTTTCGACCAGCTGTCCCGATGGTCGGATTCACATCGGCAAGTTACTAATCTCCGTACGTCAGCACACACAGCCCCCCTCCCGATGCTGCCATCAGCGGACGCAAGCTGCCATCTCCCAGCAAATTTTCGGCTTCCGGTAGCGGTGCATGTCCGTTTCCGTCAACACGTTGATCGTCCATCCGTCAAACAACCGACGCATATCTGCTTCGTCAAAAAAACGTTTCCGCCGCCCCTCATGCTCGTAATAACGGGGTTCCAATTCGATGCCCTGGCCGGCACCGTAATGAACATCGCGCGTGGAATTCAAGCGGGCTAGCAGCAATCCGCCAGTGCCGACAACTCGCGCGATTTCGCTAACGATAGAAATAGTATCGTCCCAGTGAAAATAATGCAGGGACAAATCCGCGACAACCGCCCTCGCACTACCATCCGGAAACGGCAATCCTCCTGTCATATCGAATAGGTTTGTTTCAGCGCCTGGCACATATTTGCGTATAATCGCCAACGACTCAGAGGAGAAGTCGCAGGCGATGACTCGATAACCTCGTTCCGTTAAAAACAAAGAGTCGCTGCCATATCCGCAGCCAAGATCAATGACCGGTCCATCTTGGGCCGATGCTAGCATCGGCTCGTATTTTTCCAGCCAAAAATCCACTTGCGGCTTGCCGAGATTCACATCGGCAAACACCTCGTTCCAATGTTCAGCTTCTGAACGTTTCGTCATGGTTAGAACCTCACTTTCTGTGGAGAAGAGCGTAATAATTAGATGCTTGCTATCATTTTGACAAAAGGAACTCTTCTTTCTTTCTTTCTTGATCGCACATACCTGCCTCGTTAGCGTAATGGCTCAAGTTAGTCTAAAGCATTATTTTCTTAATCTACAATTACATTTTCAAAGTCTATTACATTATTTTCAGTGAATACTAGGCAATTTGAGCTCGGTAAAGAACCGGGCTCAAATTGTTTAGCCGGACTTGAATACGCTCGTAATTATAGAAGTGTATGTATCGTTGTATTGCCTTCTTCACCTCGTCTTCCTTAGTAAAAACATTTAAATACAAACATTCTGTTTTGAGGTGGCTGAAAAAGCTTTCGATACAAGCATTATCCAGGCAATTTCCTTTTCTCGACATACTAACAGTAATGTTAGATGCTTTTAGGAATTCGTTATATTTCCTAGATGTGTATTGGTACCCTTGATCACTGTGTAAAATGACGCCATTCGCCTCTTTTATTTTTAGAGCTGCCTTTACGGTATCCATAACGAGCGTAAGGTCGTTCCGTTTGCTGATCTTATAGGCGATGACCTCGTTGTTGAAGAGATCGTAAATAACCGACAGATACAGGCGTCGTCCGTTAAAAATCACGAATGTAATATCTGTAGCCCATTTCTCCCGAGGATGTGAAGCTGTAAAATCGCGGTTTAATTTGTTGTCGGAAACGACCACCTGCTCTCTACGGCCAAAAAACTTCCGTTTCCTGCGAATACGCGATTGAATCCCCATCTCCTTCATCAGTCGATACACTCGCTTGTGATTGATTTGGATGCCATGTGATTGTCGGAGCCAAGCTTTTATTCGTGGATATCCATAGATACCCTTGGATTTTTGGTAGCCATCCATAATCAACGACTTTATCTGCTGTTCTTCCTTTTGTTTAGGTGTAAGATGTTCTTGGCATCGTAGCCACTTGTAATAACCACTTTTCGAAACATGAGCGATCTTGCAAAGGAGAGAAACAGGATACCGTTTTGCCATCTCTGCAATGATCTGAAATTCTACCGTTTTCTCCTTTGGCTTCTTTCCCCCTTTCTGGCTTCTAAGAGCTTTTTTAGAAATTCTATTTCTGCCTCAAGTCGTTGTATTTTTTCTCCTGGGGGTAGCAGCTTTTCAAAAGTATCATCTGTTTTTCGCGGCCTTCCCCTTCTATCTTCAAGTCCTTTTAACCCATTGTCCCGGTATTTCCTGACCCATCTTCGGAACATCCTCAAATCAAGCCCATGTGCTTCTTTAATCTCGTTATATGTAGCCCCTTGTTCAAATTTTTCTACTACATGGTGTTTGAATTCAAGGGAGTAGCTCTTTTTTATTTGGCCCATAAAAATTCCCCTCCAAGTTAAACAGTAAAGGGCTTTCTAATTACTGTCTACTTAAAGGGGATAATATCAGATTCCGAAGGAGGGCTACTCTATTATTGCAGAATACCTGCAAATAAAAAAATACGTGTCTGAACGAATCAGACACGTATTTACACGTTCCATTATCAATTATCCGATAGAGCCTTCCATCTCGAACTTAATTGTTTTTACGTTAAATACCTGTAAATGCACATTAAAAAACCTTGAAAAATCGGGCTTTTCTCTTCGTGAGCATCAATTACCGTTAATATCTTGTAATAAGAATGTGGGCAAATAACGGGCATTCTGTGGGCACATACACGGGCAACATTCACGACCGTAAAAAGGACTAGCTTGCGCTCCGTTCCTCAGTGAATTCGATGGGTACACAGTCAGTACCTTCTTTCAGCTCCGGTATTTATATGTCGAGGCTTTTTACATTGGCCAAAAATCTTCATGCTTCTTTTCTTAATCATATTCACTCACAACACTGAGTATTTTCTGCAACAGAAGGTCATAGACAATCATACCGCTTCGCATAATGCTAAGCACTTATTGTTTTGGAACAACTCAAAGGTCAGAGCCAAATGAAAAGACGAATAAAATCGTTCCTTAAAAAGAATTTAACATTCTAGGACGTCATTCTCTAACCTAGCTGCCGCTTTTTTCCCTCTATTCAAAGCTTACCTTCATAATGTCCATGAAGGGTATTTTCCGTATTGTTCCGTTTTCCTCTACATGAACTAACCTTGTACGCGAGTCAAGTACTGTAATCTTCCCACGCACTTTATCAGGCATTCCCCAAACGGTTAACGCTCTTTCGTCACCATCTTCTTTTGCTTCAACGAGTTGACTCCCCAATTCTTCTAATTCAAATTCATCCCGAGTCGGTCTTTTTGGTGTGGTTGACTTTGCCATAGAGATCTCCTTAGTCCGCTTTTACGGCCGTTATGTGATCCATAGATATCCACTGGCTATCTTCATCCGTCACAAGCTTAATTCTCCTGCCGTTCTGGTCAATCCACTTGACCACTCCCCACATCGTACATGTGGTTCCCAGGTTGCCTTTTATTTGGTTCCACCAAGAAACTGTGACCACGTAATCCTCCCGTGCCGCATCCCTTTTGATGTACTGGAACGATTCTAACTCATCTTGTTCAAGGATTGGCATAGAGACAAGCTTTTCGACTTGCTTCGCTTGTAAATATAGCTCTCGTTGTTCCGGTAATACAAATCTCATAGAAAATGGATTTTTCTATCTTACTGGCCCTCTGCTTTGTTCCTTTCTCTCACATACTTCTAGTACCTTCTTCCATGTTCCTTATTGCAGGGATGCGTGTTTCTTCAATATGTCATATTTAGCATATCAGTATATATTTCATAAATATTTCATTTTTATTTAACATTGTATTTTGTTAGAATCTGAAAGAGTTTTACATTACATATAAAGAAAATAGGGGTTGGTATCATGATTGCACTAGATAGTAATTGGAATTCACTTAGGGTGTTCTACGGTCTAACAGAAAAAGATTTAGACCTCTTGTATTCATACAAAGAATTCTTCAACACTCACTCAAAAGAAATCGTAGATTGTTTTTATAAAGAATTGGAAAAACATCCTAATTTGAATCAAATGATTCGTACAAATGTAACTATGGACCAGTTAAAGAAAATGCAGATTTGGTATATCGAAACGCTTTCTTCTAATGTTATTGATGAAGAATATGTAAACAGCCGAAAACGAATCGGTACAACCCATGCTAGAATTGGATTGTCGGCTTCTTGGTTTTTAGGTGGATACTCACTGTATTTACGTCTTTTTTCTGATAGAATTCAATCGTTAAAAAACTCAACTGTATTTTATCAGGCTCTTATCAAAAGAGTTTTTTTTGATTCTGCAATTATTCTTGAACAGTATATCGGCGACACGATGCGTGAAAATGTAAGCTACCGCCACAATATGGAGCAAATGGCAGCCGAATTGACAGCTACAACTCAAGAAGCGCTTAGAATCTCTTCCGTCTTCACCGATTCTGCAACCAAACTATATGAATACAATGGTGAGATCGCTCATTCCATGAATGTGTTAAAGGAGCAGAATGAGGAGATTGAGAAACTCAGCGGCTTCGTGGCAGATGTTTCTACACAAACAAATCTTCTAGGCCTTAATGCTGCGATTGAAGCTGCTAGAGCTGGACAGCACGGACGTGGCTTTACCGTTGTTGCTAATGAAGTACGTAAATTAGCCGATAAATCAAATGCCTCATCTAAAGACATTTATCAATCTCTACAGAACATTAACAATCAATTACTTAAAATTGATCAACAGGTCTCATTATCAACTGTTTCCGCTGAGCAATTAGATACTACTTCCGAGCAATTATTTTCTATCATCCATAAACTAGATGAAATTTCTAATCGTCTTCATAATCACTAACTACTACTGAACGGCCAAAGGAGCTTATTTCTTTGGCCGTGTTCTATTATGTAGCTCCTACCTTTCCCACCCTTCCAGGACCGTCATGGTATCTGGCTTCGACCTCTTCCACTCAATGTATTCCTCTTTCGCCAGAACCTCCAACACCGTCATAATGCCGCCGCGGGTTCGCCTTGTCTTGATGTATAGTTCGACTACCGTTGGTGTCCTGTGACTGTGCCGACGCTGATAATCCTATCTTATGAAACAGAGTTGATAACTAAAACATTAGTGGAGAAAACTAAAATATCTTAGAGAGCTTGCTTCTGCCTCTTACACGAAGAAGCATAGGAACAAGATTCCACGAGCAGAATATTTTTTATCAGTATATATGTGTTACGATGCTTTATCGAAGGGGAAATGTAATAGGTGACTAAATGGATGACCTTTTTGATCGGATCATTTATGGGAGCATTGATTGCTATTGTATTTTCAGGAGTTCTCATCCTTGCTTTTTCTAGGCCGCTGATACAATGGATCGTTGGTCGTTTCACGAAAAGACTGATGAATGAACGTTACCCCGAAAATATTTGGGAAATGGTAACTGCTTTGACGCGTGTCCCTCCAAGAACAGTCATAGAAAATAGCTTGAGGTCCTCGGAAGGAGATGTAATTGAAAGACCGTTTGGGAGTCCTCGTAAATTTCTTAATTTCGACGGACTTATTTTTTCACCTGCTCAATTGGCAGTCTTACCAGCTCCAGAGTTTGTAGAAGTAGATATGCATATTACCATTGGACCTAAGGCTAAAAAACCTTTGTCGTTAGAAATCCCCATCATGGCAGGGGGGATGGGTTATGGAGTTGGAGTCTCAGAAAAAGCGAAGATAGCTATTGCAAAAGGAACATCTGCGGTCGGCACGTTAACGAACACGGGTGAAGGCGGATTTCTACCTGAAGAGAGACAAAATGCCAAATATTTGATCGTTCAATACCACTCGGGGGAATGGTCAAAAGAACCGAATATTCTCAGACAAGCAGATGCCATTGAAATTCGAATGGGACAAGGAGCTACTGCAGGTGCCGCCAATTTCACGCCTGCTGAGTACATTCAGGGAAGAGCACGTAAAATCATGAAGTTGCAAAACGAAGATTATGTAGTGATCCCTTCAAGACATGAGGAAATTCAAAAACCTCAAGATCTTCGCAAGTTAGTCGATAAACTCCGTACCCTCACTGATGGAGTGCCTATTGGAGTTAAAATATGTGCAAGCGCAAAAATGGAAGCGGATTTGGAGGTTGCCATTTTTTCAGGGGTCGATTTTATCAGCATTGATGGAGGACAGGCAGGGTACAAGGGCAGCCCCCCCATCTTAGAAGATGATTTTGGACTTCCCACCATATACGCCTTATCACGAGCTGTGCAATACCTGGAAAAACGTCAAGTGAAGGAACAAATTACCCTTTTAGGTGGTGGAGGATTTTTCACCCCATCTGATTGCCTGAAAGCACTTGCATTAGGTGCTGACGGTGTTTACATGGGGACGGCCATTCTATGGGCAATGACACATGATCAAGTAACAAAGGCAGTTCCCTGGGAACCTCCTACAGAACTTCTTTTTTATCCGGGGAGCTTAACGGAAGAATTTAATGAACAAGAAGCAGCAATATATTTAAAGAACTTCTTTACATCATTTGTGGAAGAAATGAAGGTTGCAATTCTTGCATTAGGAAAAACCTCTCTTTGTCAAGTCGGAGTTGAAGATCTTGCTGCTCTTGATGACGAGACAAGTAAAGTAACAAGAATTCCACTCGTATCTGAACCATATATACCAACAAAAGAATTTACAGAATCACTATGGGCCTCCTGTAATGACGAAAGGGACGCATCGATCTCTCGTTCCTAAGAACAGAAAATGCCCTCCCCCGTTAACCGGAAGGAGGGCTGTTGTAGTTATTGGCTTTTTTCTGACGTCCCGACCGAATCTCCTACATCATTCTTGATACGCTCTGCATCCACGAATCCTTCAGCCACCATGTACGCGACAACAGAAACCGACAGGCAAACTGGAACATATAAAGAGAAAACAAAGGGAGGATTTAAAACGAAGAAAGAGGCACAACTTGCAGCAACTAAAGAGGAATCAAAGATCAACCTTTTCGGTTTTGCTGAGAACGGAAGCGAAAGGGTTGATAACTTTTTCGACGATTGGCTGGAGATATATAAAAGGCCCAATGTGAAACCGATCACCTATACTCTCCAGTAAGGCACAGTCCGACGGATTCACAGCATATTCAGTACAGCTATGAATGACGCCGTCCACGAGTTTCGAGTTTTACGGGAAAATCCTGTTCAAAAGATCAAGATCCCAAAGCAAGTGGACAAGTCAAGCAAGGTGGCTTACTTTACACGAGATCAACTGGAAAGGTTCTTGGAATGTGTAAATACCCCAATGAAAAATGCGAAATATCAACACTCCATCCAATACTACGCCTTTTTCACGCTGATGGCACGTACCGGGCTTCGTATCGGTGAAACGCTTGCTCTGACTTGGGATGACCTTGACTTTGATGCAAAAACATTAACGAAAAGTAAGACTCTTGTATACCCCTTGAATTCGCAGCCCTATCTATCAACGCCAAAATCCAAAAACAGTGAAAGGACCATCAAGTTAGACGAAATCACATTAAAACTAATGAAACGGCACAGGATCAACCAAAAAGAGGTTTGCCTGATGTATAAGAACTACAAACCTACCAAAGACAACATTATCTTCCACCAACATGACGGCCGCTGGCTCCGTACCAACGTAGTTCGTGATTACTTTAAAGCGATTTGTAAGCGAGCTGATCTCCCTATACTATCGCCTCACGCCCTTAGACATTCCCATGCTGTCCATTTGCTTGAAGCTGGTGTGAATATAAAATACGTGTCTGAGCGACTTGGACACGCAAGCGTGAAAGTCACCGCAGACACGTATTTACACGTTACAAAGAAATTTGAAGATGACGCCCTTTCACTTTATGTGAAATACATGCCCAGCTAAAATGTGGGCAAATTGTGGGCAAAACCATATTCGGAAGCTTGCAACCCTTGTGGCGCAAGGGTTAACCAATGCTTCCCTCCATCTCGAACTTAATGAGACGGTTCATCTCTACCGCATACTCCATCGGCAATTCTTTTGTAAATGGCTCGATGAAGCCCATTACGATCATCTCAGTTGCTTCTGCTTCTGACAAGCCGCGGCTCATCAGGTAGAAGAGTTGATCCTCGGATACCTTGGATACAGTCGCTTCGTGCTCAAGCGTGATGCTGTCGTTCATGATCTCGTTGTACGGGATCGTGTCGGATGTGGACAGTTTATCCAGAATCAGCGTATCGCACTTGATGTTGGACTTGGAGCCTTCCGACTTGCGTCCAAACTGCGACAGACCACGGTAGGTTACTTTTCCGCCATCACGGGAAATCGACTTGGAAATGATCGTCGATGTGCAATCAGGCGCCAGGTGAATCATTTTCGCACCTGCGTCTTGGTGTTGTCCTTTTCCTGCTACTGCAATGGAAAGAACGGTACCTTTCGCGCGAGGTCCTTTCATGATAACAGCTGGGTATTTCATCGTCAGCTTGGAACCGATGTTACCATCGATCCATTCCATGTTCGCATCCGCGTAAGCAACCGCACGTTTGGTAACGAGGTTGTATACGTTGTTGGACCAGTTTTGGATCGTGGTGTAACGGCAACGAGCGCGTTCTTTTACGATGATTTCTACAACAGCGGAGTGCAAGGAATCCGTGCTGTAGATTGGAGCTGTACAGCCCTCTACATAGTGAACGAAGGAATCTTCATCGGCGATGATCAGCGTACGCTCGAATTGACCCATGTTCTCGGAGTTGATGCGGAAGTATGCTTGCAGTGGAGTTTCTACTTTTACGCCTTTTGGAACGTAAATGAAGGAACCACCGGACCATACTGCCGAGTTCAGTGCAGCAAACTTGTTGTCTGCTGGAGGAATCACTGTCGCGAAGTATTCTTTCACGATTTCTGGGTGCAGTTTAACTGCGGAGTCCATGTCGCAGAAGAGAACGCCCAGCTTTTCCAGGTCTTCCTGCATGTTGTGGTAAACTACCTCAGACTCATACTGAGCAGATACACCTGCGAGGAACTTCTGCTCTGCTTCTGGAATACCCAGCTTGTCAAAGGTTGCCTTGATTTCTTCTGGCACCTCATCCCAGCTACGGCCTTGCTTTTCAGAAGGCTTTACGTAGTAGGTGATGCTGTCAAAATCGAGGTCGTCCAGATCGCCGCCCCATTTTGGCATCGGCATGCTGTTGAAGATGTCCAATGCTTTTAGACGGAATTCCAGCATCCATGCTGGCTCATCCTTGATCTTCGAAATTTCTTCGACGATCTCGCGAGTTAAACCCTTTTTGGTACGGAATACAGAAACGTCCTTATCGTGAAAGCCGTACTGATACTCCTGTATTTCTGGGCCTTTAACAGCCATCGTTGCTCACTCCTTCTTGTTCATGTCCCTTACCCATCACTATTCCTGCTCCGCCTGTTTGACACCTTGCTCCAATGCTTTCCAAGCCAATGTCGCGCACTTGATTCGCGCTGGGAACTTGGCTACGCCAGACAAGGCTTCGATATCACCAAGATCAATCGAGTCATCGATTTCTTTGCCTTGCATCATATCGGAGAATTTTTGCGACAGCTCCAGTGCTTCTGCTACTGGCTTGCCTTTGACAGCATCCGTCATCATGGATGCAGATGACATACTGATTGAGCAGCCTTCACCGAGGAACTTCGCGTCAACCACTTTGCCATCCTCCACTTTCAAGGAGAGCGAGATGCTGTCGCCACAGGTCGGGTTATTCAAATTCACAATGAGTCCATCGGATTCTTCCAGTTTGCCGCGGTTACGCGGTTTCTGGTAGTGATCCATAATGACGCGGCGGTATAAATCATCAAGAGAAGACATTGCCGAAATACTCCTTCGTCTTCTTCAAGCCCGCGATCAGCACATCTACTTCTTCTTCTGTGTTGTACAGGTAGAAGCTTGCCCGAGCGGTAGCCGTCACATTCAGCCAACGCATCAGCGGTTGTGCGCAGTGATGACCGGCACGAACTGCGATTCCGTAACTGTCCAGCACCGTCGCCAGGTCATGCGGATGTACTGTATCCAGGTTGAATGTAATTAAACAGCTGCGGTCCTGCTGTGGGCCGTAAATCTTCAATCCTTCGATCTCGCGCATTTGTTCCATCGCGTACTTGACGAGATGTTTTTCATGACGCTCGATATTGTCCATTCCGATCTCTTCCAAAAAGTCGATTGCTGCTCCCAATCCGATAGCTCCTGCGATGATCGGAGTTCCTCCTTCAAATTTCCAAGGAAGCTCCTTCCACGTGGAATCGTACATATCCACGTAGTCGATCATTTCTCCGCCGAACTCCATCGGCTCCACACGCTCCAGCACCTCACGCTTGCCGTACAGAACACCTACGCCTGTCGGGCCAGCCATCTTATGCGCTGAAAACGTATAAAAATCGCAATCCAAATCCTGGACGTCGATTTTCTTGTGTGGAGCACCCTGCGCTCCGTCAACGAACAAAAGTGCGCCATGCTGATGGGCGATTTGAGCAATTTCCTTGATTGGAGTAGTATCCCCCAATACGTTGGAAACATGGTGAATGGCAACGAGTTTGGTATTATCTGTAATCGTTTCCTTGACCGCTTCCAGAGTAACGGTGCCGTCCTCTGCCAGCGGAATGAACTTAAAAGTCGCTCCGGTCGCCTTGGCTGCCTGCTGCCAAGGAATGAAATTGGCGTGATGCTCCACCAATGTGGTCACGATTTCATCTCCCGGCTTGAGGAACATGCGAGCATAGCCGTACGCTACCGTATTACAAGCAGAGGTCGTTCCACGCGTAAAGACGATTTCTGCGGCTTCACGGGCGTTGATGAAGGCGCGAACTTTTTCACGCGCGCCCTCGTACCCATCTGTCGCTATGTTACCCAAGGTGTGCACGCCACGGTGCACATTGGAGTTATACTCCCTGTAGTATTTATCCATCGCCTCAATAACCTGAATCGGTTTTTGAGAGGTTGCACCATTATCCAAATAAACGAGCGGATGTCCGTTTACTTCCTGGTGTAGGATGGGAAAATATTTCCGAAGCTCCTTGGCGTTCATTAGCCTAACTTCCTTTCAAGCGCTTGACGGAGTCTGTTTTTCACTTCTTCTACTGGAATCTCAGCGACAACTGGCTCCAGGAAGCCGAGAATGATCAGACGTTCTGCGCCTTGACGGGAAATACCACGAGACATCAAGTAGAAGATAGACTCTTCACTAAAACGTCCTACCGAAGCTGCGTGACCCGCTTTAACGTCATCCTCGTCGATCAACAGGATCGGGTTGGCATCACCGCGAGATTTATCGCTCAGCATCAGGATGTTTTCCGCCTGTACGCCGTTTGCCTTTTCAGCGCCTTTTTCGATTTTCGTGATACCGTTTAGGATACTCACTGCTTCATCCGTCATAACAGCCTTGCTCACCATGTCAGACTCCGTGTGCGTGCCGATATGCTGAACTTGGGAAGTGAGATTTTGGCGTTGGGAACCAGTACCTACAGAAATGGATTTGGTCTCTGCGATCGAAGCAGTTCCCTTCAGGATGGTGGTGTTGTTAGCAACAGTGTTGCCATCGTTCATCTCACCCAAAATCCATTCCATTTTTCCATCGCGCTCAACAGTTGCACGACGGAAGCTGTAGTCGTGAACGTCTACAGACAGAGAACGTACAGAAGCTACTTGCACAGATGCGCCCGCGCCTACATATACTTCAACTAGGCTGTTCGCAACCATGCTTTTGCCTTCGCCAGATACATATGTATCCACGTAGGTTACTTTGCTGTTCGCTTCTGCCACGATCAAAACATGTGGAGCCAACAGAGCGTTGTCGCCTGCGATTTCATACACAGCTTGCAGTGGAACATCTACTTCCACGTTTTTCGGAACGTAGAGGAATACGCCACCATTCACTACTGCAGTATGCAGAGCAGTCAGCTTGTGCTCATCAAGTGCGATAACGTTCAGCAAATACTTTTGCACGAGATCGCCATGTGTTTGCAGTGCATCAGCAAAGGTCGTGAAGATCACGCCTTGTGCCTTCAGCTCATCGGATACTGCTTGAAAAACGGTAGAAGCATTTTTTTGTACCAACAGGTTTTTCACGCTGTCGACATCGATTTGTGCTTTTACCAAATCGCTGAGTTCATTCGCCGCTGCCACCTTCGCAGTGGTTTGGAACGGATCGAAATCAACGGTATTCCATTTATCAATCTTCGTTTTCTCCAAGGCAGGGAGCGTCAGCTCTCCCGCCGCCTTCAGTCCAGCGAGGCGCTTTTCCAGGAACCAGGCAGGCTCCTGATTAGCTTTGGAGTACTGGGTGATCGCCTCGGAATCGAAGCGTAGCTGTACATCCACACTCATTTCACTGCTGCCTCCTTCATCCTACACGTTGGCGTTTACGGTTTCGTCCTCGATGCCGAGCTCTTCCTTGATCCAGTCGTAGCCTTCTGCCTCCAGGCGTTCAGCCAGCTCAGGACCACCGGACTTCACGATACGACCTTGCATCATGACGTGTACGAAGTCAGGCTTTACATAGTTCAGCAAACGCTGGTAGTGCGTAATAATCAAGAATCCGCGGTCTGCGGAGCGCATTTCGTTTACACCAGCTGCAACGATTTTCAATGCGTCGATGTCCAAACCGGAGTCGATTTCATCCAAAATACAGATGCTTGGCTCCAAGAGCATCATTTGCAGAATCTCGTTACGCTTTTTCTCACCGCCGGAGAAACCTTCGTTCAGGTAACGGTGGGAGAAAGACTCATCCATTTCCAGCGTGTTCATCTTTTTGTCCATCTCACGGATGAATTTCATCAAGGAGATTTCGTTTCCTTCGCCACGGCGTGCGTTGATCGCGGAACGCAGGAAGTCAGAGTTGGTTACACCGCTGATTTCGGACGGGTATTGCATCGCCAGGAACAGACCTGCACGTGCGCGCTCGTCTACAGCCATTTCCAACAAGTCTTCGTCATTGATCAGCACTTCGCCATCGGTTACCTCATATTTTGGGTGACCCATCAGCGTGGATGCCAATGTCGATTTACCGGTACCATTAGGTCCCATGATCGCGTGCACTTCGCCGCCCTTGATCTCCAAATTCAGGCCTTTGAGGATCTCTTTGTCCTCGATCTTGGCGCGAAGGTTTTTTATTTGCAAATGCGGTACTGCTGTCATCTGAATTCCCTCCATACACGTCAAAAGTGAGTTGGTAAATTCTCAATCCATTCTCAATAACTATCTTATAATAAGAATAATTATAAATCAAGGAATGAAACATATCTGTATTTTTTATATCATTATATTTAGAAAGTCCGTTTTTGCGCATGAATCCTTCCTAAATATTCTTGCCTCCGCTGCATTTTTCCCTTTGTAACTTTTTGACATACATTTCCCGTCTAAACTCCAGGTACTTTTTGTAAAAAAACACCACTGGATAACTGGAGAGGGATGGATCAGGTTGAAAAAGAGTAACAAGAAACTCGCAATTGGACTAGCTACTGTCTTACTACTCGTAGGTGCCACAACAGTCTTCGCAAAAACAGGTACAGAGAAAATATCTGCCCGCTTCTCCAACATTAAATTGATAGTCAATGACCAGGTCGTCAAAACGAAAGCAGAACCACTCATATATAATGGAAACGTCTATGCACCTGTAGCGACTGTTGCCAATGCACTCGGCATTAAGCAGGAATGGGATAACAAAACTGTCCGTTTCTCTGTAATAGCCGTAGCACCGGCGGGACTACTGATGGCAGCTCCATTCCAGAAGCAATTATCCAACAGGCCAAAGAAACATTACCGCTTCCTTGTGACCCTTCGAACGTAAAAGGTAGCTTGTACGATTGCTCTCCTGAGAAAGAAGTCGTGTCCAAAGGTTATGTCAATCTGACAGGAACGAGTGAGCAGGAGTCTCTCGTTATGTATCGCTATCACACTATTGAAGGGCTCCCTTCGGAAGCTTACCTGACTCTTTTCCGTCAGTCAAATGGAAAAGTTGTACCAGTCAATACTTCGAAACTTTTCGATGCCAGCGAGTAAATGTCCTATCCAAGGCCGTCAGTCACACGCTGACGGTTTTTTATATTTATCACGAAGAAAAAACGGATAGACCCATTGTCTACCCGTTTCTTTCGTATACGATTACTTTACTTTTGGACCCGCAGTTGCAATGTCTGCTGCATTCGGGAATTTCTTCTCGAAGTTCTCAATGAAGCGTGCAGCCAAATCAGACGCTTGCTTGTCATAATCTTCCTTGTTTGCCCATGTATTGCGTGGTTGCAGAACTTCAGCAGGAACGTTCGGGCAAGAAGTCGGTACTTGTACCCCGAAAATCTCGTCAGCTACATAGTCTACTTTTTCCAGCTCACCGTTCAATGCTGCTGTTACCATCGCACGTGTGTAGGACAGCTTCATACGTTGCCCAACGCCTACCGGGCCACCAGTCCAACCAGTGTTCACCAGGTATACTTGAACCTTGCGCTCGTCAATCTTCTTACCGAGCATTTCTGCATATACTACTGGATGCAGTGGCAAGAATGGAGATCCGAAGCAAGTAGAAAACTCTGTTTGCGGAGCAGTTACGCCACGCTCTGTACCGGCCATTTTGCTGGTGTAGCCAGACAGGAAGTGATACATGGCTTGCTCTTTATTCAGCTTGGAGATTGGAGGCAATACACCGAACGAATCGGCTGTCAAAAAGACGATGACATTTGGTTGCCCGCCCACGCCCGGAATCACAGCACCCGGAATTGCTTCCACTGGATACGCAGCGCGTGTATTCTCTGTATATTTGGTGCTATCGTAGTCTGCTACACGAGTCGCTTCGTTTACGTCTACATTTTCAAGTACAGTACCGAACTGGATTGCTTTCCAGATTTGCGGTTCGCCTTCTTCAGACAGCTTGACGCATTTTGCATAGCATCCGCCTTCGATATTGAACACGCCATTGTCAGACCAGCCGTGCTCATCGTCACCGATCAGGAAACGATCCGGGTCAGCAGACAGCGTTGTTTTTCCTGTACCGGACAATCCGAAGAACAGGGCAACGTCTCCGTCTTTCCCTACGTTCGCAGAGCAGTGCATCGAAAGTACGTTGCGCTCTGGAAGCAGCATGTTCATTACGCTGAAGATCGACTTTTTCATTTCGCCAGCATACTCAGTGCCACCGATCAAGACTGTCTTTTGCTCAAAGCTCAATACGATGAATGTCTCGGAGTTCGTGCCGTGTACCGCAGGATTGGCCTTGAAATTAGGGGCATAAATAACCGTGAATTCTGATTCGTGCGCAGCCAGTTCTTCTTCGGACGGACGGATGAACAACTGACGTGCGAACAGGTTGTGCCAAGCGAATTCGTTCACTACGCGGATTGGCAGACGATAGGTTGTATCTGCCCCTGCAAAGCCATCAAAGACAAACAGTTCATCTTTTGATTGTAAGTATTGGAGCACGTCTTGTTGAAGTGCTTGGAATTTTTCGGTACTGATAGGTTGGTTAACCGGACCCCAGTTGATTTTATCGTGTACGGAAGCTTCGTCCACCACAAATTTGTCCTTTGGCGAACGGCCGGTAAACTTCCCTGTTAGCGCATTGAGCGCCCCCTTATCGGTCAAAATCCCTTCGCCACGCTTCACTGCCATCTCAACAAGATTAGCTACAGGCAAGTTATGATACACTTTCGTAGCTCCAAGAATGTCAGTAAGCTTTTGAACCGTATTGGTTTCCATGTGTGAACGATCTCCTTCCCAAAATGTGTATCATTTATTGTGACTTTCTAATTGTCGCTCGATTTGTAATTAGTATATCACATTTAGCTAAATAAGCTACATAATTTTATAATCTCTTATGGATAATGTGTGAATAACCCTCCTCATGCGTATTATTCCCCAACAGCAGTATTTTGTCCACAAACCAATCAGTCTATCGGCTATCCGTGGGGTACGCAGGGACATTTTCCCCACAAAAAGAGCAACACCAAGAGTTTACTCTCTTAGTGTTGCTCTCACAAGGCATAAAGATTTACGTATTTTCAAACGTTTTTACGACTGTTTGACACAAAATCGCCACACCTTTTTCCAATGCAGAGCGGTCAAAATGCATCAGCGGATGATGCAGCCCTGGCACCAAATCACATCCAAGAGCCAGCATCGTCGCCTTGATATGAGGACGCTCCACCGTATAGTAGTGGAAATCCTCCGCTCCCGGACTGACAGGCGCCGCACGCAAATTCTCTTGACCGAGCACATCTACGATCGCACCCTCCATAAATGCCTTCGCTTGCTCATCGACCTCTGCCGCTACCATGCGTGACCCGGCCTCTACCTCTATACGTGCCTGAAAAGACTCTGCAACTCCGTCGATCATTTGACGAACTCGATTCACCAGGTCATCCATCGCCTGATTGGTCTGTGCTCGCAGATCGAGAGCAAAACGCGCCTTGTCCGGAATAATGTTGTAGCTCTCTCCCCCGGCTTGCAGCATGGTCATTTTGACGGTGGCAGGCACCATTGGATTGATATGTATATGTCCGAGTCCAGAAATAATCGCTCCCGCTACTTCTATCGCATTGATCCCGAGATGCGGTCTCGCTCCGTGCGCAGCAACTCCTGTGATTTCCCCGTAGAGAAACATGGCCGCTCCGTTGTAGATAGCAGGTCCAGCCGTTCCATGTGCCATCTCCTGAATCGGTCTTAGGTGAACACCGTACAAATAATCAATGTCATCGACGACACCCTTCTCCACCAGCTTCAATGCTCCCGTTCCTTTTTCTTCTGCTGGTTGGAACAATACTTTTAATGTTCCCGGGGGTTGATATCCAGCGGCAACCAATGCTTCTACCGTTTCCACGATCAGCGTCATATGGGCGTCATGACCGCAGGAATGATTCGCGCGCCATTCCCCGTTGACTTCTTGCCAGAGAGCATCGATATCTGTTCGCAAGCCAACAACTGGCTTCCCTTCGCCCCATTCAGCTACTAATCCTGTACAATCGTCAAAAGTCGTGACACGCAGTCCCAAGGCACGCATGCGTTCCGCCAAATAGCGAGTCGTTTCTACTTCCTTCCAGCTTATCTCCGGATTCTCATGCAGATGACGGAATGTTTCGGCAATAGCATCTTTACGTGCGGCAACCGTCTGTTGCAACGACATTACAGTAGACATCAAAGCGCCTCCTCCAAAACCGTTTCTTCCTATTATATCACACTGCCCAATAGACAGTTCACCGACAGGTCAGTCGCAAAATGGCATCGAGCTTCAAT
Source organism: Brevibacillus brevis (assembly GCF_001039275.2). Classification (NCBI taxonomy): domain Bacteria; kingdom Bacillati; phylum Bacillota; class Bacilli; order Caryophanales; family Paenibacillaceae; genus Brevibacillus; species Brevibacillus brevis. Next base: position 5,171,804 of record NZ_CP030117.1, read on the forward strand.
TGGTCGCGCAATGGCCCTACTATTTGCACCTTTTCTTTGGCGAGAGCATAGACGAGCTCATCGCCGCCGAATAGCATGTGCATTTGTTTTTCCTCTCCCCTGATGATCAGATCGGCAGGCTGCTCTTCTGTCCATACCTCCCAGGATGCAACGCCTTTTGCTATTGTCAATTGCCACTGTGACGGTGAATCATCCACTACAATTCTGATTCTGCGCTCCCATCCTGCTGTTATGAATCGCAAGTGTGCTTTTCCTTGCAGTCGCTCGCCCAGTTCAAAAAACAGTCTGCCCATTCCGATCATCTGCACGCCACCCCTCTCTTCCCAATTGGGTTCGTGGCCTGTCAGGTCGAATCCTTTGGCGAGGAATGAGAGGCGCTGTCGGCTGTTGTCAGGGGGAGCATCTTTTTCTCGACATTGTTAGAAAGGCCGTTTGAGTCAGCATAGTGGAGGAGAAGAAAAAGCACAGTTCTCTTCGACTCTGACACGCCAACAAGGGGGATTGACTGGTCGTCTCCACTTAAAAAAGGGGACCGTCGAGCCAAAGCCACCCTACGGGCGGACGTTTCTCAGGGAAGAAGTGTTCGACAACCGGGTCCCCTTTTTTACGTTCCGACTGGGAAGGCGTTGTCAAGGTCTACGAGCCCTGTGCTTTTTCTTCTCACCAGGTTTTGTGTGTTCGTCCCACCTCTTAAAACTTAGGAAGATCATCCACAACCTTTTTCAGCACCACAGCAGTAAGATGGCAAAAACAAAAAGCATCCGCTTTACGCAGATGCTTTTCGGAAACACTACTCATCGAACTCGTCTTTATCGAGTCGCACCTCAAGGTGGTGACCATCGGGTGTCTCAAAATACAAATTATAGCTAGTAGGCTGTGTAATTGGGCCACGATAGCAAATATTCTCTGCCTCCAGCTTATCGACCAGATAGTCCAGCTCGGCTCGGCTCTGCACAGAGAAGGCGAGATGATCGACCTGCCCTACGCCGCCTTTCCCAGCTTCCCCGCCATGAGGATGAAGACCGATCCGTGTGTATGTGCCAATTTGAAAGTAGACAGGTGCTCCTTCCGTCATATTCTCTTCCGGGATAGGGACTTCCAAAATGTCCTTAAAAAAACGAGCTACCTTCACCACATCACTACAGTTCAATGCGATGTGGTGAACGGCTTTCAAATGAAACATTCACACTGCCTCCCACGTCAACTCAGGTCATGCGTTCTTGTGCGACATTAGCTTTTCTTTTATTGTACTGCTTCAATCGCTCGCTTAACCGTCTTAAACGAATCATCAATGCTTCCCGCCAGTCGTCATCCTGTAACTCCTTGGCGACCCCGAGCAGATCAAGTGAAATATCGATCTGCTGCTTTAATACTTCGGCGAAGCTGGCCGCTTCATCCGTCATGGTACAATTCTCAAACAACTCGGATGTATTGTCAACACTCACAAAGTCAGCAAAATCCACTTCTGGAGCCTGATCTCCCTGAGCATATTCTACTAAAATTTCGTATTCTCCCTCAATACCGGGATGAACCTCAATTCTGTCACATACAGGACAAAACATGATCGGGACATTGTGTACAAGCGTTTTATAATGACGGACTGAGCCTACGGAACCTACCATTCCAGCACCACAACAAAAACTCATATAGTCTCCCTCCCTATTCGCCAAATGAAACGTCCATGTCCGTTTTTTGGTCGAAACTTTGTCTGTATCCGCATTGTAGCCTATTTGCCCACTAACACTCCACCCGCAAATGATACCAATGAAGGAAATCGCATAAAGATTTGGTTTATCCATTTTACTCGATTTACTTAGATCCCTGCAACATTTTCTGATTAGTATGAATATTTTCCCTCGTTTGCCTAAATCCATCATACAAGATAGTCTTAATCTATCCGATAATAAGGAATAATAATCATTTTAGCAAAACTTCAAAAGGAGAGCGGTTCCATGTTTCGTTTCAAAAGTCTTCGTGCTCGAACACTGACCATTACCCTGCCTGTCATTATTTTGACTCTTTTGCTCGTCGTGGGTATCGGTTTCTGGTTCTCTGTCGACCAACTCAATCGGGAAATTGAGGACAAAATGAATTATCAACTAGATATGGTCGGCAGTAATGTGGAAAAGCAACTGGAAGCCCATAGCAAGGTAACGCTGAGTATGGCTCGCTTTATTGAGATGGGTCCTGTTACACATTCGCTGGAGCAGTTAAATTCCCTGCTGTCCAAAACTGTTCTTATTAATGATACGACGGTTGGAATGGGAATTTTCATGGAACCTTACGCTTTTGACCCGAACAAGAAACTCGTTGCTACTTACGGGGCAAAGACCGACGGCAAGGTTACCATTACAGCTGAGTACAGCAGCGATTCCTATAACTATCCAAATCAAGACTGGTACAAGGTCGGTATTTCGACCAAGAAGGAAACCGATTATTCCGAGCCGTACTTTGACGAGGTTTCCAAGGTCTCCATGGTGACGGTAGTCGCTCCTTTTTACACGCCGGATAAAAAGCTTCTGGGTGTAGCCACAGACGATATTACACTCACTGACGTGGAAAAGCTCGTCTCCAGTACAAAAGTAGGTGAAACGGGCTGGGCCTTTTTGGTGGATCAAAAAGGGAGATACCTCGCTCATCCTCAAGCAGACAAGCTGATGAATCATTCCGTTCAATCTGACGATAATGCTTCCTTGGCAGCAATAGGTCCTTCTCTTCTAGAAGAGAAGTCAGGAATGAAGACGTTTAACGATGAAAACGGGATCAATCGTGTTTACTTTCAAGAGTTAGGTGATACAAACTGGACAATCGCTCTCGTGATGCCAGAAAAGGAAATTGCCGATCCACTCTACGACTTGTTCTTTGAGCTTTGTATGGTGAGTCTGATCGGTCTGTTGATCATGATTGCTGTCATTTATTACTTCAGCAAATACTTGACCAAACAAATCGATCGCGCCAACCAGCTGGCGCATGCCCTCTCCAATGGCGATTTTACCGCTTCCATGGATATTCAGACTGCCGACGAGATGGGGGTTATGGCAAATCGCTTCAACTCCATGACGGCAACCTTGTGCGAAACGCTGGGTCAAGTCAGCTTCAACGCTCAGCAGGTCGCTGCTACGTCTGAGCAATTGATGGCAAGTGCGGAACAGACGAGCAAAGCAACAGAGCAAATCGCACAATCCGTTCAAGAAATTGCCTACGGTACGGAGCAGCAAGTGGATGCGACTGTTCAAGGCTATGAAGTCATCAACGAGATTGCCGTACACATCGAAGAGATGGAAAAAGGCATTGAGGATGTAAATCTCTCTACACAAGAAGCGAACCGCCAAGCCACAGATGGCAATCAGATGGCAGCCAAAACAGTCGAGCACATGAATGTAATCCATAGTCAAATGGCCAAGACTTCTACCATTGTCAATACGCTAGGCCAACGCTCCCAAGAGATTGGAGAAATGATCTCACTCATCACGACGATCGCCAATCAAACCAACCTGCTTGCTCTGAACGCCGCTATTGAAGCGGCTCGCGCCGGAGAACAAGGACGAGGCTTTGCAGTTGTAGCCGACGAGGTGCGCAAACTGGCTGAGCAGTCGAGCTCAGCCGCCGAGCAGGTCAGTCACATCGTTACCGTGATTCAGCAGGATACAGGCTCAGCGATCGCGGCAATGAATCATGGCTCTTCTATTTTGGGAGAAGGCATGACTCTCGTTCGCTCAACAGGAAATGCTTTTGAGCAAATTACTGGCTCCACATCGGAGCTGCTCGTCCGCATGAATGAAGTGACAACGGAAATGAGCAAGATCAGTCAGCAAATGCAAACGATTGTATCCGCCATTACCCATATTACACAAATCGCAGAACAATCAGCCGGCAACTCTCAAACGGTTGCAGCAGCAGCGGAAGAACAAACCGCTTCCATGGAGGAAATCTCTTCGGCTGCAACAATGCTGGCGAAAATGGCAGAAGAGCTTAATGATGCAGTACGAACATTCAAGCTGGAGTAGTCCGTCCAGCAATAAAGAAAAGCCGGAGCACAAAAGCCCCGGCTTTTTTGTTTCCTATTCTTTTACCATCGCTTCGTATTTGTCTGCATCCATCAGCTTGTCCAACTCAGCCGTATCAGACAATTCGACGACGATCATCCATGCTTGCTCGTATGGCGAGGAGTTAACCAGTTCAGGTGCATCTTCCAGTTCGCCATTTACTTCTACTACTTTACCAGTTACAGGAGCGTACAGTTCAGAAACGGTTTTTACCGATTCCACGCTGCCAAACGGCTCATCCTGTTGGATTGTCGCGCCTACCTCAGGCAACTCGACAAACACGATGTCACCCAGCTCTGATTGAGCAAAAGAAGTGATTCCGATGTACGCCTTGTTTCCTTCTACTCGCACCCACTCATGCTCTTCACTGTAACGTAGATTTTTCGGGAATTCCATCGTTTACATATCCTCCTATCGGGTACAATCCATTACACATACATAATTAGACGAACATTCTAGGATTCCTCTTCGATCCCCAAAATTCTGAACAAGCGTTTTTTTACCAGTTGGAGCCCCTTCTCTCCTGCCTGAAAATGACGTAACTGAAGAGCCTCGTCAAACAAATAAAAAGCGGGGACGTATTCATTCTGGAATGCATCGACTGTCTCTCTATCATTATCGATTGCAATAGGGTGTGTCAAATGTTGTTCTGCAATCGCCTTCTTGATCATCTCGATGTCTGTATCTTTTTCCGATTGAGGGATATGAATTCCAATGACCTTCAAACCGTTAGCAGCGTATTGATCTCGCCATTCGTTCATGCTTGGCATTGATTCCTTGCACATGTAACAACTGACGGACCAAATATGCACCAAGACTGGACTTCCAACTAAATCAGCTTTGGTTACCTGCCCGTTGATCCACTCCGTAATCCCAGGAAAGTCAGGCATTTCTTCGCGCAAACGCATGAAAGCTCATCCCCTCTATTTTAACTTCAACCGCTACACGCTTGCTTCCATGTGAAGAATCCCGGATTGATCGATGGCAGCCACAGCCTCTAAAAGGATCTCGGGAGGTTGGACGAGAGCAATTCGAACATACCCTTCTCCTTCTTCACCGAAGGCACTTCCCGGAACGACCACGACTCCGGCTTTCTCCAGTAAAGCAAAGGCAAACTCTCGTGACGTCCAACCATTCGGTACTGCTGCCCAGACGAACATGGTCGCCTTTGGAGATGGAATGCTCCACCCTGCCTTTGCCAATGCCCCCAGCAACACATCACGCCGTTCCTGATAGACAGGCGCAACCGTGTTTTTCCCACCCGATTCCCGATCCTTTCGCAAAGCCTCAATGGCCATTTGCTGTACAGGCAAAAAGACACCGTAATCGATATTGGATTTCACAATCGCAAGCGGCTTGATGATGTCTGCATTTCCTACAACGTAAGCGATCCGGCAACCTGCCATGTTGAAGCTCTTGGAAAACGAGTTACATTCAATTCCCACTTCCTTCGCTCCTGGCACTTGCAAAAAGCTCGGCGCTTGGTAGCCGTCAAACACCATCTCCGAATAGGCCAAATCATGAACCACAATAATGTCAAACCGCTTGGCAAAAACCACGACCTCTTCAAAAAAGGCAAGGGTAGCGACCGCGGAAACCGGATTATTCGGATAGTTCAGAATCATAAACGTTGCACGAGCCGCTATCTCCT